>CADCDE010000069.1 GCA_902800065.1 uncultured Ruminococcus sp.
AATTTCGGAATGAAATATCCGTTGAATGTAATTATCTGTTTAAACAACTGTTTTTGCTCATTCAGTGCATATTCATATTTATCTTTATCAAAATACACACTGTATTTTTTCAGTTCTTCATCATTAATCAGCTTCTGACAGGAGTTCATAAGCTCTGTATTTAATTTTTCCGTATCGGTATTTTTGAAATTTTCCCAGCCCTTGAGATAATCGTCATAAGCTCTTATGACTATATCCGCCAAAAAATATCTCTGATATGCCACCTGACGCATGACACATTTTATCAGCTTTTCCACCTGAAAAAAGGGATATGCTCTCTGATTATTAACAGATGTCATGATAAGCTCATTCCTTTTTATATAATACTCCTGAAAGCCATCATATTTTCCCTCAAAATCATCATGCCATACGGCTATACCGTTCATAACGGCTATTTTGTCGGCACATCTCAGAGAATATTCAATGTCATCTTCTTTAATAAAGAATTGCAGCGGATAACCGTATCTTGACTGCCAGTCAGACGGGAAACAGTAAAACCACCATGCATTGTAATCACAGTGAGGATATTCTGCAAATACATTTTCACGTTTGGTAAGGTCTGTACCCTGTCCGAGAGAAATATGCCTCTTGCCGTCCCATAAAGCACCTGCCTCATGCTGTGTAATGAAATCGCTCAATTTTATCATAGTACCGCCTATGGCAAGATTTCTGTCTTTTTCTGTCGTAAGGATACCGTAAATTCTGACAAGCATTTCACAGTCAAGTACTATATCATCATCCATGAATAATATATTCGTGTAATCATTTCCGCTGTGCAGGGCTTCATAATATCCCCTTGTAAAACCACCGCTTCCGCCTGTATTCGAGTTCGGAATAAGAGTGGTATAAGCATTTTCAATGACATTTTTATCAAGAGTTTTCCCGTTATCGACTATATAAAAATGGATATTATCTTTATTCAAAATATCCTGAGCTTCTAGATATTTGCATATCTCACAGTGATTTTTCAGCAAAAATTTTTCTCTTTTGAACGTGCATATAACAACCGCTGTATTTATATGATGAAAATTATCTGATTTGCAAAAAAAACTTCCACCGTATAAAATTCCGTTTTCGCTTTCGAGAGAAAAATATATCTGTGAGAAATCCTTTTCAATGCAGTTTGAAATATCCGTGATATCTTCAATTATATTTTTGGCACTGATATTTTTTTCAATAACAAGGGTTTCCTGATTTTTATTTACTCCGAATATCCTCAAAATAAAAATACCGCATACCTTCAGCTTGAGATACAGTCCTGAAAATGTGCAGTATTCCAGATATTTTCCGATTGGAAAAGAGTTGAAATAGGTATCAAAGACTGCTGTTCCACGGATATTGAGCATATTTTCCGAGATATTGCCCGAATCCGTCCTGTAATACAGTTCGGTTTTCGGGCAGATATTTTCTTTCGGAAAAATGATGTTTCTTAAAATATTACTCTCCGAATTCATCTTTAACTGCTGTAAGGGCAACGTCTATGACCTTGTCCATATCATAATACTTGTAATTGCCCAGGCGTCCTCCGAATATAACATTTGGAGTTGCATCGGCTAATTTCTTGTATTCTTCATAGAGAGCGTTATTTTTATCGTTGTTCACGGGATAATACGGTTCGATTCCAGGCTTCCATTCTGATGAATATTCCCTTGAAATAACAGTTTTGGGCTGTGTACCGAACTCAAAATGCTTGTGTTCAATGATTCTTGTATATGGAACTTCCCTTTCAGTATAATTGACAACCGCATTTCCCTGGAAATTGTCCGTATCGAGGACTTCAGTTTCAAATCTAACGGAACGGTATTCGAGAACACCCAATTTATAATCAAAGAACTGGTCTATCTGACCTGTGAAAACAGTCTTTTTGACTTTATCAGCATTTGTTTTTATCCATTCAAAGTAATCTGTATCGGTAAGTACATCTATGCCGTCAAGCATTTTTTCTATGATAGGGGTATAACCGCCCATAGGTATTCCCTGATAGCGTGCATTGAAATAGTTGTTGTCGAAGGTAAATCTCAAAGGCAGTCTTTTTATTATAAATGCAGGCAGGTCTGTGCATGAACGTCCCCACTGCTTTTCGGTATATCCCTTGATGAGCTTTTCGTAAACATCACGTCCGACAAGCTTAAGAGCCTGTTCTTCAAGGTTTTTTGGTTCATCAATGTCAAGGTCTGCTATCTGGTCAGCGATTATCTTTTTAGCCTCATCGGGAGTTTTTATATTCCACAGACGGCTGAAAGTATTCATATTGAACGGCAGATTATACAATTCATCCTTATATACAGCGACAGGTGAATTGATATAATTATTGAACTCGGCAAACTGATTGATATATTCCCAGACTTTCTTGTCATTTGTATGGAATATATGTGCACCGTATTTATGAACATTTATATCCTCTATTTTTTCACAGTAGATATTTCCGCCGATATGATCTCTTTTGTCGATAACAAGAACCTTTTTGCCTCTCTTGTTGGCTTCGTGTGCAAATATCGCACCAAAAAGTCCTGCTCCGACAACCAAATAATCGTACATAGTAAAACTATCCTTTCTGTATATCTATTTTTTTAATTTACGCAAAAATGCTCTCCGCTTTGTTCCCGGGGGACAAATATAATAAAGATATTTGTTAAAGGAGAGATTTTTCATTGTAGTTCCGTTTATACTTGAAAAATGTATTCTTGGAAGTTCGCTATATGAAATATCCGTATTATCTTTGATATAAGTCATATATATACCGAAAAGCCTTTCACCTAATTTTCCCATTTCACGGGGATAAAATAAATTTTCAGGCTTGCGTTTTTCGTATTCAAAGAGGATATCAAACAGCCATTCACTGTAACAGTCAAACATCTTTTTATCCATTATAAAAACATTGCAAAAATATGAATAAGTACCCTTGAAATATTTTTCGGCTGACGGATAATATTCAGAATATTTTTCTTTGATAATATCCTTCAGGAGTCCTATATCATCAAAGTTCTGACGGTCATTCCTGTTATAGAATGTTTCAACGCTTTCATAAAGATTTTCACGCCTGTTTGCAATAACACTGTATTTATCCGTCAATTCACAGACTGCCTGATAAGACAGTCCTGCTTTTTGCAGGGTAATTTCATCAGGCTGTTTTGCTATCCTGTAAGGATATCTTTTGTTTATCCCCGAAAGATCAAGGAAACGTCTTTGATGAAAAATTCCGCATACATCGCACCGCAAATTTTTCCATGCCCAATACTGAACCGTCAATTCACAATAGCTCGGATTTTTATTTGAAATATTATCTCCGTCATTGTCATGCATGGAAAGAACAATATCATTTTTATTATATAATGCAGTTCCTGCAGATACAGGAAATATAATATTCCCATAGCCTTTTGAATTGCCCTTGAAAACACTTTCAAGAATTTTTATATCCTTCAATACATTCACCACACAAGGTATAAGAAATTTACCGAATTTATTTTTATGCATCTCCCACCATTTGAGTTTTTGTATCGGATGCAGTCATATACATTGCCGCACATATCGCACAGCATATCGAAAAAATTTCCTGTTCCTCGTTATATATATTGATTTCAAAGCCCTCGCCGCATTTTCCCCAGCATTTTTTCTGAGTCATTATCGGACTTTTGTCAACATCTATCAAAGAAAAATTTCCCTGAGATATATCCCCTGCAAATCTGTAAGTACTTCCGTATATTATAAACTCAAAATATTCCTTCAGAACAGGAAAAAGGATATAAAACCGTCCTGTACATTTTATGGAAAAATATCTGAATACAATGTTTTTATTGAATATCTCCGCAATTTTCTGTTTATTAAGGTTTTCTATTATGACTTTCTGCTTATTTTTTTCAGTTTTAACGGAAACTGTGTATTTTGTATATGCAGTTTCATCAAGTACCTCAAAACCGTAATCCCCGTAGCTTCCGTTATATTTCAAAAACAGCCCGATCATATACACCACCCTAAAAAAATAATTTATCTACTTTTGACTGCGGAATATGGGTTATTTGTGAGACCTGATCAACTGTGAGAGTTTCATAGTCAACATACTGGTCATATTCTGCCTGCAGCAAAAGATATGCTGCAAACAGATCTGCCTCTCTCTCATATCTTGAAACACAAAATCCCGTATTACAGCTCAGATTTATCGAATTGGTACATCCGTGCAGGATTATATGACCAAGCTCATGTGCTGTAGTAAAACGCCTCTGGTCATCATTAAGCATATTATTAAGAACTATGAACCATATCCCGTGTTGTTTCATTGTAAACCCGTTTACCCTTTCGGGAAGATCAAAGGATAAAACTATTATTCCCATGTTTTCACAAATATTCTCAGGTTCCGCCGTACCCTGTTCTTCTGTCAGTTCTTTTACCCTATTCTGGATTTTGATCAATAAAATTCCCCCGTTTCATTCAGTCGATAGTCTTTCAGCTAATCTGGCAACATATTCAATAGTCTGCAAAACCTGTTTTCTTTCGTCTTCATTAAGGGGCTCACCATCAAACATAAGGCTTTCCTGCTCTGAGAGCTTTTTCGAATAATCGTCAAGCACTTCACTGACATCATACTTACGCTCAGAACTCAAAGACAATCCCAAGAGATAATCCGAAGTTACTCCGAAAATCTCGCAAAATTCCCTCAAGGTGTCGTTGTCGGGAGTACGTCTGTTCTGTTCATACATACCTATGGCAGATGCAGAAACACCTATTTTTTTGGCAAGCTCCGCCTGACTCATATAATTCTTTTTTCTCAACTTTCTTATTCTTGAACCCAAAGTATTATCGTTCATAAAATAAAACCTCTTTCTTTAAATATTTATTTTATAGTATTATAACACACATCATGTGTCATATGCAAGTAAAAAATTTTTTTCAGCGTTTTACCAAAATCATCAGCACACATTTTGTGCAATAAGACGATTTTTAATTTAACTCTTGATTTTTTCAAAAAATCGGTTATACTTGTAATTACAAAAAACGAGCAACGAATTGTGTAACAGCAGTTCGTTTATATTTTTACATTTTCGATACACTTATAGTGTGGAAAGGAGAACAGAAATGACTTATAAAGAATGGGCCGAGGAATATTTTGAAAGTGCAGGAAAGATAAAGGAAAAAATAGCTGAATTGAAAAATTCTCTTATCACCGCCCCTGCCGAACAGCTTAAAGAAATACATTTGCGTATAGGAGGGTTATATCAGATGTATCTTGACTGTATGCACACAGGCGATGACCTTCTGAAAAGAAAGGGGATTGTTTTTTGAGACGAGAAACTCCGTTTGAAGCCGAAAAGCTTGATTATTTTTCATTCCGTAATTTTTTTGAAAACGATAATACTGAAAATCCAAAAATAAAGCGTATGAAACAGATAGTAAAAGTCGCCATTGAAAATGAACTGACCGAAAGACAAAAGGATTGTATCACAATGAAATATTTTGAAAATATGAAGGTAAAGGATATCGCTGTCAGAATAGGCATAAAGCCTACGACTGTGTACAAGCATCTTAAAACTGCCATGAAGGTTTTCAAAAAATGTGCCATGTACCTCTGAAAGAATGAATAATTTTTTTAAATAAAGATAATAATATAACTATCCTGATTTAAGGAGGTTATAAAAAAATGCTTGATAAACTTTCATTGATACTGCTTATAATCGGCGGTCTTAACTGGGGGTCTGTCGGTATATTCCAATTTGATCTTGTTGCATGGATATGCGGAGGACAGACAGGTATCGTCAGCAGAATAATTTATACACTTGTTGCACTTTCAGCTATATGGTGCATATCACTGCTTTTCAGAGACAAGGAAGATACACCGACACTTTCGTCGGCTGTCTGACATGATAAAATCCCTTATTGCATATCTGAACTGCAATAAGGGATAATCATTATCAAATAATAATTTCCTGCCCTGCCGAAAGGTATTCCAGACGTGACATATATTTTTTCATGAATACATATTGTTCCATACCCGTACAGTGACAGGTATAAAAATTTGTATTGTATTTATCAAGTGTCTCAGCATAATTTTCCAAGGTCTTATCCAATGCCAGCTTTGAAAAATGGAATCCGCCTATCAGTACATCAGGCTTGAACCATTCCGTAATATTCATAATTCCCTTATGCGAACAACCGCTGATAAGTACATTCTTTCCGTTTTCATTTATCAGAAGATACTGTTCATGTCTGAAATCATCAGGCATAAATTTGCCGTCCTGTATCATGTTCAATCCGAAACTGCCCAAATCATAACTTTTCCTATTTTCATTGCACGAAAAAAGTGTCATGCTGTCATTTATCTTATAAACATTTGAAGTAAATATCAGACGGCTGTTATTTTTCAGCGAAATATCCAAACCGATATATTTCTGAGTTCCGTTGTAATGCGGTTCAAAGGCATATTCATTGACATATACAGGTGCTTTTTTATTAATTTCAAGGAATCGTGCAAGACCTCCACCATGGTCATAATGTCCGTGAGACAGAACAGCAATATCCACCTCGGACAAATCTATACAAAGCGTTTTTGCATTTCTTTCAAACATATCTGTCTGTCCCATGTCAAACAGTATTTTATGTCCGTCTGTTTCTATGTACAGGGATAATCCGTGTTCTGCCCCGATATTTTCATTTACTGAAGTATTTTCCGTCAAAGCCGTTATTTTCATCTTTTCATTCCCCCAACAAAGAAATCTCTATCCCTATCACACCGTATTTTTTCTGCTGTGACTTTGTGTAATAATATTCCATGTCCTCCGCCCTTGCAGAAGATATATTTTCACTTGTATATCCGCATTTTTCCAACGGTAATTTTTGATACAATGTTTCAAACGAGTCGAAAACATACAAATTAATTACCTTTGTTTTTACCGTTTCAAGTGTACCGTCATTCTTCGTAAAAACAATAATATCACCTGTATTTATTTTTCTTCTCTTTTCATCATAAAGACGGAGTTCAATGGTTTTATAGTAAACGTCAATGAAAATGTCCTTTTGTCATTCTGAGGAACGAAGTGACGAAGAATCTTTCAAAGATTCCTCGCTTTGCTCGGAATGACATAAAAGATTCCTCGCTTTGCTCGGAATGACATAGAGCAATTTATTTTGTCGTTTACTATAGTTCCGTTTTTTATCATCTCAAACGGAACTGAATCCAATTTCATATTGTGCTTTATCATAATTCATCACCATGATTATTATATCATAAAAGAAATTGCCCTTCAATATACTTTACTTTCGGCATGAACGGATATATAATATAAGAAAAAAATTCTTTCGGGAGTGGTATAATGAAAATAGTATTGACGGATGCACAGACAGTAGTTGACAGTCTTGTCAGTGCGGATATTTTAAAACAGTTCGGTGAAGTCAAAGAATACGGTCTTTTGCAGTATGAACAGGTTGCAGATGCCGTTGCTGATGCCGATATCATTGTCTGCAATAAGACACTTCTCAATGAATACAGCCTCCGTTTTGCGAAGAATCTGAAATATATCGGCTTATTCGCAACAGGCTATAATAACATTGACATAGACTACTGCAATAAAATGAATATAACTGTATGTAATGCAGGCTCATATTCGACAAATGCTGTTGCACAGCACACCTTTGCACTTATCCTCGAACACTTCAATAAAACCTCACAGTATAACAAATATGTCCATGACGGAAAATGGAAACGCAGTCCCACATTTTCTCCATTCGTCTATCCGCTGAATGAGCTTGCAGGAAAAACTCTCGGTATAGTTGGACTCGGTGCTATTGGTCAGGCTGTCGCTAAAATCGCCCTTGCATTCAATATGAATGTCCTTGCATACAACAGAAGTCAGAAAAATATTCCAGGTGTAACTCAAATCGGCTTTGATGAGCTTCTACGAAACAGTGATATCATTTCCGTACATTGTCCTCTCAATAACGAATCCCAAAATATGTTTAATAAAGATTCTTTCTCAAAAATGAAACAGGGTGCTTTGTTCGTCAATACAGCAAGAGGCGGTGTAATGTCCGAAACTGATTTATATGAATATCTCAAAAACGGTCATTTAGGCGGTGCCTGTATAGATACTCTTGCAGTTGAACCGATGATTGAGGACTGTATCCTGATGGATGCTCCAAACTGTATCATGACACCTCACATTGCATGGGCTCCCGTTGAGACTCGTCAGCGACTCATGCAGATAGTTGCAGATAATATCAGGGATTTCCTCAATAACTCACCCACAAATGTAGTCAAGTGACATACTCCCCCACCTATAGAGGTGGGGGCTTCTCGCTCAAGTACAGCAACCTGTACAGTATCAACGAGCTATCCCCGTGTGTCCCACGGTTAT
>CADCDE010000070.1 GCA_902800065.1 uncultured Ruminococcus sp.
TGATTGTTTCGGTCATTTGTAAAACCTCGTCTTTCTTAAAAATTTTTATTAAAAAAGAGCGACACCGAACCGAAATCCATTGTCACTCTATTTTACAGAGCAAAAAACGGCTGTTTAAAGCACCTTTGTATGCTTTAACAGCCGTTTGAATATAGTTATCCCGTATAAAATTTTAATTCTCAATCGCAGAGACCTCTCTGCCGTAAAACTGCCATTACAGAACAACAGTTAATGTTGCACTGACACTTGAAAGTGCCGTGCCGCAGACACCTCAGACAAACGCTGATATGGTGCCGAATGTAAGACCGTCCGGAGCCATGCCGGACACATTTGATATCAAACCAAATGATGTAAATACTGATTGTGTTTATTATAAAAGATGAAATATAATTTGTCAATGGGGATTTTTTAAACAGCCATTCAAACATTTTACCGATAATCACCGAATTATTTGCGGATATTTTCGATATTTTCGGTAGTACCGCCTCCGTTATCTTCGGGATCACGAAATTCTCCCTTTTCAACGAGTTTCAAAAAAGCTGCCACTACATCTTCCGAAAGCTGTGTACCCGCACATTCTCTGATAATAGACACAGCCTTGTCAAAATTCATTCGTTTTCTGTAAGGACGATTTGAGTACATGGCATCAAAACAGTCAGCTACTGCAATAATCTGTGCGACACGGGGGATATCGTCACCCTTGAGATGATTGGGATATCCTTTTCCGTCGGGACGTTCGTGGTGAGCCTGTGCACCGAGAGCAAGCTCGGGCATGATACGGATATTTTTCAGTGCTTCATAGCCGAGTTCCGTATGTGATTTGATAATATCAAATTCTTCATCGGTAAGTTTTCCGGGTTTATTGAGAACTTCCGACGGTACTCCGACCTTTCCTATGTCATGGAGGAGAGCTATGTAATAATATTTTTCAGCCGTTTCCTCATCACAGTCCAATTCTTTTGCAAGCATGACGGTATATTTTGCCACACGGGTAGAATGTCCGTTGGTATATTTGTCTTTCATATCTATGACTTTTGCAAAAGCCTCCGTGATGTCATGCACAAGCATCATGCTTTCACGCTGCTTTTTTTCGAGCCTTTTCATTTTTACCACCATGTACAGCCGTGTGCATATTCCTATCAGTGTCAGTATCAGCAGACCTACTAAAACCGTAAACCATATCTGTTCAAAATAAGATTTTTCCTTTATTATTTTTACAGATACCGTCTGATTGACAACTCCCCTTGTATTTTTCACCTGCATGACGAAATTGTATTCTCCGCCGGAAAGATTGGTATAATCAACAGTGGCAAATTCACGGCGGTCAACCGTTTTATACGACTCGTCAAAGCCTTCAAGGCGGTATGAAACAGACATTTTCGTCAATGAATAATTCATCACATATCCATATACGGTCAGCTTTTTTACGTCTGACGAGATATTGAAATTGCCCTTATCATCGGGAAATATTCTTGTTCCGTCTGCCTCTATATACGGCACGGCTGCTTTCACGGGAGGGGTGTTTTCGGAAAAATTCTCTATATTCACTTTGAAAACACCTCTGTTGCCTACAACATAAAGATCACCGTTTTTTGTCAGTTCACTGTATGAATTTGCTGCCGGAATATACGGCAGACCGTCCTCCATGCCGTAATATATCGGATTTTCCGCTTGATCCGCCATCATATCTTCTGTCGGGACAACAAGTATGCCTGTACTGCCCAAAATCCACATTTCGTCCCTGCTGTTCTGGTATATGTCAAAATTATTTTTATACGGAAAAGAACTTACCGTTTTTATTATGTAGTCGGGTGTCATATATGCAATGGAATTTCCTGTTATTATCCAGTAAATATCCCTTTTATGATCTTTTTTGATACGCATGATTTTTCTGGAAGAAAGACCTTCATACGAAGCTATATGATTGATGCCTCCGCTCTTTTCCGCAACATATAAGCCGTCGTCGCCTGTACCGAGAATAATATCTCCATTTTCGCCCTCTGCGGCACATACGATATGTTTATTGGGAAATTGATTGTTTTCGTAATCGGATAAAACCTTGCCGTCAGATATGATATTGAAGCCGTCCGACATAACAACAAGCATAGAACCGTCTTTTCTTTCAAGGCACCCGACTATATTATCCGAAACAAGTTCCGACATCTTACTATAAACAGTCACAGTATCTTTTTCATAACAATATATGCAATCTTTCCACGCTGTTATCCACAATCTGTTTTTGCTGTCACATACTATGGAATTTATGCAAGAATTTCCAATAAGTCTTAACAGGTCATTTTCTTCCAATTCTCCGTATTCCGTTATTATGACTGTTTTTATCGGTACAGAAGAACACGGACCTTTATCATCTGCTACCGTAAGCCCCATATCCGTTCCCACAAAAAGCTTTCCGTCATATTTGCACACTGCATTTACAGCATCATTCGCTATACCATACTTTTCATAAATATCCGTGAATTGATTGGGTACTGCTTTCATTACGCCCATACGTGCAGATGTAAACCACAGATTTCCCTCGTAATCCCGCATAACGTGATTGATCGGGGAATTCATGGACAAATGCTCAAAAAGGCTGATATTTTCGCCGTCAATAAATCCGGCATAATTTCCCGTGCACATCATGATTTCTCCGTTAATATACACCATCTCGTTTATTGAAAATTCACTGAATCCGACTAACTCCCAATCGGAAATATCTCCACGAAGATTTAAATGCCATACTGTTGTTCTCATTCCAAAATATACCTGTCCGGGATTTTCTCTGTCCGGCAGAATACAGGTAACTTCTGTAAGTAAACTTTCCCTGTGATCCGCAAAATCGGTAACTTTGCCGTCTTTAATGGTGAAAATATCACTGTCCGAAGAAAGAACATAGACAAGCCCGTCACTGCCCGAAACGACACTTTTGAAATACATTTCATCGAGCGTTTCATCTTCCAAAATATGATATTCCATCTTGCTGTCAAGCATTATGATATATTGACTGAATACAAAATATATATTTCCGCTTGCATCTTCCGCTATGCTGCGAACAATATCATAACCCAAATGTTCGTCCATAAAACGAATAATATTATTTTCCATAACGGCTATGCCGTTGTCGGACATTCCTATCCAAAGTCTGTCCTTGCTGTCTTTATACAGACACTCTACACCCGTTATGCCTATATCATACCACATATATTCAAATTTGTTTCCGTCATAGCGTATCAATCCGCTGTTGCTGCCTATCCAGATGAAACCGTCATCCGTCTGTGCAATGGCATTTGCATCGGATGCAGGCAGACCATTTGAACTGTGGTACAGAACAGCCGAATAATTTTCATATTCTTCATCTGCCGCATTGACATCAGCACCAAAAGCAAAAAATATAATCACTGCCAAAAACATAAAAAGAAAAAATCTTTTCATATTGAAATATTCCCCTTTTATAAAATCTATCCTTTTTTGACTAAACAACTCTTTTCATGAAATGCAACACCATATTTAAATACAGTTTCACGCTTGAAAGATGAAGCATATTTCTTGTTCTCTATCTGCTGTAATGCCTCCTGACAGCGTTTTTCCATCACTTCATCGGTTTCCGCTTTTTTCAGCTCGAATATGGCAACATATCTTTTTCTCGGATATTTGACAACCACATCTGTTCTGCCCGTACCCGATTCACGATTTGATTCGACACCGATACCTTTTACTCCCGAAAAAAGTCCTGCCAAAAACGCATGGTAAAAATTTTCATGGTAGTCAAAATAACTGATTGTGTCGTTAAGATATCCACTCACTTCATCCGATATCGTATCGGCATCACCCTGCCAGACTGCATTGAACAAAACTGTTCTGTCCTCACCGATGATATTTTCCTTAAACCATTCCGAAATTGTTTTGACAAACAAACTCGTTATTTCTTTATTGACAAATTTCAGCCGATAAGTTTTTATATACGGCTTATCACTGTTGTAAGTTTCAAGAATATTTTCGGGCTTTTCCTCAACGGTTGTAAGATAACCTGTCGAATACAGGACCGACCAGAAATTTGCTTCCGTAGAGGTCAAATCTCTGTAGGTAACACTGTCGTTGAGTTCAACTTCAATGCTTTCTCCACGAATCAAAGTTTCCATCTGTTCATTCAAACTGAGGTTACTTTCAAGATACTGCCTGATAATATCATTGCTGCTTGTATTCGACCAGTAATCTTTTGGTGCAATTCCGGGTGTATCCTGCAATTCCGATACATAATTGAGAACGTCCCACGGACAATAAACTTCCTTTTGTCCGAAACGATAGCCGTCATACCAGTCTTTTACAATAAATTTATAGGGTGTCAGTTCCGTATCAGACAAGAGTTTGTCAACTTCTTTTTCCGTAAATCCGAAAAATTCATTGTATTTATTTCCCGAAATCGTGTCAACATAAAGATTGTTAAGTCCTGTGAAAATGCTTTCCTTTGCAATACGCAAACACCCTGTCAATGCCGCAAATTTCAGATACGGATTATCTTTCAAAGCCTTGCTCAATACATATCTGATAACATCAAGTATTTCGTCATAGTATTTTCCGACACTTCCCTTGGCCATAGGAACATCATATTCATCTATCAGTATAATGACAGGCTTTTGATAGTATTCATACATCAGTTTTGACAGCGACCATATTGAATCGGATATATCACTGTAAGTCGCACTGTCACTGCATATTCTTTTAAACTCCGCTTTTTCGTCATCATCCTGTATTTTTTCAAGAAGATAGCGATGACTGCGGAACAGTTCTTTTATAAGGGCTTTTAATCTGTCAAAAGCTATTTCAAAATTGATTCCGACAACTTCCTTGAAACTGATAAAAATAGTCGGATATTGATTCATCCATTCACTGCAAAGTGAAGTATTTTCGGATATTTCCAATCCCTCGAAAATAGCTCTGCTGTCCCTGCGAATATCAAAAAAATGCTCCAGCATACTCATATTAAGCGTTTTTCCGAATCTGCGTGGACGAGTAAACAGTGTCACTTTTGCTTTGTTCTTATCTACAAGCTGATCTATCAGCATCGTTTTATCAATGTAATACAGTCCGGATTTTCTTATTTCTCCAAAATCTGTATTACCTACCGGCATAAAATATTTTTTCACATTCATCAGTCCTTTGCATATACTATCTATATTTTAGCACATTCCAATCATAACAACAACATATTTTTTGAAAAGACGGGTGTATTATTGAAACATCAATAATACACCCTTTTCTCATTCTATGGCATATTTTGCGATAAGCTTTGCAATGGTAAGAGGAAATGTCTTCAAATCCGTTATATCAAGAAAACACTGTTCTCCGTAACAACGCTTGATAGCCTCTTTGTCACTTCCGATAGCTGCCGCAATGAATGTTATGCCCTTTGCAACGTACTCTTTACGGATATTCCTCAAATCTTGTTCCGCACCTGTGCCGCAATAATTTTCAGCCGCCGGCTGTCCGTCCGATACAATGATAAACAGCTTGGTTTCTTCATTTCTCTTAACAAGTTTTTCCGCAACATATCTTACTGCACAACCATCTCTATTACTGCTGCCGGCATAAATGTTCATCAATCTATATTTGTCATTTCCGTCAACACTGTCAAATTCTGCAAAAGAATACAGATTGACATTCCTGTAATCAGAATCGTGTCCATACACCGTTATCGGAATGTTCAGGGATTTACAGAAATCGTAAACAATCAATGCCATAGCCTGTGCCATTTTGATACGCTCACCCGACATTGAGCCGGACATATCCACCAAAACTCCCACAGACAAATCAATTTCATCATTCGGGCGATTACGCTTTGTGAAGATTTTTCCGTCATTTCGATAAAATGCCGTATGATCTATTCGGCTGCCCATGTAAAGACCTCTTTCCGTAAAGCCACGCTGTCTTTGTTTAATGACGTTCAGAACACATTTTTGCAGCGTTTTTGAAATGGAACGGAGTTCAATCATAGCCTTGTTATACAGCTCAATTTCATTTCCATTCAAATATTTCTGCCTGTTAATGATGATATGGACATTTCTATGGATATTTCCGAAATCAATCTGTTTTACATCCTCTGTCAGACTGTCTGCAAGACTGTCTTCTACTGCCGCAAAAACTTTACTCTCTGCAAATCCATTGACGATATTTTCAAGCTCGTTATCAATCACTTTCGAGATATAATCATTATTGAAAATCGTCAAGCCGTCATCTTCCGAAATCATATTTTCAATCGCTGTCTGTTCATGTTTCATGCGTTCCTGTTCGTTTTCCGAAATTTCAATTTCCTCTGCTTCAACACTTTTTGCAGACATATTTTCCGCCATTTCAGAAGATTCACAAAGTTCACTGTCCAACTGATTCATAATTTCATCAGCAGTATCGCTTTCAGCTGAATCCGCACTGTCATTTGACGGATTTTCGCCTGAAGTATCTCCATTCGGATTTTTGCTTTCATCTTTGGACTCATTGATTTCATCAAATACAGAACTTATGAACTGCCAGCAGTACACCAAAAGGTAATTTACAGCCGATATTCTTTCTTTTGGATTCCTTTCATCAATAGCAAAATCAAGCGTCTGTATGCAGTCATAAAGCACATCTGTATATTCATTTTTTATATCGTCCTGATTTTCAATCCTGCCTGTTTTCACATACTGCAAAAGCAGGTTTGCCATAATGCTTATCGGCTTATAATCGTGGGCAATCATATCTTTCAGCGATGGCATAATTTCAGCCTGTCTGATATTGTTAAGCTGTATGCCTATCGAAATACTGCCCGGAAACTTTGCTTTCATCAGCCTCTCAATATAGCCGTCCTCAACAACATTTGACAGATACAAGGCTATTTTTGAAATAATTTTCAGCTTTGCAGGATTTTGCTCTTCAAGCACTTTCAGAATTTCGGCAAGATTGTTTTTATACGTTTTACTACTGAAATCCTTTGCGGCAGGCTTTTTTGGGTAAAACTTCCCATTCAAAATAGCCTGCTGAAATCTCTTGGCAACACTAAAATCAGTAAACAAAATATGCCCACACTCATGCCCGATAAGCCCTATATTTGACAAATTCTTATGCGACATTTTCCTGAATGACCTTGCAAGGATATTGGCGGTATTTATTTTTATTGTGAAATTATCCGTGCTGGCTGTATCGTCAATATCGGGGGTGTATTCCGTCTGGACAAATGCCCCTCTGCCGTATTTTCCCGAAACATTATCGGCAATATTTTGCAGATAATTTCGATATGAAGGGGAGCTGAAAAGCTCTGCTTCACCGATTTTTGTCTTTTCGTCTGCAATCAGACGTTTTATCTGTTGGGTGTTCATTCTTTAAGACTCCTCGTTTTTAATATTTCTGCC
>CADCDE010000071.1 GCA_902800065.1 uncultured Ruminococcus sp.
CCGTTTATTTTTTTAAATATACCTGTAATATTATAATATATATTTTACAAAAATACAATTACATGAAAAAATTTTGTCTTGAAATTTATATATTTATGTGATAGAATAAATTGGATATTTTTTTGTAGGAGGAAAAATCATGTCAGGACACTCAAAATGGAGTACAATAAAGCGTAAAAAGGAAAAAACAGACGGTGCAAGAGCAAAGATATTCACCAAAATAGGAAGGGAATTAGCCGTTGCAGTCCGTGAGGGCGGTGGTGCTGATCCTGCTTCAAACTCAAAGCTCCGTGAATGTATCGCAAAGGCAAAAGCTAACAATGTTCCAAACGACAACATTGAACGTATCATCAAAAAAGCTGCAGGAAGCAGTGATTCAAGCACCTACGAGTCTATCACATACGAGGGATACGGTCCGTGCGGTATCGCTGTTATAGTCGAAACTCTCACAGACAACAGAAACCGTACTGCAGGTGATATCCGTCATTATTTCGATAAATTCGGAGGCAATCTCGGTACACAGGGCTGCGTTTCCTTCATGTTCACTCAGAAAGGTCTTATCGTTATCGAAAAAGAGGACAATGACGAGGATAAGCTCATGGAAGATGCTCTCGAAGCAGGTGCAGAGGATTTTTCAACCGAAGAAACCGATGTATATGAAATTTATACCGCACCCGAGGATTTCGGTACAGTTATGGAGGCTCTCGAAGCAAAGGGTTATGAATTCGTATCAGCCGATGTTTCCATGATACCCTCTACATATACCAAAATAGATGATACGGAAGCAGCAGAAAAAATGCAGAAGCTTCTGGATATGCTCGATGACAATGACGATGTTCAGAACGTCTATCATAACTGGGATATGCCCGAAGAACCCGATGATGAATAAACTATGATTTTCAGGAGTGAGGAGTTAGAGGAATGAATTTTTCTAATTCCTCCCTTTTTTTAAAAAAGGCGGTGGTCAAAAAATGGCAATAGTTACTGTACACGATCTTGCTATGGAATTCGGTGAACAAAAGCTATTCGATGGAATGAACTTTGAGATACAAGACGGTGACAGGATAGGTCTTATCGGTGTCAACGGCTGCGGTAAAACTACTCTTTTCAAAATGCTCACGGGTGAATATTATCCCACAGGCGGAAATATCATAATAAACAAAAATACAGCTATCGGATATATGGAACAGCACGTCTGCCGTAATCTTGAACGCTCGGCTTATGATGAAGTTATGACGATATTTTCCGACCTGACCGAAATGGAAAATGAATTGAATTTACTCAATGCTCAAATCAGCCTTAAATCGGCAAACCTAAATAATCTTATCGAAAGGCAGGCTTTTTTGCATGACGAATTTACACGAAAAGGCGGTCTTACCTGTCGTGCAAGAGCAAGGTCTGCACTTCTTGGACTTGGCTTTGACGATGCTCAGATACGTCTGCCCATATCTTCATTGAGCGGCGGTCAGAGAGCTAAATTACAGCTTGCAAAATTATTGTTGTGCGGAGCAAATTTTCTTCTTCTTGATGAACCGACAAACCATCTCGATACACATTCAGTCGAATGGCTCGAGGAATATTTGATAAATTCAAAATGTGCCTATCTTGTCATATCCCATGACAGATATTTTCTTGATAAAGTCACAAACAGAACTTTTGAACTTGAACATAAAAAAATGACGGCATATAAGGGCAACTATACAGCCTATCTTCCTCAGAAAGCTGAACGACAGCTTTCTGCACAGCGTGTCTATGACAATACCATGAAAGAAATAAACCGTCTCGAGGGTATCATTGAACAGCAGAGACGCTGGAACAGAGAAAAAAATATCAAAACTGCCGAAAGTAAGCAGAAGGTTATCGACAGACTCAGCAAAGACCTTGAAAAACCCGAAAGTGCTCCTGTGGCAATGAGCTTCGGTCTTGATATAAAAAATCAAAGCGGTGATGATGTTCTCGAAGTCAGCAACATATCACTCAGTTTCGACGGAAATCCCCTTTTTGACAATGTTTCAATGGATATCAAACGAGGAGATAAAATATTTATCCTCGGTCCAAACGGATGCGGAAAAACATCTTTATTGCGAACCCTTATCGGACAATATCACGCTGACAGCGGAAGAATAAAATTCGGTGTCGGTGTCAAAGTCGGATACTATGACCAAATTCAAAAAGGTCTGGACAGTGACAAGACTATTTTTGAGGAAATGGCTGACAGCTTCCCTGCAATGACAAATACCGAAATAAGAAGTACTCTTGCCAGATTTCTTTTCAAAAATGATGATGTATTCAAGCCGCTTTCAACTCTCAGCGGAGGTGAACGTGCCAAGGTTCTCCTGACAAAGCTGATGCTCGCTCAGTCAAATTTCCTCATGCTTGACGAGCCTACAAACCATCTTGATATCATTTCCTGTGAGGCTCTCCAAAACGCTCTCTCCGAATATGAAGGCAC
Source organism: uncultured Ruminococcus sp. (assembly GCA_902800065.1). Taxonomy (GTDB): domain Bacteria; phylum Bacillota; class Clostridia; order Oscillospirales; family Acutalibacteraceae; genus UBA1213. Next base: position 2,453 of record CADCDE010000071.1, read on the forward strand.
TCTTTTGATAGTATCGCATGACAGATATTTGATAAACAGCCTTGCAGACAGGATATTTTATCTCACTCCCAACGGTATTGAGATATTTGAAGGAAATTATGATGATTTTCTTGACAAATTCAAGCCCTTTGAAAAGCCTGTACAACCCGAAAAGGAACATATTGAAAAACAGCTTGAATATAAAAACAAAAAAGAACGTGATGCCCTTAAAAGAAAAACCAAGGCACGAATTGCCAAAATAGAAACAGATATATCGGAACTCGAAGATAAACTTAATTCTCTCTCAGACAGTCTTAACTCTCCTGAAATTTCATGTGATTATGAAAAAACTCTTGAACTCACAAATCAGATAGATGAAACTCAGAGAACTCTCGATTCTCTCTATCAGGAATGGGAAAAGCTCAACGAGCTTTTGGGAATATAAAAAAAACAGTACATACAAAAATTTGTATGTACTGAAAATTATCATCCTTCAAAAACGAATCTCTTTATATCTTCAATAAATTCAGCCGGCGGTTCTTCATCCGGTACCTCAAGTAATACAGGATGACTTATGTCAAGACTGACAATACCTATAATGGAATGAGCATCAATCGTATAAATGTCCGAGATAAGATTTATTTTGAGCTTGTCATATTTGGCGGTCATCTCCACTAAATCCTTTACATGGGAGAGGTCTTTTAAAAAAATTTTTGTCTGATACATTTATTTTGCCAGCCTCCGTTTATTTATTTTTACATTCATCATTGTATCAGCATTTTTCCGCAAAATCAACCATATTTTTTAAAATAAATATTATTTGGTAATCATTTTATGTTTTTGTGTATTTCAATTAATATTTTATCTAAAATGTATCAAAAGAAAGGAAGTCCCTATGACAGTCAAAATATTTACACTCGGCTGTAAGGTCAATCAGTTTGAAACTCAGGCTATGTTCAAAGACCTGTCGGATAACGGCTATGAAATCGTCAGTGAAGATCAGAACGCTGATATCTCAATAATAAACTCCTGTGCAGTCACTCAGGCAAGTGAACAAAAAGCTGTTAAGCTGATACACCGTATCAAAAGAGAAAATCCCGATACAGTCATTGTACTGACAGGCTGTATGGCTCAGGCTTTTCCGCAGTCAGGCAATAAACTCAGTGAAGTAGACATCATTCTTGGAAACAAAAGACGAAATGACCTTGTACCCACTCTCAAAAGATATTTTTCGGATATGCAGAAACTGACTTTCGTTGAGGACTATTACAAAAAAGATGAATACGAAAATTTATCCGTAGATAACTTTATCAACAGAACAAGGGCTTTCCTCAAAATAGAGGACGGATGCAACAGATTCTGTTCTTACTGCATAATTCCTTATGCAAGGGGCAGAGTACGTTCATGTTCCCTTGAATACATAAAAAATCAAGTTCAGACCTTCGCCAAAAACGGCTATAACGAGGTAGTTATTATTGGAATAAACCTTTCCTCTTTCGGCTCGGATAACGGTCTGAAATTTTCCGATGCTGTCAGAACAGCCTGTGAAAGTGCCGATATAAGAATACGTCTCGGCTCTCTCGAACCCGAATCTATGGACATGGAAACTCTCAAAATCTTCTCTCAATACAAAAATTTCTGTCCTCAATTCCACCTGTCACTCCAAAGCGGCTGTGATGAAACTCTCAAAAGAATGAACCGTCATTATACAAGTGCGGAATATGCTGAAATAGTCAATAATATAAGAACAGTTTTCGATAATCCTTCAATAACTACTGATGTAATGGTCGGATTTGCGGGTGAAACTGATGAAGAATTCAAAAAATCTCTTGACTTTGTTAAAAGCATAGGCTTTGCAAAGGTACATATATTCCCGTATTCAAGACGAAAAGGCACTGCCGCTGACCGTTATCCCGACCAGCTCTCTCCCGAAATAAAAAAAGCCCGTGCCGCTGAAATGGCAAGAGTCACTGACATTACATCAAGAAATTTTTTTGATTCACAGATAGGAAGAACAGAAAAAGTCCTTATCGAAACTCGAAATAAAAACGGTAGATATGAGGGATATACAATGAATTATACTCCCGTTTTAGTCGATACTGATGAAAGCAATATAAATAAAGTCGTTGATGTTCTTATTGAAAGCGTTGACGGCGAATACTGTATGGGAAAAATTTTATAGTAAACCACAAAATAAATTTCTCTATGTCATTCCGAGCAAAGCGAGGAATCTTGTAAAGATTCTTCGTCACTGCGTTCCTCAGAATGACAAGACTTTTACTATGTAAAAAAGGCTGCTGCCGCTCATCACGGCAACAGCTTTTTATTCTGGTCATTGTTATTAAAATTTATTATTGCCTCTCTGCCTGCATCAAAAAACTTTTTGACTGTCAAACCCAATTCAAGCTTCTTTTCATTGTTCATCTGCGTCATTGCCTTTAAAACGGAATTATAGACCTCCCACCTTTTATCTGCAATGTCATTCAGAGTCTTTGCTCCTGAATCCTCAAGAAAATCAAATACTGTATTTATGAATATCTTCTTATTCTCGTCACTCAGGGAATTTATCCACATTGTGATGGTATTATCCATTAATACGCTCGCTGTTGAAAGTCCCTCAGCTTTCTCAAATTCCGTGCATATCACATTCCATGTATACGGATTATGCTGGTCTATCCCCATTGCACTGCTTTTTATGACTTTCTTTTTAGTCCTGACTGAAAGAAGTATACCGACAATTGACGAATCTGTTATGATATGTTCAGCCTTTGGAATAATTGAAAGATATTCCTTTGAATTTGCCACGGTGTCATTGAAGCCCGGACCATCATTGGAATATATCTTCTTTATCCTGTTCCTGACCTCTCCATCACAGAATGCACCTGCATATACTGCAAAATTACCGCCCTTTGAATGTCCTCCGACTATAAGTGTACAGTCGGACTTTCCTGCAATTTTATTCAGATATTTTACTGCCTCAGATTGTCCTGGAGTACGGCTGAGATAACTCAGATTACAGTCCTCACGCCAGCCTACAAGTGTATTATCCGTTCCACGATAGGCAATATAACAATTATTATCAAACTCAAATGTAACTGCCGAAAACTGCAGTTTTATTTCCGTATCTATCTTATTTACATAATTCCTCACTATGACATTTTTATATCTTTCTGTTTCAGAAACTTTTTTCAAAAGCGTTGCAGGATTTATTATCATTCTCGACTGGTCATAGCCTGCCTTGACATACTCCGAATATAATTCAGCTATTGTCAGCTTCTTTTCATCATTCTCCGAAACAAGTCCTAACATTTCCGTATAAGCAAGTGTCGAAAAAATAATATTGTCTACTTCATTCAGTTCCCTCTCGGAGAATAAAATATCTCCTCGCCAATCAAGATAATCAAGAATATTCATAATTTACGCTCCTTTGAATACAATCGAAAAATACTTTCCTAAATCATATATATTATAAATCGAAATCAATATACAAAGTCCTGCTAAAAAAGTTCCAGAATAGAATAATATTTTATTGACCTTGCCGTGTGAGGAACATAATTTGAAACACACACCTTTTTTTGACGGCCAAAATAACTGCTCTTTTCTTTTATTGAACATATCGATAAATATATGTGACAAAAATCCTGCACCAAAATAAGGCGCTGCCATCGGAACTGCAAAACCTACACAAGCAGTCAGCAAAATAAATGCCACAAACGAATGCATAAATGACCTGTGATGAGTTCCCTTGCCGTATGCACATATACCTATAAATACCATCGTCGGAAGAAATATCTGCACGAAATTTTCATTCTTCATAAGCATATCCTGTATACCTACTTTGAATATCCAATCCGCCAAAAGCACAACTGCAACTATAAGAGCCGCTCCCATTGTTATGATATCAGCCTGTTTATGCGACTTGCTTGTGCCTACATCTATATCGCTTATCAGTCCGCCGACTGCTCCTGCACTTACTCCTACCAGCAATTCAGGCAGTGATTTCGGCTGTACGAGCAACAATCCTGTTGCTATCCCCACCGCCATATGTGTGTGTCCCAACATATCAAATATCCCTTACTTTCCTAAAATATTTTCGTCTTATTTTAGCACTTTTCGTCGGACAGTGCAATATTATTCCAAAGAGTGACATACTCCCCCCTACGCTTCGCTTAGAGGCGGAGGCTTCTCGCTCAAGTACAGCAACCTGTACAGTATCAACGAGCTATCCCCGTGTGTCCCACGGTTCTTGTTTTGGTTTTACGCTAATGCTATTCTCATACCTTCATTTCGTATGTTTACAGCAGCATTCATATCTCTGTCATGATGTGTTTGACAACATGGACAAGTCCATTCTCTGACAGACAAATCTTTTGTT
>CADCDE010000072.1 GCA_902800065.1 uncultured Ruminococcus sp.
AGTATCAATTCCCAATAGGGAAAGGTAAGAACAATATCTTGTACTCCCTTATCGCATTATATACCATATATAGAGATTTGTCAATAGAAAAAGCAAAAATTACATAAAATAATTAGTCTATTTAGTTAAAATAAGAATTTTGCATGAATAATTCAATGTTATTTTATTCGATTTTTAATATTAAGAGGGGATTAACTAAATTTTGTTGACATCTTTGCCCCGTTACCTGCCACCGTCCCTGTCTTACATTAACCTATCGGAACAAAAAATATCCCCTCCAAATCATCTCTGACTTGGAGGGATATTTGTTATCTTGTTTTCTTTCTGAATAAAAGCAATTCATAATGCTTGTCTATCATCAAAAAGCCTATTGATGCCAAAATAAACCAGATTATACCAACAGCCAAATCACTGTCAGTCGGTCCCAAGCCAAATAATCCAATAATCCAATCAATAAACCCTCTCAATATATTGGCTATTGGTTCTGTAATGAACATCAATCCAAACAAAATACCCAACATATTGAATTTTCTTTCCTCTTTTTTATCACTTTCTCTTTCCAAACGAGCTTTTTCAGCATCACTTTCTCTCTCCAAACGAGCCCTTTTGTCATCACTGTATTCCTTGACATAACCGTAAAGACCGTCTATTTTGTTATTGAGATTTTCAAGGCTGTTATCTATATACAATTCATTTTTGAGCATATCGAATTCTTCAACGCCCTGTTCCTGAACGGTCAGTTCATGCAGAAAGATATTATTCTGTGCATAGACATACTTCTTTTTGAGGTTTTTAAGTTCGTTGTTGAGTTCTTCCGAGAAATCATTTAACAGATATTTATTTGAAATTTCCGCACTTTCAGCCGACAGTGATAAAATAGTTGCTCTCTGCACCAGTGCACCTATCGCAAGATATACATATTGTATCAGAAACGGATTGACTACCGAATCTACAATATCCACTTCAACACCGCCTGTTATTCTTATCAGCGAATGATGTGTAATAACGTCTATTGTTCCCCAGTCACGCCAACGGGAATCAATACATCTTTTCAGTATCTCCTCACGCATTTCAACACTCTTACAGCTTGCACCATTTGCATCAATGAACGAAAGGGCATAAATTTTCTGTGAAAGTTCTCTGTCAAGATATATGTCTTTGCCGCTTGAAAGTTCATTGCTCAGCTTGCTGTCACGAACCATACAACATACAAACATTCTGTCATCAAGTACAGGAACAATTTTACCATGCTGTGGCAAAAGCTCGTCCAACAGCTTTTCAACAGGTTTCATTATGTAGCCGTCTTTTAAATCGTCTATATTGTCCTGCGAAAGAATATCTTTTCCCTTTTGGACAAAATCCTCTGTTTCACCAAGAAATGTTATCTTATTTGCTACAAGGGCATGGGGTTCTCCCTCTTTACCGATATACGGCAGGTTGATTCTTCTTCCGTATTCGTTGATTTTATTTACATCTTCAATGGATTGATATTTTGTATTTTCAAGCTCAATTATCAAAACACCGATATTTCCCTCGAATAAAATTGCTCTTATAGAATTGACATCAAGCACATACTCTGTTTGTTCTTTAACGATTTTATAAGTAGCCTCTTTGCCCGACAGATCATATACAAAATGGTTATCCTTGTCAAAAAGTAAACTTCTTGCCTCTGGAGTAAAGTACTGTATACGCTGATAATTCAGTCGTTTTTCTTCATCTGTGATATTGCTTTTGCTGAAATCCATAAGGTCATCTTTTTTCCAGTTTCCGTTTTCGGCAGGCTTATTATCTCCATCATAGTGGAAAGCCAAAAGAAACGTATGATAACTGTATATATTTTCAGCTTTATTATTACTGCTCATTTTTTCACTCTCCTAAATTAAGCGGTTTTCTGCACTTTTTACACTCTGTATTAAGTATACGGCTGTTCTGCTGATATTTATATGTCCACTGTTTGCAATAGGGGCATTTCACCATCTCAGAATTATTTGAAACGGCGTTTACTGTATTCTGATTTCTTGTATTGTTTCCGTTATTATGGTAATTATTGCCACTCCGTCTGTTGGTATAATTATTTTGCGGTTGTCTTGACGGCTGAGGTACTGCATGAATCGGTTCAGGCTCATAAGCAGGTCTGTCTGAATTTGGCTGCATGATACCGTAACCGACATTTGTTTTTGCACCCACTCCAAAAAGTGAAAGCAATTCCGTGAAAATATCTTTAAGCATATCTTTTGTGACGGTCTCGTCATTTATAGTATGGTCATTCAGCAAAAAGCGGAATTCCAAACGTACACCCGGATTAATTTTCAGTATTCTTATCGGAACGGGATTTTTGATGTGGTCTGTATCGTGAGGAGTGATATAATCCGAACTCAACATATATCCGTACTTGTCACCCCAATACACCACTGCATCAAGGAATATGTCATTGTCATCAAATACATCACTTTCAAGCAGTCCTATTTCGGATTCTGAAAATTCAATTTCTGTTTTGGCTTTTATTATTTCACAAACCGCCTGCCTGTGTTCCTTGAAATAGCTGCGGAGAACACCTTTCACGGAACTTGCGGGAATATACGGCTGACCTGTGGTATAGTCGAATGAAAAGCCTGTTTTGATTTCTTCATTACCACCGAAATCCTTACCGACATCGTGAGGATTTCCCATGCCGATAATCAGACCGGGATAAGCTATTTTCATAACAATTGTCTGACAATCTTTAAAAGGTGACGGCTTGTAATCGCTAATATTAAATTTTGTCTTTTCAATACAAGTATTGAATTGCTTTACATCACTTTCAAACTTGGGATTGCCGAGATTCTGATAATATGCCTTGTTGAATAAATAGTTAAGGTTCTGCATTACTGATCACCCTGACTTTCACCAGACTTTATCAATTTACCGTCTTTATACTTTTTCGGATCATCAACCAACTCAAAGAAATTAAATGCAAGTTTCAGTGCTATGGACGCATCCGTGAACTTTTCAACCAGTTCATAACTGTAATTGTCACACACATACTGGAATATTTCCTGAGTCGTTTCGGCTTTTTTGTGGTCTTTTTCTATAATCTGATACATTGCTTTAATCAGTTTCGGTCTGTCGACGGAAGATTTGTTTTGTTCGGCAAAAAATGCTATTGCCGATTTAAGACTGCCCATGACAACTGCTGCACCGAAAGTTGCTATCTGTCCACGAAAAGTTTTATCTATCACACCGTTTTCGGGAATACCATTGGCAATAATAGCATTTTTAGCAGGCAGTATCCATTCATTTACTCTCTTTTTATTCATATCTGCACCCCCTGCTTTAATTCAGCTTGATAAATCTCGTAAAACCGCAGCCGATAGAGGCATGACCGCCTATCTGCTTGATTTCTTCCATATTCAGTGCATTTGTTTCATCGGGAGTGATGATGATTGTATAAAATACACTACCGTGAGGAACGACTTCTTCATACCAGAGATTTTTGCTTTTGCCGTCCTCAAGATAGTTTCTTGCCAGAACGGGCAGCGGATAATGGTCAAAATTATTGACAACGGCATAATGTTCACCGAGAATATCTTTGAACTTACCAAGCACTTTTTTATTGATGTCGGAAAATACCGCTGCTTTTTCGCCCTCTATAAATATGTTCGGTTCAGTGGTGATGAATTCGCAGCCTTTAAAATCAAAATCATCTTTTGGCAATTCATCAGAACCGTATTTTGTAATGCCGAAAGCGGATACTTTTTTGATGAAGTCATTGACAGAAGCAAGACTGAATACGGGAATGGAAGCCATTGACGGACTGCCGTACACTCTCAGCGGACGGCAAATAATATTGGCATCAAGGAATTTGTATGAACCGGGAATAATATCCGATGAACCCGATTTCTGACCGAAAATATCAACAACTGCCTTATCGTTTCCGGCAAACTGCTTTTTTTCAGCCTGTTCACGCAAAGCACCTTTCAAGCCCGATGAATGTATCATAGGATAGCCGTTGATATCCTTTTCAACCTCATTATCGACAATATTGTAGTTGATGTCACCCGAACCTACATGGAGATTTGTTAAACATTCCACTTTATAAAGATTTACGTTCATTTTCTTTGTATCCTCCTATTTAATCATAATATTAAATCCAATTTGCTCACAATTCGCATGACTGCAAACTATTTTTGATGTATTGTCGGAAATAAAAACACTTCCTGCTTTTATCAGTTTATATAAAATATTGTCTTTTTTCACTTTGCCGTTGCCAAGTGTTTCATACGCTCTGTAATCCCTGAAATCGACAGCCGCAAATTTAGCCACTTTATATATGCTGTTATCAGCCAAAGTGTCACCGAAACAGTATGCTTTATTCTCACCGATAAGGGATTTTATTTTGCTTTCAATATCGTTTGTTGCGTCTTTTTCAAACGTCAGTGAAAACAGGGATTTTCCCTGACCGAGATATACAAACGTCTGAATTTTATCAATAGAATTGCCGTAATTAAATTTGATTCGATTTTTATCAATAACCGTACCGTCAGCCAATTCAAGATAAAATCCGAATGAATAATCTTTGTCAAGCATTACATAATCCTTTTTGAAAAAGGCTTTCTTATCCTGCGTTTTGTTTATCATGACACGGGTTGTATATGAAAATATCTCATCACTTTTCACTATCTTTCCTGCTTCACCGTCAACATAAACATAACTGTCCGTCAAACCCTCTTTTACATCAAAGTCGGGCGTAAACCATTTTTCCCCGTCTGCCGTTCTAATGATATTTGGTTTATTTTCTGAATTATGATATGAAAATGGTGTATATGTTGTCATTTCATATCTGATTTCTTTTCCTTGCTCGTCTTTCTTTTTTTTAGCTTTGATATGGTCAAACGGTGTGACAACAAGCCTTTCATTTCCTTTGAGCAAAAACAGCGGTGATATTTTCTTTATGACTCCAAAATCCTGATTTTTCTTTTCGATTTTGAAGCTTTCCGAACCGACATTTTCATTGGATAAACTATATGTCTTTTCTTTCAGAAAAACATATCTCATTGCACCGAGCAAAGTGGTCTGCAAAGGAGTTCTTTCACTCTTTATATAGTAACGGTTGGTCATCTGACCTCTGGGGTTGCCGTCATCAAAGGCAAGACATTTTTCATTTCCGAAAAAATACGGTTCCTGCGGTGTCAGACGCACAAGATAGGTACTCATTCTCCCTCACCTGCTTTCTCTTTAAAGAATTTGATGATACGCAAAATATATTCCATCTTCAAGGCATGACTGTCCAAATCTTTTTCATCCTTGTCACGACCTTTTATCATGGAAATATTCAGTTTTTCTTTCAGCTTTTTGAAAAACTCATACAAATCTTTCTGCAAAAAGCTGTTGGATTTCTGTTTATCCGCATCAAAGATATTCTTGAATACATTTTCAAGTTCAGCCGTTTCCGCATTGTTGAACATATAATCAAACAGTGCAAATTTATGCATTGCGGAATATATCACTTTTTCATCAGCATCTTCAGACGTATTTTTAATGCAGTTGTCATGAAATGTGATATATTCCTGCATATCCTTATTGGGTATGATAAGACCTTCCGACTGTCCCGAGTGTTTCTGAAAACATATCGCAACACAGTTCTTTATATTTTTAGCTACGCCAAATAACAAGTCGGCCGATTGTTCGAGTGCCTCATACAGCGGAAAAGCATTATATGCAACAAATATGCCGAATGAAAGCGAAACATCTTGTGAGGGATTTTCAGGATCTTTTGCAATCCCATCATTTTCCTCCTGATTTGGGTTTTTAAAAGTCTGTATAAAATCCTCATTAGCCTCTTTTGTAAACTCAAAGATATTTTTGATTCCTTCCTTACTTTCATATTCAACAGGCATGAGTGCCAACAGGTCATCTCCACCCGAATATATGGTAACGCCGCCATAATCTTTATGAACTTTATCGGCAATATCGGAACAATATTTCATGCACTTTTTAGAAAAGCCCCTTATTTCATCGGGTTTAAGGTTTTGAATGATACTTGTAATACGGTCACCGTCGGAACGGACTACTGCATAATAATTGTATTTTTTCCATTTTTTCTCATCGCCATGTCCTCTTGCAATATCGGGAATGGAACTGATTCTCCTGTGGTCATCCAAAAGTTGCCATTGGCTCATTTTCATTTCTTTTGTAACTTGTATTCTTATCGCATCATTTTTGCTTGGTGATGTTGTAATATCTTCGGAATTGTAAAAGGACAATATTGGATTGCTTTTCTGACTGTTGACAAAATTCTTTGCAAGTTCCAGACAATCCAGTTTTTTTCCGCTGTCCATAATGGGATTTGTGCTGTTTTCAAGAAGTACAGCCGATACAAGAAAGTACTCCTTAAAATATTTTATGTCTTTATCTTTTGTAAATCCGAAATATTCAACGGTATTTTCAATTGCTTCATCTCTGACGGCTGGAAAGTCTTTTATATCGAAATTATCCGCTTTGAAAATAACTCTGTCATGGAACAGTCCGACACCGTCATTACGATTAAAAAGCTCATCATCTTTATCAAAATAAGGAGATACTATATCCTCCTGATTTACTTCGTGTGCAATCAGTGAAAGACAGATATTTTTGGAAAGCATGGACATCATATAGCTTGCAGCCCACAATGCAGACGGGCTTGATGTAAGGTTGATGGTATCAAGTACAGGTCCTATCGTTACGGCTATGTAATTA
>CADCDE010000073.1 GCA_902800065.1 uncultured Ruminococcus sp.
CGGAAATCAATTTTTCCCTCTCACGCCGAAACACGGCTTCCCATCGCAAAAAAATCAACGAACACAAGGAGCTCCCCTTCTGTCCTGCAAGGATTTTTTTTCACACACCTCCTTTTGAGTGCCTGCAAAAAGGCATAAAATAAAGAGACACCCTGATACAGAATGTCCCTCAAAAATGCACTGTTTCACACTTCCTACGGCGGCATTATCCGCATCAGGTAAAAGGGTCGAAGTTCAAAAAACTTCCTCTCAGCCTGTCTACAAGCTCCCCTGTTTGTATGATAATTATATCACTTTATATTCTTTTTGTCAAACTGTAAACACAGAAAGTTTTTTATCCAAATCATCACATATCTGCTTTTCACCCTCAGATGCTTCCTGCATTGTGTTATCGGTAACAGACAGATATATCTTGAGCTTCGGCTCTGTTCCTGACGGACGGACTACTACAGAGCAGTCATCCTCAAGGAAGAATTTCAGTACATCTGATTTCGGCAGACCGTCAAGTCCTTGTGAATAGTCCAGCATTTTGATAACCTTTTTACCGCAGAGTTCTGTGATATTTCCCCTGAAATACTTCATTATTTCCTGCATTTTTGCAAAGCCCTCAGGTCCTTCAAATTGGTATGAATGAAGCGTATTCAGACAGCAGCCGTATATATGATACAGCTCGTTCAGCTTGTCGATAAGGGAGATGCCCAGCGTCTTATAATAAGCGAACATCTCGCAAATAAGTAATGCACCATCCACAGCGTCTTTATCACGGACATAACTCCCGCTCAGATATCCGTAGCTTTCCTCCATGCCGAAAATATAACTGTCCTCCTTGTCCTGCTGTTCCAAAAGTCCTATCTGTTCGCCGATGAACTTAAAACCTGTTAGAACATTGACTGTACGAACACCGTAATTAGCTGCAATTCTCTCTGCCATGTCGATTGTGACTATTGTTTTGATGAATACGGGATCAACGGGCATTGTACCGTTTTCGATACGCCTTTTGCAGATGTAATCCAGCAGGAGCATACCCGTTTCATTTCCAGATAAAAGCTGATATTCTCCGTTATTATTCTTCACGGCAATGCCCACACGGTCACAATCGGGATCGGTTGCCAGAAGCAGGTCGGCATTGTATTTCTTGGCATATTCCATACCAAGCGACATAGCTTCCTTTATTTCGGGATTCGGATACGGACAGGTCGTGAAATTACCGTCAGGCTCTTCCTGTTCCTTGACAACGGTAATATTTGTATAACCGCTTTCCTTGAGTGTGCGTAGTACAGGCTTCAAACCTGTTCCGTGGAGAGGTGAATAAACAATTGCAACATTCCTGTCAATATTATCATTAACAGAAAGCAATGACTGATTCTTGACCTCCTCAACAAAATCTGTATAGATATTCTCGCTGATATACTCTATTTCACCGTTTGCTATTCCTGCTTTAAAATCACTTGTCCTGACATCTGCAAATATATCCAGTTTTTCGATTTCTGAAAGAATGGTTTCGGCAGCTTTCGTGGTAATCTGACAACCGTCTGCACCATATACTTTATAGCCGTTGTATACCGCAGGATTATGTGAAGCGGTCACCATAATACCTGCTGAACAGTGTGATTTTCTTACAGCGTATGAAAGACATGGTGTCGGCATCAATCTCGGATAAATATAGACTTTGATACCGTTTGCTGCAAATACACCTGATGCGACCTGTGAAAACAGCTCAGATTTTATTCTTGAATCATAGCTGACAGCAATTTTCCTTTCACCTTCGGGGAAATTCTTGATAATATAATTGGCAAGTCCCTGTGAAGCCTTTGCAACGGTATGTATATTCATTCTGTTTGTGCCTGCACCGATAATGCCTCTTAAACCGCCTGTACCGAATGTAAGATCACGGTAAAAGGCATCCACCATTTTATTCTCATTACCTGCTATATCAGCAAGTTCTTTTTCAATATCAATGTCACCTTTAGCACATTCACACCATCTTTGATATTCCTTATTATAGTCCATTTACAAATTCCTTCCTTTAACAGCTCACTTTTAAGAGTGAGGCTTTTCCGTGTATTTTTATTTCAATACTTTCCGCAGGAATGAAAATACAATCTCCCTTGAAAAACGGCAGTGCTTCATCCCCGAAAAACATCACTCCACAGCCACCTACACACAAAAATACATTGAAAGAAAGGCTTCCGACTCGGAAAGTAATCATATTGTGATTGGTTTCTGTATTGAGAAGTATCCTTTCCACCTGAAAATACTGACATCTGCACAGCAATTCAGAAGCATATCCCTGCTTGTATTTCAAAACACGCATCGGCTGTTTAGGCTCTGAATTACCGTTCAGATCGGCTACTTCAAGAGCCTTTTCGACATGAAGAGGTCTTTTTTTGCCGTTTTTATCCACCCTGTCATAGTCATATAATCTGTATGTCAGGTTTGAATTTTCCTGTATTTCTGCAATTAACGCTCCTGCACCGATAGCATGGATCGTTCCTGCCTTTATGTAAAAAACATCATCCTTTTGTATCGGGACTTTCTGAAGATATTTTTCAAGCTGTCCCTGTTCTGTCGCCTGAATTATGGTATCTTTCGAGGTCATGTGATTAAGACCATATACAATCTTTGCGTTTGGGGAAGCGTCAAGGACATACCACATTTCCGTCTTACCAAGCTGACCGTTTTCATGCTTTCGGGCATACTCATCATTCGGATGTACCTGTACAGACAGGTCTTTTTTAGCATCAATAAATTTAATGAGAATCGGCAGTTCATTTTTTGCAAGGGGGTGCGTTCCTGAAAATTCGGGATGTGCCTTAAGTACACTAGATAAACTTTTACCGCAGAATTCTCCACTTGCGACTATGCTTGTTCCGTCTGGATGTGTTGAACATTCCCATGTTTCTGCAAGGGGACTCATATCTATATTCTTTTTGAAATCATAGTTCAGCCTGTCTCCACCCCAAAGATAATCCTTTCCTGCAGGCTTCAGGAGAAACGGCTTATGAAAACAGTAATTTTTGTTTTTTGTGTACATCAATTGCCTCACATTATTGATTCCACTTCTTTGTGTTAAGTTTTATTATACAACACCAAAAAAGATTTTGTAAAATTTTTCCATATCCGTTTCTATTTCTTTTTCATGAGTATTTTTAACTGTGTTTTAGTTTTTTGACGGCTGACTGTTACAGCTCGTCCTAATCTGTAAAAGAACAGAGACGGAATCAATATCTTGTGCCTATAGAAAAAGGGATAATATTTTTTTATTTGATCCATCGGCATAAAAACTTTAGATAGAATATACCTTTGTTTGCCCTTTTTTCCTCCGCCAAATTTTTCAACTTTATTGTTGATACTGTTATTTATATTCCCATAGGTACCTGAAGAAATAATATATTCCAGCATATTAAGGTCTGCTTCTGAAAGTTCCTTTCCTCCAAAAAGATTTATGGCAAGCCTTTTGTTCTGTTGTTCAAAATTGGTAATACCAAGTTTATCTGTCTGTGTACGAATATAGTCATAGTCAAGTTCATTACCAAGTCTTTGCAGGATCACATAGATATCAAGCAATGAACGCAAACCTGTTCCTCCGTTGCTGTAATGCTTGTATTCGTGTGCAGTTATGTAAACATAAAAATCATTGCTGCTTAAATGATAGCCGTAAGCATTGTTTTCGTCCTTAAGCATAAGTTGTTTTATATCGCAGTAGTAATTATAAATAGACTTTTGGTGAACAGGAGCAAATAATTCAGTATGCATTTCAAAATTGCTCACAGGTTTTTTGTAATATACATCATCATTACCCTTACCATATTGTTCGCAGGTAAATCCAAGTTCAATAAAAATATCTTTGACCTTTTTTTGATAATGACTATCAAACAAGATGTCAAAATCAGACATTTGCCTCATGCCGACAGAAGGATAAAAGTCCTTGATAATTGCCCCCTTTAGAGGCAGATACCATATTCCTTCTTGTTCAAAGCGTTCAAACAATAATTGTTTGTCGATTTCCATAACGGTAACCTTGCGTATAGCCTTTGCTTTCGCCTGAATAAATTCATGATTGAGAATACCTGCTGATTCCAAAGCGTATCCAACTATTGCACAAAGATTGTGTTTGCAGGATGCTTTATAAAGATATTCAAGGTCGATTGAATCAACACGTTCCTTGTCGGGTATAGTACCGTTAACGACACAAGCACACAGATATATCACTTCATCAATAGCATTATGGTATTCCTCTTTTGTCATCTTTGATTTCCTCCGTTTCCTGTATGATTATATTATATCACATATCTATTATTCACACAAGAATTTATTCATATGATTTAAATATAAATTCTATTATCATATTTATACGTTTTGAAGTCGAAAAAATCAATTATATGGTGTAGATGTAAATGAAATATAAAAATACCGAAAGAATTTGAAAGCAAATACAGCTTTTGTAAATAAGATATCTTATCAAATAAACGTTATAATACTTTTCAAAAAATATATATTTAAGGAGATTCAAAAAATGAACAAAGTAATTAAACTCGGAATGTTATTCAATGAGGGCAATGTTCCTGATTTTGGAAGCATAGAACAGTATTCTGTCGGACGTGATCTGTTCCTTTTAGCTGAGGATATTCCTAAACTCAACTCTATGCTTACGAAAACAGCTTCTGCATCATATCTTCAAAATGGCAGTGTATTTACATTTGATACAGGAGATAAAGCCTATATTATAGACTGGCTCAGTGAGGAAACAGGTGCATTATATGTATACCATAGTGGTACAGATCATTGGTATGAAGCAATACCAAATGAATGAAAAAAATAAACAGGTGCTGTTCCGAAAAGGTGCAGCACCTGTATTGACAAAAGGAGGAGACAAACTTGAACAAAGTAAGCAGATTAGGTATGCTGTTCAGCGAAGGAAATGTACCTGACTTTGGCAGTATACAAATGACATCAAAAAATACAAACATATATTATTTGCTGGCACAGGATATTCCTAAACTTAACGGAATGCTGACAAGAGCTACATCAGCAGCATATCTTCCTGAAGGACAGTCCTTTAATTTTTATACAGGTGCATTAGCATATGTTGTTGATTATAAAACAGCAGGCTCAGGAAAAATCTATATGTATCATCGTGGGCAGGATCATTGGTATGAATTTAACATAAGAAGTGATCTCGGACTTTGTGATTTCATGTGGGAGCGTCATGCGAGAATACTCAGAGAAACAAAAACAATCAGCAGTACACCTCCGCTCACATTTGAGAGCAACGGCAGACCGCTGAAGAATTATAGGATTTATGGTAATACCCAGAATATTGACGGTAAACTAGTTGGTGTAGGAGATCTTGTTACAGATGAAAATGATGTTCATTTTGGAACATATAAGGTTTCTTTTTCAATAGGAAGTTTATCACAGAATATATATCTGGATCAGCCGTTATGGAAAAACGGAGACTATGTTGATTATCTTGACTTTTCAGAACAGAAAGTATACAGAAGAGTAAAGTATAAAAAACTCACAGGTCAAGAAGATGGATGGGTAACAAGCAGATCATATCCCGGCAGTTTTTATCTTAGCTGGAATATATTAAATGGACTGTTTAATTGTCCTTTTATTTGTAACTCTGCTCAGTCTGTATTAAATCTTAGTCAATACATTAAAGGTAAGTGTTATTCTGACAATACACTTAATATCAGAATCATGGATCCTGAAACCACCATGCAGGAATGGAAAAACTATCTTGCAAGCAGAGTGACTGAAAACGATCCGTTAAGTATTGTGTATACTACCTCAGTTCAGGAAGACATAAATACAGTTTTACCGTCTGTACATCCCCCACGACAAACATGTATTCTTTCATTTAATACAATGGTAAAACCTTCACAAGTATATATCAAAACGTAAAAAATCAACACTTTAAAAATACGTGGCTGTCGTAATAAGATCTTTTTCTTTTGCGACAGCCCAATTGGTTTAAATAAAAAACATTGATACCAATCATCCGATTATTACCATGTCATTATGCTTCTCAAAATCAGAAATCACTCCAGCAATGCCAGATGTTACATCGGTAGAAATGTATGACAAATTCTTTTTGAATTCTATTGACTTCAAAAATGTTACAAGCTCATAGCGAATACCTTCACCATCGAGTTGATAGAAATACCTTTTATTTTCAGCTGGATTTTCATATCTGATTTCAAAATAATCTGTCTTCCACCAAGGTGCCGGAACATAGATATATCCCTTTGTTCCTGATATTATCAGTTCACCCTCTGATTTGACGCCCTTGCCTACCTTTATAGCTGCAACAGAATCAGGATAAACAAAATCTATTTTAGTAAAATTATCAAACGTCTTTCTTTCATCTGCAAAACTGGAAATAATATTCTTACTTGAGTAATTTATCCCAAGCAATTGAAAAACCGGCAGCATGGCAGTAGGTCCCCATGCACAAATACTGTTCCATATATTCTTTTTGTTTTTCTCATCAATCGCAGAGTAATCAACAAGACTTGTGCAGGTAGAATCAACAGAAACTATCTTTCCTGTTTTTATTCCTTCCATAAGCACACAGTCATTTTCTGCGGCAATTTTAAATAATTCTTTGGTTTGTTCCGAATTAAGTGTTACAGGAGATTCGCAAATAACATGCTTTTTTTGCTGTAATGCTTTTTTTATCTGATCGTAATGCTTACTTGGATGTGAAGCAATATAAATGGCATCGACTTTTGAAAGCATGCTATCAAAATCAGAATAGTTACCAGCAAGATCAGCATATTTTTTCTCCAGCAATGTCCTGTCCTCTGTGTAAACAGCAGTAACTTTTATACCGTTTACAACAGAAGATTCATTGCCCACTTTGTTTAATATGGAAGATTCTCCCACAAGACCTAATTTGAGTTCATTTTTTTGCTCTCTGAGTTCTGAACTTGAAACGCCCTCAGTCCTGCTAAGATAAACAACCTCACAGTATTCGTTCAGATAATCAAATTTTCCGATCCAGTCAGAACCGACTGTAAAAATATCAACATCATATTTTCTGATGTCGTCTATTTTCTGTCCTTCATATTCCTCAACAATAATCTCATCAGCAATACCTGTAGCTTTAACTGCAGCAACTCTTTCCATCAGCGATTGCTGTACATTGATTTTTCCTCTTGTTTTATCGAAGTCATCAGAAGTAACACCGACTATCAGATAATCGCCAAGTGCTTTTGCACGTTTTAATAGCCTAATATGCCCA
>CADCDE010000074.1 GCA_902800065.1 uncultured Ruminococcus sp.
TTGTCAAACCTGTATAAACGTAATTCGGACCTGTATAATTGGCTTTGAGATATTTGCCCTGAGAGTTTTTCACAGTAAAACTGATGTCTGCATAGGCATTTTTTACAGAAAGTTTTTCGTTGCCTGCAAAATCCGTCCTTGTACCATCGGTATTTTCTACCTTGAAATCTTTTTCAATCTCGATATATCCGATGGATTTCTCGGTATTTGTAATCGTTCCGGACTGATTATTGTTTGTTTCAAAGGTACGGGTGAAATTGTTGTAGGTGTACCTTTTTGACAAATTGGCATTATTCACTTCCGAAACCGTGTACTGATAGTAAAAATCATTTCCGTCTGTTATTGGAAGTCCGATAACGGTGATGTTATGCACTTTCGGATTTGTAAATTTCAGTTCAGATGTTACCGTCAAACCTCTGTAAACCGTGTCATTCGGATAATAAACATAACGGTAAACATTGTTTGTTTCATCAATGCAGATAAAATTGATATTTGACGATTCACCGGAAGCATTTTTCTGACTAATCTGCATAGTGATTTTCTTGTAATCATCATTTGTTACAGCATTGAACTGCACAAAAGATTTATTGATAACAAGCTGACTTGGACGGTTTTGAAAAGTAACCGTCTTTGTGCCGTTAGCCGTAACGGAAATATTTACATTGTCCGAACCTTGCACATAATATCCGGAATTGTCATTTTTCTGCTCGATAATCGTATAAGTTCCGACAGGCAACTTGTCAACTTCAAAGAAAAAGCTGCCATTTGAACTCTTTGGTGTAAAAACAGTGCCGTCAGATGCACTCGCTGCAAGACCTTTATAACTGTATTTTGTGCCGCCACCCGGATAGGTTGCCTGAATATATTTTCCGGCGGAAGTCATGATTTTGAATTTGGTGTTGTTCAGCACAAAATACTCTATTCCGGAACTAACGGAATTGTCCTGCCAATCCTGATATTCTTTGATAACTTTCAAAGAACCTGCTGCCTCGGTATTGATTTTGAGATAGCCGAAGACAGGATCGGGTTTATCGGCAGTAGCCTGATCAATGACAGCCTGGATTTCGGAATTGTAATGACCGTAAACTATCATGTTATTCGACTCACTGCTGACAGTAGTTTTTGCCCTGACCATAACGGCTGAATTCAGGGGATTGATCGTTGAGATAGTCAGTTTATTGCCCGATTTGCTCAATGTCACATCGGAATTTGAACAGCTCAAGGTATATTTATCAAGGACATTATTGGTATCGGTCAAGGTGACTGCATATTTTGTACCGTCCCATTTCAGAGTGTACGTTACAGCTTCTATTTGACTATCTGACGTAAAGCTCATAATCTTCTCATAGTCAAGCATAGCTTGTTCTATTTGCTTATAAGCTTGATATACCCCTTGATTTTGGCTGTAATCGTTGTCGCACATTGCTTTTATAAAACGATAATCTGTTAAACGATAATTGATTTCATCTCGATAGCCACATATAAATTCCCAAATAATCAACTGCGTAGCAACTTCCTGTTCTTCAGCGGTGCCTGACAATGCTATATTTTTGTTTGGAAAACCAAAATACATGGCAAGCTTTATTGCATCCTGCTGATCTTCACTCAATGATTTCCAAGCATCAGGATAGTTTGTCGAAAGAGTCGGAACAGAACCGACATTCCAATCATACATATACGTTCCCGGCTGAATGCAGTATGCAACAGTGTTTGTTTCTGCAATACGCATGGTATGGCGTGATTGGTTCTGCCAGTGTGTCCAGTTCTTCTGACTGTACGGCTCATAAAATGTTACTGTTTTTGCCCATCTGATGTTGGTATCGGTCAGCTTTACAGTTATTTCTTTGCTTGCGGCTTCCGCCTGCGTAGAGGTTAAAGCAGAAAATGACGAAAGTATCATTATTACCGACAAGAGCATAGCCGTAAATCTGTTTAAGCTGTTTTTTACCATTTACATCATCTCCTCAAAATTTATTTTATCTATGTAAAAAGCAGGCATGGTTTGTTCTGACGGTCAAATCATGTCTGCTTGGATTGTTATTATTCGATTTTTTAAGTGTAGAGGAGATAAATCCAGTATTCATCATCGCCATTGATATTATTACCAATGTATTCCCAAACAATTTTAAACATACAGTTTTGCGTTGAACGATTATTGGCTGATTTTTTTCTTGAAAGATTTTCAAAAAAGTGTATACAGGCATTTCTAAAATCTTCACCATCATAATTATCTGTATTAGCTACCGGAAAACCGTATGATGCACAGCCTTTATGATGTCCGTCAATAATGTCATAGCCGTATTCATCATCAAATTTACTGCCGTAATCCATGCCACGATTTTTTACCCAGAGGCTTTCTTCCCATATCATGCCGTATTCTTTTTCACCGACTTCTCTTAAATCTGAAATAATTTTGTTCCAATCATACGGTGCATAATAGGCAGAATATTCTAAATTGATAACCGAACTTTCTTCAATCTTGGACTGTTCGGGTTTTTTTGAAATCTGCGGTTCAGGCATTTTGGAAATTTCCTTTTCCTTGACAGTAACATGACAAACTGCCGATTTGCCGTTTATGGTTTTAACAGTGATAATGGCATTTCCGGCTTTGAGAGCAGTTACATTGCCGTTCTCATCAATGTTCACGACACCTGCATCTGACCAATACCATTCCAATGTGTTGTCATCAACATTTTCGGGCAATATAGTTGCTGTCAGCTTTTCCGTATCTCCAACCGTCATGGAAAGGCTGTTTTTATTCAAAGATACAGAAACGGCTGAAACAGGAATTTTTGACGGTTCAGCGACAGGCTGAACAGAACTTTCTTCAATTCTTGATATTTCTATTTGAGAATTTACAATAACTTCTCTCGGCTTGGAAATTTCCGTTTTTGAAGACTGTTCGCTGACTTCAATTTTCACTTCCGAAATTTCGGCAGAACTTTCTGTAAATGATATTTCTTCAGCTTCCGACTGAATTTCAATTTCAGAAATATCCTTGCTTTCCTCAATGGTGGATATTTCAAATTCAGATGGTTCAGATGTAGTTTCAAGCGATTTTTCGGTTGAAATGTCCGATACTGTTTCAGGTTCTGACACTTCGGAAACTTCCTCTGATGAAACGCTTACACTTGACTGTACAGGGATTTTTATTTCAATCGCCGCATCTTCGCAGCCTGTAGGAATAACTGCCGCAAGTGCGAGGCACATTGCTATCATAATTTTCTTTGTCATTTATTTCCATCTCCATTCTAAAAGGGATATTCTCCGATAACATCTTTGTCATCGGAATTTTTATACTTTTTCGTACAGTAATCAATGTATGCTGCTTCAAAAACACTCCAGATATCTTCTTCACGCCATGTTTCAATCAACATCCGCAGGTTGCTACGGGTGGGATTTTTTATCATATTGACAACTGTATCCATAGCCGTTTCATACAGGTCAAGACGGACACTTTCAAGATATTTCGTTTCGGCAATATGCGAGAAATAGAAAGCAGCCGCAGCTTCTGCCATAACTCCGCACATTTCAATCTGTTCGTTTATGGCAAATTCTTTAATATATCCCGTATGTATCATTTTCTTGATTTTATCAAGAAAGGCAACTTTATCGGGGACAAATGCTTTCAATTCATCTCTTTCGTTTTCAACAGCAATAATCCTCAAAAAATTATTTTCCCCTGCGATTTTTTCGCATTCTATCAGAACCTGTACATCATCGCTATCACCACTCCTGCATGACATAGGCTCTGAAACCATCTCATAATCACACAGAATAATGCTTACAGCCTCCTGAACAGCATCACGGGGACCTTCTATAAAAATCTTTATAGCTTTACTACCTTTGTCCGAAAGTTCCGTTTCATTTGACGAAAGTTCATAAACATTGCCGCAGTCGGGATTGGAACATCTCAACTGAACACCGCAATGTTTGAATATATCGTCATAACAAATATCCAGTTCCAGCTTACTCCTGCAATCGGGACATACAATCCCTTTAACTTTATTTTCCATAAAAAAATCATTCCTTTGCTATTTTTTTGGCATCAGACAGTTTTGTTATCAAAATAGAACGAGCCTGCAAATCTGCAAGCTCTGCCTGATAATAATATTCATTTGTGGCTGTATTTTTGCGAATGATACAGCCCTGAAACATATAATCAACACCATTGTATTGAACGACAGTGTTAAGATTTGCTTTAACTTCTTTTGTATCCATTTGTTCCTCCAAACAAAATACAGCTTCAACGAATCTCGCTAAAGCTGTACAGTTACAATTATTCGATTTTATTTTATGTACCATCAAGCAAAATGCCTTTTACATCTTTGTTGTTTACACTTGAATCAATTACTCTGCAATTAAGCCAGCCTTTGAAATGCCTTTTCAACCATGTTTGAATAGACTCCATTATCATTTTCTTGCTTCGTGATTGAGAGCCGAAATCGCCTTCCAGAAAAAGGATTATTTCTATCTCATGTTTATGGTCAATAAGCATATTCAGTATTTGCAAAAACTGCTCATGCTCATCATCACGATTATATTTATCAAAAGTCCCTGCTCCTGTTAAACATGACAGGGTACAGGATACTTTTTTAGCAACCTCCAAATCAAAGCAATCCTCAATGGTTCCATCAGGTCTTTTTTGCGTTTTATGTTGGGTACGCCATTTGTTTTCCGCTTCATGCCCTGTGCAGTTTTTGATTTCCATCAAAATCACTTTATCTTTAGAATAAGCTATAAAATCTACACCTTTTCCATTGGAAACATTGTTCTGAAATTTTTTGTATATTTCGGTATCATCAAATTTAATAGCACGGAATTGGTCGCTGAATTCAAACTTCATATTACTTTCAATCATGTCATCAAATCCTGTTCTCTGTCATATAAGCTGTCAAATTCTTCCATAATCGCATTATGCTGAATATCAGCCAAACAGTCAGCCGATTCATATGTCACTTTGTCTTTTTCATCTCTGTACAGAGAAATGAAATTGATTTTGACAGGCTCTTTTTCTTTTGAGGGATAACAGGACATAAGATTAAATGCCTGCTGAATAAAATAGCTGTGTGTAGTTATAAACACCTGAACACCCATTCGTGACAGTTCTGCCAGAGAGTTGGCAACATGGTAAATCATTTTCGGATTCATATTTGTTTCCGGTTCATCCCAGAACAATATGGATTTTTTATTCAGGCTTCCGGAAAGAATAAGATAAGTCAAAGTTGAAAGCTTTCTGAAACCTTCCGACACCAATCCCATTTCAAATTCTCCCGCACCTTTAACATTCAGGAAAAAACGGTTGTTTCTTTGAATAACACTGCCGTTCATGATGTTTGAAAAGTTTGATAAAATGGCATTCTGTTCATCCGTATTTTTTCCCTTTTTTAATGGCCGCAGCAGTAATCTTGCAAGATCATAATAAGTTTCATCAAATTCAATATGATAATCATCATATAACGATGTAAAATTGCCTGTTGAAGAAATAATTTCCTTTGGCGGCAAAAATATCGGAATAAAATCATCTTTTTCGGTTCTGTCAACATCTACGGTCAAGTGGTTGGTTTGTTTATACCCGAAGCTGAAATCAATTTGATTCGATTTATCAAACGAAACAACAACTTTTGCTTTTCCTCCGCCCTGCTGACGTGCTACCAGTCTGCCTATCGAAGACTTGTCGGGCTGAAATACACCGATAAGTTTATTCAAAAGAAACCTTTCCTGGTCTTCTTTTTTATCACTGTTATCTGCCAACAGTTTGCCTGCTGAATACAAAGTTTTTATCAATGCCGTTTTTCCTGTGCTATTCTCGCCAAATATCACGTTGATATTGTCTGAAAACTGCATGTCTATGCTGTCAAACAACATAAAACTTTCAGCACTCAAATGGTTTATCTTCAAAATAATCGCTCCCTGCAAAAGAACTTCAAATAATTACTTGTATTATGATACCACATGGTTCAATTTTATGCAATATCAATATATATTTTTTCAGATATACCATTCAAATTGACGTTCTTTTTTATCTTTTAGCACTCTTTACAATGCGGATAATACTGCCGTTTACAGTCTTTTTGCTGTTATCTATGGAATTTACTACAAAGGCTATCGTATCCGATCGCATAACGGGCTTTCTGCAGTGGCTTGAATGTGAAAGGGCATTTGCACCGTTGGACAGCTTTATCAGATAGGTACCTTTTCTTATATCCAAAACCTGACCTGTATAAAGACTGCCCGGACTCATGTTTTTCAAAAGTTCGGTCTGCTTGCTGTCCTCGGCAAGACGGATACTTGCACCGATACTTAACGGCTCATTTTTATCTCCACGACCATGTATTTCGGTTATTCGTACCATTACCCTGTCACCGACGCTGAACTTTTCGCTGACATCCGTTATCCAGTCCCATGACCACCAATTATCCTTGCTTCAACAAGGCTGTTTTCATAGATTTTGTATTTTCCTTTGTCGTCTTTATCAAAGAAAAATGTCTGACGATTTCGGGCATTCGCACGGAGTCTTGATGCAACAAGCGTTTGCGAATTATTATCAAGAGCGATAATCATATAACTGATTTCTGCACCGACCATTGATGAAATTATCTTCTGATAACGGACTTCTGTATCAACTTCCTTATTTGCAAGTTCTATCAGTTCCGATGCAGGAATGATGATTTTATAGCCGTTGTAGTAAGTGACACCGATTATATGATTATCATGCGGTGTTTTTTCCATGCCGACAAGATTTCCTGTCAAAATACGCTTTGTTATATAGGCATTTTTTATCTCATGCCAATTTGTTTCCTGCTGTTCCTTTTCGGAAATGACTTCCTCATTCTTATCCACGAACAAAACAGGCAGATTATCGAGCTTTTTAACAGGCTTTTCCTGCGGCAAGGTCTTTATTTCATTTGACATTCTAAACATCTCCTTGTATTTTCAATCCCGTCGATTTGGAACGGGGTTTCTTTTCTTTTGGTTCGGTATCGTCTGACAGCGAACTGCGGGGAATCTCCTCTTCCAAAACAGGATTTTCTTTGATTTCCTTATGTTCGTATCTGTTGGAAATTTCGGGAGCATAATTTGAAATGGTGATAGGCTCTGCATTTTTCACTTTCTCAAAATCGGGATATTCACTGAATTTATACTTTTTCAG
>CADCDE010000075.1 GCA_902800065.1 uncultured Ruminococcus sp.
ACAGCCAAAAGTTTTTGAGAACAATATTTTTTGTGTTTCATTCGGATATATTCTGAACTTATATGCCTTGTTCACTGACCTTCACCACCTATTTTTTTAAATATTTTATAATTACATCTTATCATCAGACTTTTGAATTGTCAAGATTTTTGCAACCACGAAAGGGCTGATTTTTTCCTTGACAACATCAAGATATGTTGTTAAAATAAATATATAAGGTTTCCAAAAGTTGTTCGTAAGACAGCAGTACCGTAGGGAGTACGGAAAGGGTTTGCCTCATAAAAAAAACATAGCCTCGGAAACTGATGCCCGTAAAATGAAATCTTATGTAAGGTTGGGCGGATTAAAGGAAGCTCCCGCCTCTATAGGCGGTGATTACTTCACAATAAACTCACTGAAATTTTTTTGTAAAAGGAGATGTAAAAAAATGGGATTTGATTTTGGTTCTTTGGATATTAAAGCTGTAAAATCAACCGTTTCAGATGCGGCAGTAGGTGCAGTTGAGAAGGTTGCAGGCGACAAAGTAGATAAAAAAATGGTCAAGGACACTGTTGATACTGTCGTAGATCAGGCTGCCAATTTCGTTGAAAAGAAAGTCGCTGAAAAAAACACTAACACAGCCGAAAAGAAAGACGACAAAAAATAATTTCTTCAGCCTGCAAAAAGTAATTCTAAAATTTTTTTGCCCCTCTTGTGCCGTTAAAGACTCAAAAGGGGCAATTTTTATGTTTAAAAATATATCTTAATCACCGAATATGAATTTTATAATTCTACCACTTGCTTTTTTAGTTGCAGTTTCGATATCATCCTTGTGCCAAGACGGATTATCCACATCTTTGTATTTCTCCGCTAATGCCTTAGCAATAGGGTAATGGCTTTTTTTATACCCTTTTTCATTAGATACCTTAGTTCTGAACCATTCATTACCAATCGCTCTGTTTATTTCTGAATCAAGCAATATTTTGTTGCCGAGTTTATTTACAACAGTATTAAATTCCTCAACAGTTTTTATTCCGGCATCTTCTCTGATTGTATCTTTGTTTCTTCCACTTTGAGACATGATATGTTCAATGTCATATTGGGTGTCAAACGACAATTCTTCTCCTTTTTCAAGGGCAAAAAGGTATTCATTCAGATAAACAAGCACATTCTTATCATATTCCATTATATATTCTTTTATATCATTAACTTTTTTATTATCAGCTTTTGTATCATCAGCTTTCGTATCATCAGCTTTTTTATCATCAGCTTTTTTATCATCAGCTTTCCAATTATCTGAAATATGCTTGTCAAAATCTGCTTTGATTTTATCCACAGTAACATTACTATCCGCTATGTCTACTATCTCTCTAAAAAGGAATACTTTGAATTTACTACTTGAATATCCTTCGTCAACAACTTCCAAGATTGCAAACAGTTTTATCAGACATTCAGCCATTTTCCGGACATCTTCTTTGGTTATCTTATCACTTTCAAAACGATTAAAATAGCTTGCTAAAAACAGCTTGATATTACTGTTAAATTTCAAAAGTAACTTTATAATCGGGTAATCCGATACCTTTTCCCATATCTTTGCAAGATTAACCATTTTATTACAAAAATCGATAGGGTCATCAAGCAAACTCTTATTGATTTCTGTAAAATATCTTCTCAGACCGGGTGTTGTTACATTTACCGAGCCTGTATCTGTTAAATTTTCTGTGTCCTTAGCTCTATAATAATACATCTGCTGCATAAGAATATCATCAATACTTACAACACCATTTTTTTCCAATTTATCGACAGTTTCTTTCAGGTTTTCCCACAGCTTGTTAAAATCATCTTTGAGATTCTTTTTTTCAGCAGCCGAATAGAGCTTGGCTGAAATAATATCGGCATCGCAAAGCGGAAGTCCATCGGAGTTCAGAGAGTTGAACATTGTTATAGCCTGCTCAACATACCAGCTCTTGATTTCGATAACTTCACATTTATCAAGGAGAGTTTTTGCAAAAACGTTAAGATTAGATTGGGGAAGATTTTCTATTTTTTCTTTATAGAAGAATTTAAAATTTCTAAAAAAGTTTGTATACTTGTTATCTTTTTGCTTATTTGGAATTTTAGTAACAGCTTTTTCAGCTTCTTCAAAGTCCCAAGAACTTAATATTGTATTCAATTCATTTTTATAATTTTCATTGATAGAGCAATTTTCCATAAGAGAATTTTTGAGGTAGAGTTCTTTTTCTTTAGCTTTTGTCTTTTCCTTCGCACCATCATTATAAAAATTTTCTGAAATATTTTCCGGGTCGACTCTATATAAAATGTTGATAATTTGTCTTCTATATGTTTTCAAACAGTCGAATATATCCTCGGAATCAGAATCATATTTTGCATCATATAAATATTTATCGATACGAATTAAGAGTGCTTTCAAAAGAAGAAGAAAAGTTGTAGTTCTCTGTTGTCCGTCAATAAGTTCAAATACTGTATCTTTCGCCTGACAGTTGATAATAATTGTACCAAAGAAATATCTGTCTTTACTTCCATTATCAATAAAGTTCCAAATATCCTGCCAAAGTTTGTCGCAATTATCTATCTTCCAAGAATAAGGTCTTTGATACTCCGGTATTTTGAATATTGTACCTTCTTCCAATTTTAAATAGCTATTGATTTTTTTAAGTATAGGCTCTATATTTTTTGCCATACCAACAATCCTTTCTTTTTCAAAAATATGAATAAAAAAATATATCATTAATTTTAAATTATAGACTATACATACAAAAAAGTCAATATTATATTAAAAAATAAAAGCAGATGAAAATTTCTTCTCACCTGCTTTTTGAATTTTATCCGTTATTTCTGAACATATTGGGATTGGGCATATTGGGATTTACAGGTCTCTGAACACTCGGAGGAGGTGTATTTACACTCCCTGTATTATCTATATGCGGTCTACGTGGCGGTGGCGGAGCTATCGGTTCTTTAACAGGTTTAGGAGATTTATCAATTTCACCGTCAACTACCATTTCTTTAAGAGTCGCTGCAAGTCCTGCCATATTCTGTATATCTGACGGAATTATTATCTTTGTAGCCCTGCCGTCAGCGACTTTCTGGAATGCTTCAAGGCTTTTCAATGCTATTACTTTATCATTCGGGGATGCCTCGTTGAGCATTTTCAAACTATCCGCATAGGCTTTCTGTACAGCCAATATAGCTTCTGCTTCACCTTGTGCTTCTCTTATCTTTGTTTCCTTGACAGCCTCTGCACGAAGTATAGCGGCTTCCTTTTCACCCTCTGCAACAAGTATCTGACTTGTCTTTGCACCCTCTGCATCAAGTATCTTTGCACGTCTTTCACGTTCTGCCTTCATCTGCTTCTCCATTGCTACCTGAATTTCTCTCGGCGGCAAGATGTTCTTCAGCTCAACTCTCTTTACCTTGATACCCCAAGGATCAGTTGCTTCATCGAGCTTTTCTCTTATCCTGTCATTGATATTATCACGGGATGTAAGTGTATTATCCAATTCCAACTCACCTATGATATTTCTCAAAGTAGTTGCACAAAGATTTTCAATAGCCATTATCGGACGTTCTACACCGTAAGTATACAATTTCGGATCTGTTATCTGGAAATATACAACTGTATCTATCTGCATTGATACGTTATCCTTTGTGATAACTGACTGTGGTTCAAAGTCAACGACCTGCTCCTTGAGTGATACCTTTCTTGATATCCTGTCGATAAAAGGAACCTTTACATGAAGTCCTGTATTCCATGTTTTGAAATAAACACCGAATCTTTCGATAACATAGGCATTAGCCTGCGGTACTACCTTGATATTTCCTACTACTATTGCAATTACTATTGCAAGTATGATTATAAATGCTACAAGCCATGGCTGCATAAAATATTACCTCTTTTCAAAAAATTTTTCTCAGATTTTTACTACTGTGTCCTTTGCGGGCTTGACTATCAGCTTGACACCCTCTATTGCCTGAACAACTATTTCCGTTCCGACAGGAAGTACAGACTTGTTTTCAGTGGTTGCCGACCAATCGTTGTTTTGGACTTTTACACGCATAATGCCAAGTTCTTCATCGACGATTTTTGTGACCTTGCCGATTTTTTCAATATTCATATCGGCATTTGTAGCTGTCTTTTTAAAGCCCGTCATTTTCTTTGCAAGCGGTCTTGTAAGGATTATCGCCAGAATAGTGACTGTGAAAAACACAACTATCTGCACTTCCCTGCCGACTCCCGCAAGATGAAGTATCAGTGCCACTACACCGCCAAGTGCCGCCCATACAGAAATAAGCTGTACCTGAGTTGCCCATTCCATAAGACACGCTACTATTATAACCAATATCCATACCCAAAGCATAATTTTTCACCTCCTTACAGATATTTTTTATATTACCAAACCACTTTTTATAAACAGGGCAAACATAATAAATATGCCCGTCATCATTCCGCCAATAATACAGGTTGAAGATATTTTATTATATGAATTATCCGCAAAGATAATTTCATATCCGTTCGGATTTACAAAAAAATCCGTTTCCGCAGGTCTGTTCCCTGAAAAGCTGAAATCATCAACCGTGCGTATTTCGTATCCGCCATTTATCAGCACCTTATATTTCGGTGCAAAAACCTTATCATATTTATTTCTGTATTCATATCCCTCAAAATATCCTTTTACACGAACAGTACATATTTTTTCAAGTTTTGTTCTTCTTACATGCGACCACTTTATCCCATACAACAATAGCAATACCATTGCCATTATAAACAAAATTGCCGCAAGCATAGCCAACAGTGAGCCAAATTTTATTATCATTTCCATTACAAAAGGCATGATGAAAAATGATAATATTGGCATAATGAACGCAGTCAATGAAAATATTCTTGAAACAGCCTTGCCTTTCGGTATAGATACTTCATCTGCCAACTTTTCTTCTTTTAAAACAGAAAAGGGATGTTCATACATTTTGTCGTTAAAATCAAATTTTGTGTTACTCATCACTTTTTATATACAGGATATGCCGTCGTTATTTTCTGATTGCTGTCCAAGTACATATCTATCTCAATATCACCGTAATGACCTATCCAAAGTGAATTTGATGTAGGATTATCGGGATTTGCCGTTGCCTCGTCATAAGCCGCATTTATCGCATCAACGACCTGCTGAGGTGTCCAGCTTTCGGGATAGAATGAACTGAAACCGTTTTTCTTTACTCCGTCAACCTCGACATTTCCTGTGAAAACTCCGTTTTCATCTTCCTTTGAACGTGTACCATCAATAATTTTGCCCTTGCTGTCAAGAACCATTGTATAATGATAGCCTGTTGCATTGCCTTTCTTATTTATTGTACCATCAAAGATATGTTCCAAAGTTCCGCTTGCGAAATAATCGACATTTTCCAAGTTAAAAATATCTGCCATATAAAATCCCGAATTTTGGGAAATTTCTTCTGTTATTTCCTCGTTTTCGGAAGCATCTGTATTTTTGGATTTTTCTG
Organism: uncultured Ruminococcus sp.; assembly: GCA_902800065.1. Taxonomy (GTDB): domain Bacteria; phylum Bacillota; class Clostridia; order Oscillospirales; family Acutalibacteraceae; genus UBA1213. Next base: position 5,497 of record CADCDE010000075.1, read on the forward strand.
ATACTTGTGAAGTTATGTCCGAATTATCCGTGACAGGCTTGGTATCAACATTTTCTTCGCTGAACATACTGACACCCATAGGCACTGCCAATGATAACGCTATTGCTATTATCAGAATGACCGACTTACCGACAATATTATTTTCTGTTGGATTTCTGTTCTCTGCCATTTTTACATCTCCTATCGGGAATATTCTATATAAATATTTTATCCCAATACAAGCCTTTTGTCAATTAATTTACCAAGTTTCTTCAATCTCTGTCGTGAACACCGTTCCATCTGTATTCAAAAGCGGTGTTATTCCCATACCACCATCTCCACTGCTTGCTACAAGATAATGAACTCCTGTCATCTTGTCTTTCAAAACAAGCACCTTATCATAATTACCGCCCTGTGAATATACATATTCAAATCTGTCATTTGGATTATATTTCTCTGTAAGCATTTTTAGTCCTCCTTTAATTTAAGCACACTTTCCAATAGGTGCTAATATAACATTTCCATCATGTTTGAAAACACCATAAACAGACATCATACGTCCATTGTTATAAACGACACCAAAACGATAATGGTCTTTAAATTCAGCATATTTTATTTCAATTATATTTTTATAATAGATGTCATGCCATTTGATATAATTATAAAAAATCTTTTCTGTCTGAATTTTTGTCAAAACGGGTTTGTCTTTTGTGACATACTCCCGCCGCCTACGCTGACGCTTAGAGGCGGGGGCTTCTCGCTCAAGTACAGTAGTCTGTACAGTATCAACGAGCTATCCCCACGGAAATCAAGTTTCTCCAAAAGAAAAATAAAATTATGTCATCCTGAGCGAAAGCGAAGGATCTTTGTCACAAAAGTATCACGAAGACAAAGATTCTCCTCAGAATGACAAATCGGGATGCTTATATTTTAAAAATTGATTTCCGTGAGCTATCCCCGTGTGTCCCACGGTTCTTGTTTTGATTTTACGCTAATGCTATTCTCATACCTTCATTTCGTATGTTTACAGCAGCGTTTATATCTCTGTCATGATGTGTTTGACAGCAAGGGCAAATCCATTCTCTGACAGACAAATCTTTTGTGTTGGGATTTTTGTATCCACACACATGGCAAAGCTGTGAACTGGCAAAAAATTTATCAATTTTGACAAGCCTTTTTCCAAGTTCCTCCAACTTGTATTTCAGAAATGCCGTAAACATTCCCCAACCGTTGTCTGAAACAGATTTGCCGAAATTCAGCGACTGTGCCATTGCCTGCATATTCAGATTTTCAATGCACACACAATCATAGACATTGGCTATCTGTCTTGACTGTTTGTGCAGAAAATCCTTTCTTTGATTG
>CADCDE010000076.1 GCA_902800065.1 uncultured Ruminococcus sp.
ATTATTTGAAATTGTAGATATCAATAAAACCGAACCTGAAATGCTTTTGATTTCTGCTAAGAGCGATTATAATATAGATGAATTTGTAGATATTATTCAATCCACCGATACGATCTCGGTTGTGCCAAAAAGTCATTCTGCAGTTGATTTGGTAGCCATTGATTTACTTGATGATGATAGTATTATCTTTAGCCCTGTGTTTGGCGGAAAATTGAAAGATCAAATAAACATTATGCCTCAAGACGATGGTTCGCTTTTGTTAAAAGATAAATTAAGTTCATCTATCAAGGATAGTGCTAATGACTTGTTAGTATCAGATGATAAAGGGATAGTACTGGATAATGCAGAACTTATTGAGATTCCTACAGGCGAATTGGTTTTAAGTTCAGTAGATGAAAACAAAATATTGGATTTGTTTGATGTATTGAAAGAGGATGATGGCATCAGAATATGCAAGGCTCCTAATTTAAGCGAAATTGCATCAATAGAGAATGTTGATGATTCAATAATTATTGCACTTAAGGACAACTCTCCAGTTCTTGATAATTTTGATTTAATTTTGGATGATAATATCATTTCGATTAGACCTAAAAATTCATATTTTGACGATTATGAAGTTTTATCAAATGAAGATTCAAAAGAAATAGATTTTAGTGATACTGATTTTGCTGATGTTCTTTTGGGGTTTGTCGATGAAGATGATAGAATAGTTATTAAGCCAAAAGATGATTTACATAAATTGAGTGATTATATCAAATTAGATGATGATAGCTTAGAGATTGCCCTAAAGGATAACAGCATCACTCCATCAAAGGATCTTCTTGATATCTATGCAGATGAACTTGGCAATATGATATTTTGATATTTGCATCTAAAAACGGAGACGATATCCTAGATAGTGTTAAGTTTGTTGCTCTTGATAACGGCGATATCTTAATAAAAGATAAAGACGCTCCATTAAGCGATAGCGAAACCCTTATTGATTCACATAATGATAAGCTTTCACTCAGCACTGGTGCTCTTGCTGATAACAGTGAGTTTATACTTGATGATGGCGATTTGTTTATCAAGTCTCTTTTAGATAACACTAATGCTTATGATGCAGTAAATGTAACAGCAGATGAAAACGGCGATCTGTTAATAAGTGCAAGAAGTCAAAAGGAAGAAGAAGCTATCCCATTAAGCGAGCTTATTGCATTTAGTGAAAATGAAAACGGCGATATCATAGCAAGCTTGAAAACAGGTGATAGGCTTATTGATAAAGTCACACTTGCAAAAGATGAAGATGGCTTGTATTCATTTGTTCCTTTAACAAGTGATAATGAAAAACTTGCCGATGACTTTATGATAGAAGAGAATGGCATCAGATACTTTGTTGATGAATGATGCTGCTGATGTTCTTGATTTTGTTGCAAACGATGATAAGATTGAAATCGCTGATAAAGTTGATATAAATGATCTTCTTGAGATTGTCAACCAGTCTTCAAAGATGAAATTGGTAAGGACACGTTCTGGCGCTCCTATTTATGATGTTGCAGATACAGTTATTAATGAAAAAGGTATTTTGTTATTTGTTCCAAAAAATGTTTTGGGTTATGGCGAAAAAATAGAGCCTTATGGTAAAAAGTATTCATTTAATTCTCGTTTGTTTAATGTGGCAAATATAACTATTCCTAAGGATAATTATGTAAGCATCAGGACATCAAATGAGAATATTGATGATTGCCTAACCTTTACTTTATCCCCTAGAGCTATAAGTATTTCGCCAAATCCATCTAGTGCATATGATTTGCTTGATGTCTATATAGATGAAAATGGAAATTATGTGCTTGATACAAAAGACCGTTTGCCGATTATGTATGAAATAAGCACTACGGTTGACCCTGGGTATTTTGTCTTGAGTGGAATTGATGAGAATAAGGGTGGCATTCCAGCAAAAGAAAGATATTTTGAAAATGCTGTATTGCTTACTGTTGCAAGACCGAACAATGTGCTTGATAATGTAAATCTGTTTGCACGTGACACTGGTGACTTCATAATTATGCCTACTGATAGCAATAGCTGTTCTAGCGATGAAGTTGATATAGTTGTCTCACCTGAAGGAGATATTGAAATTAGACCAAAAGAGTATATGCCTGATAGGATTAATATTACAAAGACTGATGATGGTGATATAAAGATTGCAACAAACGATGGTGAGGCAATTAGTGATTTATTATCTCCAGCTGTTGATGAAAATGGTGATATTATATTTATAACCAACAATCTTTATTTCCCACAGGGAGAAAAGGTTGATAATCTAAGAGATGCTACTAAGGATGCAGGTTTCAATATTATACCACAAGGCACTGATGCATTATTAGTCAAGCCAAAAGCTGATTTTGATATTGATGATGTAGTTGAAGCGGCTGTTTTTGATGATAAAGTTTCTTTGCATCCTGTATTGAAGCTTTCAGAGCTTGATTCATTGCCTGGGATTATTAGAAATGGTGGAAATCCATTCGTTCCAAGGTTTGTTGATTTTGATATTAATGATAGGTTCGATCAAGATAATGCATATACATATAGAGATGAGAGAAATACTTATAGAGAAGATGTCTCATCAAGAGCCTATGAGTATCTATATGAGAATGATATAGATTTGTTTGATTTTGAAACAGGCGAATACAACAACGCCTATTAATTTGACAATTACTGAGTAATACAATAAAATAAACTTGTTTTTTGTTATTACTCAGCATTTTTTGGGATGTGGTGTAATGGCAACACTGCAGATTCTGGTTCTGCCTTTGGGGGTTCAAATCCCTCCATCCCAGAATTTTTTATAAATGCTTCCTTCGTCTAGTGGTTAGGACAAGAGATTCTCAGTCTTTAAACATGGGTTCGACTCCCATAGGAAGTGTATTAATAGAAATTTAAGTCGTTGATATTGCTTATTTGTTCACTTACCATTATCAATCTATCAATTCCGATGGCAACACCGCTTGATTTTGGCATTTTAATTTTCATTAGTTCTACATCTATATCTTGGTGTTGAGTGATTTTACCCGATTCGGATTTAAAAAGTTCTTTTATTTTCGCATTATCAGTCATTTCACTATACCCATTTGCTATCTCTATACCTTTAAAGTACATTTCAAACCTTTCTCGCTCTAATGTATTTTTTTCTTTCGCCAAACACTCTATTTCTATAGGATAATCTTTTATAAATACAGGTTGATTATAATCTTTCAATTTCGGTTCAATTATATTTAAAAAGACTCTATTGAATGTATCATCAAAGCTTTCATTTTTAGGTAGTACTAGATTAAATTTATGTTCTATATATGTCCGCATATTTTCTAAATGCAATTCTTCAAGTGTTATAGAAGCAAATCTAACTAATAAGTCATTTATAGTGGTTATAATAGGATTATTTAACAGTGCATTATCTTTTGCATCAAAAAAAACATCTTTGATTAAATTTATTGTTAAACCAATGGTATTATTGTAATCGGCATCAACTTTATAATATTCAAGCATAGTAAATTCATTTTTGTGGATAGGGCTTGTTTGTTCTGCATTTCTGTACGCTTTTGATATTTGAAAGATTGATTTATTAAATTTAGAAAGCATTTTCTTCATATATAACTCAGGGGATGGGAGTAGATATAACATTCGCTCATTCGTAAATTCGCCTTTGTGTTTTGTTGAGAAAAGTGCTATTGTGTGTTCTGGAATTGTGGTAGGGGAGAGAGATGGAGTGCTAACTTCTATAAAATTATTTTTTTTAAAAAAAAAGCGAACTCGTTCAAAAAGTTCGCTTTTCCTTTTTTCAATTTCAAAGTTATACATCAAGCAGTCATAACTTTTGGTATTCCAGAATCAATTGAATCACTTGTAATAATAACCTTTTTTATTTCAGGTTTTGATGGAATATCATACATTACACCGAGCATAAGTTTTTCAATTATGCTACGAATACCTCTTGCACCTGTTTTTTGGGCAATGGCTTTTTTTGCTATAGCTCTGATTGCATCATCTTCAAACTCCAATTCGGCATTATCCATTCTAAAGAATTCTTTGTATTGTTTTAATACTGAATTTTTAGGCTTCTTGATTATATCAACAAGCTCGTCTTCGGTAAGAAGTGAAAGGCAAGCGGTTACAGGTAATCTTCCTATAAACTCTGGTATCAAACCATATTTAATCAAATCATCTGGCAAGATTTGGTTAAATATTTTATCCAAATCTTTTTTCTCGTATGCAACTGGTTTTGCACCAAATCCCATAGAAGAAGTAGCAACCCTTGATTCAATTATTTTGTCAAGCCCGACAAAAGCCCCACCGCAAATGAATAATATATTGGATGTGTTAATCTTAATCATTTCTTGACTTGGATGTTTTCTTCCACCTTGTGGTGGGACAGAAGCAGTTGTGCCTTCAATAATTTTTAAAAGTGCCTGTTGAACACCCTCTCCAGATACATCGCGGGTTATAGAGACATTTTCGCCTTTTTTAGCAATTTTATCTATTTCATCAATAAATACAATTCCAGTTTCAGCCCTCTTTACATCTCCATCGGCATTTTGAATCAATTTAAGCAAAATGTTTTCTACATCTTCACCTACATATCCAGCTTCAGTTAAAGTGGTAGCATCTGCAATTGCAAACGGAACATTAAGACGCCTTGCAAGAGTTCTAGCAAGTAGTGTTTTTCCGCTTCCTGTTGGACCAATTATAAGTATATTGGATTTATCAAGTTCGATTTTCTCCTCAGCTTTTTCCTGTGCTTTATCATCGCTTAACTTTTCATTATTATTGTCGTTGAGCTTTATTTCCTCCATTTTGTCTTTTTTCTTGTGCTTTCCAGGATTACAAATGCTTTCATGCTTTAATCTTTTGTAATGATTATACACAGCGACAGATAAGACTTTTTTGGCATTATCTTGACCTATAACATAGTCATCAAGGAAATTTTTCAACTCCTCAGGAGTTGGCAATTTGTCATGAAGAAAATCAAAATTATTTTTTGATTTATATTCGCTTTCAAATGCTTCAGCATTGTCCTGTTTCTCTATTTGATCAAATAAATCCACACACTGTTCCACGCAATTTTGACAAATAGCAGCATCATTCTTTCCAGAATAGATTAGTTGTATATTTTCTGATTGTGGTGCTCCACAAAATGAACATCTTTTTTCTTTTCTCATACAAGCCCCCTCAGGTGTAATTGAATATTCGGTATTGCAAGAAATGCAAAACCCGTGCCAAATTAATTGGCTTTCTTATTAACAATAGAATCAGCAATAGAATAGGAAATAGCTTCTTCTGCTGTCATATAATAATCACGTTGTATATCTTTTTCAATTTGTTCAATTGGTTTGTTGCAATCTGATGCTAAATACGAAATCAAAAGTTTTTTTAATCTAACAAGCTCGTTTGCTTGAATTTTTATATCAGAAGCTTGACCTTCAACACCGCCAAATGGTTGATGAATCATAACACGCGAAGAGGGTAGAAGAAACCTTTTCCCTTTTTTACCAGCAGCAAGGATAACAGCAGCCATACTGGCAGCTTGCCCTATGCAAATGGTGCTAACTGGGCTTGAAATGTATTTTAGAGTATCATATATTGCAAGCCCTGCAGTAACACTTCCGCCAGGTGAGTTAATATATAAATTTATATCTTTTTCTGGATTTTCCTGCTCCAAGAATAAAAGTTGGGCTATACAAAGATCAGCAGTTGCATCATTGATTTCGCCATCAAGAAAAATAATTCTTTCTTTCAATAAACGAGAGAAAATATCATAAGTTCTCTCTCCTATCCCGCTAGTATCACTTACATATGGTATGAATTGACTCAATTTGCTCCCTCCGCATTTTTATTAAGATATGCCCCGCTTGCAAAATCTTCATAACTTATTTCTTCCTTGCTTGGGACAAGTTTATTCTCTTTAATAAGATAATCAATAGCAGCTTCATAGGCAAGATTGTCTTTTATCATTGCCTCGTATGAAGATTTTTGATCATCTGTTGCGTTTTCTGGGATTTGTGATTTTTTTGCAGTCTCAACCTTTTTTTCATCTGCTTCAATTTTTTCCATTTCTTGCACCTTTGATATCACTAATTGTTCTTTAATGTTTTCAAGTGCATCGTTTCGCCATGATGATGTAAATTGTTCTTTTGTTTGCCCCTGACTTGTCAAGAACTTTGTAAGATCATCTGGTCTCATTCCCATTTGCTGAGCGAATCTCGAATAAGAATTGTTTATTTCAAAGTTTATCATAGATTCTGGAACATCAAAAGGCTCGTTTCTTTCTAATATTTTTTGAGCAACTAAATGGATTTTGGTATTTTTCATTCTATTTTCAAGGCCTTTTTCAAGTGTTTCCTTGATTCCATTTTTTAAATCGTCAACGGTCTTATATTCGCTTTTTATATCTTGAGCAAATTCATCATCAAGTGCAGGTAATTCCTTGGATTTTATTGATTTCATTGTTACAGAGAAAGTGGCGCTGTCTTTAGTGAAACCTTCGGGTTTGTTTTCATCTGTGTATTGTATGGTAAAGGACTTGGTTTCATCTTTTTTCATTCCGATAAGCTCGTTATCAAAGTTATAATAATTTTGTTTTTTTCCTATCGTAAAAGTGTAATCATTTATGCTTTGTGGTTCATCACCCTCTAATGTGTAATCAATTGTAACCAAATCGCTATCTTCTACAGTTTCATTGTCTTTTGTTTTTATTATTGCATTCTGTTCTCTATAGCGTTCTATTTCTGTATCAATCATATCTTGACTTATTGTTACATTTGGATACTCAATTTCTATGTTTTTATACTCTTTTAATTCAAATTGAGGCAATATCTCATAGCGAGTTGTAAATTGAACATCTTTTTCCTTTTCAAAAGGTTCTAATTTCGCAAAATCCACAATTTCCGGTTGACCATAAGGAAGAGGTCTTAAGGATGGTTCAACTTCCTCAAAGGCTTTTTTTATTGCACCATCCATAGCATTAAATACAGCATCGCGCAAGACTTCTTTTCCAATTTTGTTTTCTACTATGTCCATTGGGGCTTTTCCTTTTCTAAAGCCCGGTATTGCTAATTGTTTTTGATACTTTTTAAGCAGTTCATCATAATTAGTTTTTATTTCATCCCAAGAGGCGGTTACATCAATTTCAGCTTTTGAATTTTCAATTTTTCTTGCTTTACTTTCCATTTTAATTTGTTCCTTTTTGGCAAATATTGCCTTGAATGTTTTTTAATTAATTATATGTATTGTGGCAGAAAAAGTAAAAAATTTATTTTTATTTTGATATTATTTATAATAGTTGTATGTTAAAATTAGTAAAAAAGAAATATAAAGAAGCCATTCTGAGTGTATTAAAAACTATTGATAGCAGTATTGATGAATCATATTTTCATATAGACACTCCACCAGATAGAGAGAAGGGCGATTTGGCTGTTCCGCTTTTTAAAGTTGCAAAGGCAAGCAAAAAAAATCCAACAGAAATAGCTGATAAAATAAAGGTTTTTCTTGAAAACTCAGATAATAGTAAAAATTTATATT
>CADCDE010000077.1 GCA_902800065.1 uncultured Ruminococcus sp.
ACATCTTGCGATAAAATCTGCTTCCTGTGCATCTGTAAAATCCTCAAAGTTTGCAGCCTTTGAATCTGTAAGGAATTTCTTTGTGTCTTCGATCTTGTTTATGATCTCATTTACCTCTGCATCTGTGAGTTCAACCGTATTGAGATAGTTTTCAGCCTGATTGATATAGGTTGTAGGCAAAGTTTTGGTCATACCATTCATAGTTGCAGTGCCTTTGAGTTCATTAAGGAGTTTCTGTTCAGCATCATTGATGCCTGCAGCTGATACCGCCATTGAGGCTGAAACGGCAACTGCTGTCGAAAGCAGACAAGCTGAAAGAACTTTGATAGCCTTTTTCATATACATTTCCTTTCTTAAAAAATGGTAAATTCAGTCTAAACATAAATTTAAACTTGTAGTTATTATACTACTACCAAAGATATTTGTCAATCAAAAACATTATATATTTTACAGATAAAATAAAGAAAATTTTTCCATATATTTGATGTATGTTAATAAAATAACATATTTTAGTTTTTAAACACTTTCAGTTTTAGTCAAAAAGTTAAAAATGAACGGTTGATATTGACATATAAAGACATAATGATTATAATTTTATAGATAGCTAAATAAAAAATTTATGAAACGGGAGAGTAGCAATGGAAGAAAGAATTGAACAGCAACAACAGCAGAATGAACAAGAAATTGATCTTAGAGTCATTTTCAATATCCTGAGGAAAAATCTTATTCTTATTATTATTGTTACAGTAGTGTTTGGAATAGGAGCATATTTTTATTCATCGCTCTTTATTCAGAAACAGTATTCTGCAAGTGCAATAATAATCGTAAATAATAAAGCCAACGACAAAACAACCGTAAATACAACGGAAATTAACGCTGCTCAGGATCTTGTTGAGGTCTATTCTATCATAATCAAATCCGATACTGTTCTTATGCAAGTTATTGAGGATCTGCAGCTTAATATGACATATGAACAGCTTAATTCAAAAATAAGCGTTTCTGCTGTCAATTCAACTCAGGTCATGAAGATAACTATGACTCATCCAAATGCCGAGTTTGCTCAGAAGGTCGTTGAAAAATTGGTTGAAGTTGCACCTCCTATAATTGCAGATAAAGTTGAGGCGGGTTCTGTAAAGGTCATAAGTGCTTCAAGCATTTCAAACAGCGGAAAGCCTGTAAGCCCAAATCTCAGACGCAATGCCCTTATCGGTGCGTTAGCAGGTCTGGTGCTTGTGCTTTTGATAATTTTCCTTAAAGAAATGTTAAACAATACTTTCAAAACAGAGGATGATATACTTAATACACTTAATGTTCCTCTTATCGGCATAATTCCTGAGGTTGACGGAAAGGAGTTCAACAAGTCATGAAAAAGAATAAGCACAGAAAACCAACGACCAAACAGCTTTTCAGTGTTGCTGATGAAAATGCACCGTTCACTTATGTCGAAGCATACAAAATGCTTTGCACCAACCTTGAGTTTATAACGACTGCACAGGACTGCAAAAAAATAATGGTAACATCTACTCTCGCAAATGAGGGCAAAACGAATGTTTCGGTAAACCTTGCACTTACACTTGCAGGATATGACAAAAAGGTATGTCTTATTGAATGCGATCTGCGTCGTCCAAGTGTCCACAGATTCCTCAAAGCCAAAAGAAGTGATGAAGGTCTTACTAATGTCCTAAAGGGCGAGACAACACTTGAAAAGTCTATCAAAAAAGTAAGCGGCACAAATATGGATATACTTCTCTCAGGTTCAACGCCTCCGAACCCGTCGGAGCTTCTTGCAAGCAATAAGATGAAAGAGGTCATTGACAAGCTTGAAACAATGTATGACTATATAATATACGATACTCCGCCTGTACTTCTTGTTACAGATGCGGCGGCTCTCGGAAAATATATGGATGGTGCTTTGCTTGTTGTAAAACATAATGCAACAGAAAAAGGTCTTGTACTTAAAGCAAAAAATAACCTTGATTCAGCCGGTGTCAAGATACTCGGTGCTGTATACAGCATATACAGTGAAAAATCAGCAGGTTCCTATTCAAAATATTCATCGTATAACTACTATTACTATTATGGCGGTTATTACGGATACGGCAATGAAAGAAAATCCAAAGAAAAAAATAATGATAGTGAGGAATAAGTGATCATTTATGATAGATATGCACTGTCATATACTTCCCGGGATAGACGATGGAGCAAAAACTGTGGAGGATTCAATGGCTCTGCTCAGGGAAGAAAAAAAGCAGGGGATTAAAAAAATCGTCTTTACTCCTCATTTTAATCCGGAAAGACAGAATTTTGACCATTTCCTTTCCGCCCGTGAGGACAGCTACCGGAGACTGAAATCAGCCGAGGGCTTCGAGGAACTCAAAATAGAAACAAAACTCGGCTGTGAGATATATTTCTCCATGCGTATAATAGATATGAATATTTCCAAGCTCGCCTTTGAAAATACCAATTACCTGCTTATAGAATTTCCGACAAACAACAGACCTTACGGCATTACACGTACAATGCAGAGCATTCTTGAAAAGGGCTATACTCCGATTTTGGCTCATGTTGAAAGATATGACTTTTTTACGGATGATCCGACAAAACTGTATGATCTTGTTTCAATGGGCTGTATCGCTCAGGTGAATGCTTCGGCGGTGACTGACAATATAAATATAAAGGGTGTCAGTCCACTTCAGTACATAAATTGGGAGCTGGCACATATAATCAGCAGTGATGCCCATTCTGTTGAAAAAAGACCGCCTAATACGATGGCTGCCTATAAATTTGTAGAAAAAAAACTCGGCTCTCAATATAAGGATTGGCTTATCAAAAACAGCTATGATATTTTCAATGACAATTATTTTGATGATCCTGTCCTTCATAAACCTAAAAGGTTTCTCGGCAGATGGAGATAAACAAAAAAGCAATCGAAATAACGATTGCTTTTTTTAAATTTTCGGCTATTCGTATTGACAATATACTGAAAAATATAATATAATTATGTTAGATTAAAAATGAGTTTGTAATATTTTTTCTAAATAAGAGGAGGAATATTTTTTATGAAGATCTGTCCGATTTGTAAATCTGCAGTTCCCGATGATGCGGAATATTGTGATACCTGTGGTAATGATGAATTCTATTCGGATTATGACCAACAGCAATTTGATCAGTATGAACAGCCTTATCAGAATAATTACGATCAACAGCAGTATCAGCAGCAGTCTTATCAAAATGATTATGATCAGCAGCCTTATCAGAACGATTACAGTCAGCAGCCTTATCAGAATGATTATGTTCAGCAGCCACAGTATCAACAGCAGCAGCCTTATCAGAATGATTATGTTCAGCAGCCACAGTATCAACAGCAACAGCCTTATCAAAATGATTATGTTCAGCAGCCACAGTATCAACAGCAACAGCCTTATCAGAATGATTATGTTCAGCAGCCACAGTATCAACAGCAACAGCCTTATCAGAACGATTATGACCAGCAACCACAGTATTCGCAGCAACAGCCTTATCAGAACGATTATAATCAGCAACCACAGTATCCGCAGCAACAGCCTTATCAGGACAATTACAATTATGAGCAGCAGCCGCAATATCAGCAGCCTGTAGAGCAGGTTGCCGATGAACAGCCCACAGAGCAGAAGCAGCCTGTCGTTGAACAGCCGACCACTGAAGAACCGATTGAGACTCAAACTGAAGAAACTAAAGAGCCTGAAGTTCAGGAAACACAGCAGGAGGAACAACCACAGGAGCCGGAAGAACCTAAAGAAAATCCGTATGAGGTTTCCAAGAACTTCGTTTTTGAGAAAAAAGAAGAATCTGAGCAGTCTGAGGAGCCTGAGAAAAAGGAAATGCCTAAAAATGTCAAGGGATTTTTGGATATGTTCCAGAATACCAAAAATCATACTCATGAATTTGATAAGAATGATATTTCCAAGAATCAGAAAAATGCTATGATAGCTTGTTTAGGTATAACTTTTTGGTATCCTTTTATAATGAAGGACTATTCACGTTTCGCAAGATATTACGGCAATCAGGGCTTACTTACACTTATCGCAATGATACCAAGTATAATATTCTATTCAATAATAACAGGTGTTATCGTATGTAATGCCTGTGTTGATCCTGTCAGTCATACTCTTACCTTCGGCGGATGGATCGCAAGCCTTGTTTTCTTTGTTATATGCTTTGCGTTGCCTCTGTTTATGATATATTGCTCGGTCAAGAATATCAAACAGGGACTTGCAAAAGATGTTCCGTTCATAGGCGGTCTCAGATTGATAAGCTGATATCAAATAAAAATTCCCGTACAGTTTTTGACACTGTACGGGATGATTTTTTATCAGAAATTCTTTGAATGAGAAAAAACAAATCTTATATCAGGATATTCTGAATGTATCGTTTTGAGAATTCTCCTGATATTCATGTAATCCTCGGAATCATACTGCATCAAAAGCAGCTTATCTGTCGGAAATATGTCATCATCGAAAAATCGTTCATCTGTCATGGCATCTGCACAGAAAAATATATTATCCTCAGCGATGAAATATCCTGTCATTGAATTCGCCGCTCCGCTCATATCAACTGCAAGTATCGAGCCGTCACCGAGTACGTCATAGACAAACTTGAAATATTTTTTCAGCACGCTTGTTCCCTTGAAGACATTAAAGGCTTTCATCGGAATATTATCGGGCGGAAGTGTGCTTTTTATAATATTATCCGAATCGTTGTCGAATTTCAGTACACAAAGAAGCTGTGCTGTGGACATCAGCTCATATTTCGGAATCAGCGGCAATGCTCCGCAACATTCTGCATTTGCATGTGTCAGAAGAACTTTTTTTATACACAGTGCATCCATGCCTTCTTTTGCAAGCTGCTCTGTTATTGTATCTTTTTTATCAAAACTCACCTTGTGCTTTGAGAGATATTTTGAATATGCAATGGGACTTTTTTTCATCATATTGGAACAGCCTGTATTTATCAGTATATTTCCGAACTTTCTGTGTTCTGCCATGAAAACGTTTATCGGCAGTTTTTCTGTTTTGAAGTTTCCGCCCTCATAAAGCTCCGAAAGCCTGAATTCTTCATATCCACATATAAAACGTCTTATTGATTCGATTTTTTTCATTTTTAATTCCTCCTTGTCATAATAAATTGTATCATACAGTTTTGGTTATTGCAAATAAATTTTATTAAAAAATTAGAGGTATTGTATTATTTTATATAACTTTGATTGTGAAATTTAACAAAAAAATCATACATTTTACTTGACATTTATATATTTATAGTGCTATAATAATGTCACCGATTTATTTCGAGAAATCCAAAAAAATTAAAAGATTGGAGCAATGAAAATGAAAAAGAATTTGGTCAAAGTCCTGACACTCGCACTCGCAGCAGCAACAGTGGCAGGTATGTCAGCAATGCCTGTATTTGCAGCTAACACAGTTACAGATACATGGACAGTAACAGCAGGTGCATCAACAGGCACTATAACTGTTCAGAATGTTAAGGAAGACGGTGTTACTGTTACAGCTTATCAGATTGTTAAGGGTGTATACAGTGAAGGCAAACTCAACGATTATGCTCTTTGCGATGAAACAAATGCTAAAATAGCAGATGTTATGAATCCTACAGCTGATGAAGTTACAAAAATAGCCAATAACATCAATGCTGACACTACAACACTCAAAGGCGTTAAGATGACAAAATCAGGGGAAGATTATGTTGCTAATGTTGAACTCGGTCTTTATATAGTCCTTGTAACAGGTGCAGATACTACTATATATAACCCTGCTCTTGTAGCTGTAAATGCAGAAGATCCCATAAACGGCACTGTTGATATGAAATTGCCTTTCACAGGCTCAGCTTATGTAAAGTCAAGCGAAACAGGCTTTAACAAGGATATAGTTGGAAGTTCACATAATACCGAAGGTGATACAGTTGCTTTTGGTGACAAGGTTTCTTTCAAAATTTATGACATGACTATCCCTTCATATTCAAAGGATTATACATCTGTCCAGTATACTATCGAAGATACTCTTGAAAATGGTCCTTTCTTGGGTATCAATAATTTGGTCGTTAAAGTAGGCGGAGCAGAGGTTGCTGCATCTGATGATACATATACACTTTATTACAATGGTGCACCAGTAACTCCGGGTACAGCAGGTTCAAGCGGCGGTGCTGCTACATCTTTCAAAGTTGAATTTACAGACGCTTATATCCGTGCAAACCCCAAAAAGAACGTTGAAATCACTTATGCAACTGTAAACTATGCTGAAAATAAGAATACTGCAACTCTTAAATACAGCAATAATCCTGAAGATGCAACAAAGACAAAGACTTTGACAGATACTACATATCACTATACATTCGGTATTGACGCTGATATAGATGCAGAAGCACCGGGTGATGACGGTGACCAGAAGAACAAGGACAAAGAAACATTTGAACTCAACAAAGTTACAGAAGCTGTTGGAGGAGCAAGCTTTGAGGAATATCGTGAAGATGGTCTTGTTACCATGAGAAATGATAAGTTTAAGCTCCAGGGTGCAAAATTCGGTCTCTACACAGATAAAGAGATGACAGTTGCAAGAATTACTCCTGAATGTGATGACGATGGCTATGTAACTTCCGATGAAAACGGTCATATCACATTTACAGGTCTTGACGAGGGTACATACTACATGAAAGAAACAGTTGCTCCTGCAACATACTCTCT
>CADCDE010000078.1 GCA_902800065.1 uncultured Ruminococcus sp.
GCCTCTGCAAAAACAGGTGAAAGCGTTACTTTCAACACTTCCGTCAATGACGGCAATGTCCCCGTTTCATGCAGCTATACCATTACAGGCAACGGCACTTCCCAGACTCTTGCAGCAGATTCCGACAATTCTGTAACATGGAAACCTACCAAAGAAGGCACTTATACCATAACCGTAAATGCTCTTTATAATGGTGTATCTGTTGCTTCAAAATCCATGACATACAAAGTCGAAAAAGGTGCAGATGTTGCTCTCAATCAGATTACCATTTATTATAATGGCTATTCCACACCATATATTCACTATCAGACAGGTTCGGGCACATGGACAACCGCTCCCGGCAAGGCTATGACCAAAACAAGTGAAGTTACCGGTTATACCCATAAGTATACTATTGATTTAGGTAACGCAACCTATGCCAATGTATGCTTCAACGACGGCAATAATAATTGGGACAGCCGCAACGGTGCCAACTATTACTTTGAAAAGGGTACATATACATATTCAAACGGTACAATTACAGTATATCAACCCTTTCAGCCAAAGGAACTTTCCGGCAATATGAGCCTTTCTTCACAGAAAGTTTCTGTAAATCAGTCCGTTACGGTGACAGCTTCAGCCACAGGAGGTACAGTTCCTTATCAGTACAAGTATTCCTATACAAAAAATAACAAAGAAACTCTCATCAAAGACTTTTCCACAAGTGTTTCAGCGTCATTCAAGCCTGATACTGTCGGCACTTACTCTGTCAAAGTTATCATCAAAGACGCTGCCGGTGCAACCGTTCAGAAAACAATCAATTTGACTGTTTCAGAGGTAACTGTCAATCAGACAACAATTTATTACAAAGGCTACTCTACTCCGTATATTCACTATCAAATCGGTACAGGTACATGGACAGATGTTCCCGGTAAGGCTATGACCAAAACAAGTGAAATGAATGGCTATACACATAAGTATACGATAGATTTAGGTACAGCAGGTTATGCGAATGTATGCTTCAATGACGGCAATAACAGTTGGGACAGCCGTAACGGTGCAAATTACCGTTTTGAAAAAGGCACTTATACCTATTCAAACGGCACTGTCAATCAAATCAGTGAAACGACAGGCGGCAGTCAGGGTACATCTTATTCCCCATTGAATAACCTTTCCGAAATAAGTTCGGGAACTATCGTTCTTGGCGGTACATTCAATGTCAATGCTTCAGCGGCAGGCGGCACAGGTTCTTATACATACGCTGTACTGTATAAGAAAAACTATGATACCAAATGGACTGTCAAACAAAATTACAGTAACAATGATACTGTAACTGTCAAACCTGCGAAGGCAACTTCATATGATGTTTGTGTGAAAGTCAAGGATAGTGATGGTTCTATCATCAAGAAATTCTTTACCGTACAAGTAAATGCCAAGCTTACCAATACTTCCATGATTTCCGCAACAACCATTAAAAAGGGTGAAACAGTCAATCTGAAAGGTTCCGCAACGGGCGGCATGGGTGATTATCAGTATGCAGTACTCTATAAGAAAAAGTCCGAGACCAAGTGGACCACACGTCAGAGCTACAAGGCTAATGATGAAATTATTGTCCGTCCCTACACAAACACCGACTATGACATCTGCATAAAAGTTAAGGACGAAGACGGCACTATCTCAAAGAAATACTTTACAGTGAAAGTCACTAAATAACGTAAGTTCGATGAAAGTATAAAAAATAAACCATCAATGTGAGTATTCATGCACTAACATTGATGGTTATTTTATTCATAATTTCTGAGTATAATGAATTTATGAAACATTAAGGAATGGTGAAAAAATGAATCTGGTATTATATATACACGGAAAAGGCGGCAGCCCTGCGGAAAGTGAACATTACAAATCACTGTTTCCTGAATATCATGTCATAGGATTGGACTATCGGACATTTACCCTATGGGAAACAGGTAAAGAAATACATACCGCTGTAAGCAAATTCAAAAACGAATATAAAAAAATTATATTGATTGCCAACAGTATCGGTGCATTTTTCTGTATGAATGCTGATATATCAGAATGGATAGAAAAAGCGTATTTTATTTCTCCGATAGTTGATATGGAAAAGCTGATTCTCAATATGATGTCATGGGCAAATGTCACTCAAGAAGAACTGAAAACCAAAGGAATCATACCGACAGCATTTGGCGAGGACTTGTCATGGGAATATCTCTGCTTTGTCAGGGAACACCCTGTTCAGTGGACAGTGCCTACAAATATACTTTACGGAGGAAAAGACAATCTCACATCTTATGAAACAATCACTGCATTTACTGAAAAACATAATTGCAAGTTGACTGTCATGGAAAACGGTGAACATTGGTTTCATACAGAAATACAAATGCAGTTTTTGGATAATTGGATAGTCTTATAATATTTCCATAAAAAATCAATCCCGAAATCAAGCGATTTACGCTGTTTTCGAGCTTTTTCATATCAGTCGTTGCAAAGATAAATCAGAATTTGGTGCATTATTTACTTTTTAGACTATTGATCAGTTCCGTAAAGCTGTCTGCAATTTCTTCAACAGCAACAGAAAAGTCAGCACATTCATGGTTTATGAAAACAATCTTATCTGTTCTTTTGTCATAACAAATGAAATTACCGAACGGATCACAAGCAAATACAATATAATTTTCTATTTCGCCATCGGAAAGCCGAAACCAATCGCTAAATCTTCCATGCCAATTATTGTATTTCCAAATTGAAGTTATATCGTCTTTGTTGAAAGAAAAAAGTAAATTAAAAACTCTTTTACGCTTGCGTTTTCCTTTCCAGGAATAGAAAATTTTGTTCTCAGGATAACCATTGTTATTCCGCTTTACACAAGCCTTGAAATCTTTTGGAAATTCATATCCAATTTTTTCTTCATACTCTA
Source organism: uncultured Ruminococcus sp. (assembly GCA_902800065.1). Taxonomy (GTDB): domain Bacteria; phylum Bacillota; class Clostridia; order Oscillospirales; family Acutalibacteraceae; genus UBA1213. The sequence goes on from CADCDE010000078.1 coordinate 2,915, forward strand.
TTATCAAGTTCTCGGACTGCAACGGTTCGACAAATTTCCAATTCATAATAAACTGTCCTTTCCCAAGAGTAAATTCTAATTTATACACAAAAGTATGTGCTAATGAAATAATACCATATCCTTTGAGCCAATTCAAGGTCAAAGCCCCAAATCAAGCAGTTCACACTGATTTCACACGGAAATCAATTTTTAAAATATAAGCATCCCGATTTGTCATTCTGAGGAGCGAAGCGACGAAGAATCTTTGTCTTCGTGATACTTTTGTGACAAAGCGCTCAGGATGACATAATTTTATTTTTCTTTTGGAGAAACTTGATTTCCGTGCTGATTTCAGGCTTTTTATTGCAAAAACATCAGACGTGATATATAATATTTTTATGATGATTAAGCAGGAAAAGAAAATGCGTCTTTTTGTTGCAATAAAATTCAGTCCCGAAATAGAAAAATCTCTGACAGATTTACAGGCTAAAATGAAAGAAAATAATATTATAGGCAATTATACAAATTGTCAGAATCTTCATCTGACACTTGCATTTATAGGTGAATATAATAGTCCAAATAAGGTTATGAAAGCATTGAGTGAAGTTGAATTTGAGCCTTTTGAAATATCACTTGGAGAAACAATCGGCAATTTCGGTGATATTCTGTGGGTTGGACTGAAAAGGAATTTCAAATTAATGTCACTTGCCGAAAGTGTCAGAACAGCATTGGAAAATGAACATATACCGTTTTACCGTAAGCCTTTCAAGCCGCATATAACAGTTATCAGAAAAGCAGGGATATTTTCCGAACAGGAAAAATATATAAAAGTGTTGAGAACGGAAAATGTGAAAATTACAGTTGAAAAATTTTCGCTGATGCACTCGCACAGAGAAAACGGAAAGCTGATATACACGGAGATAGGAAATATCAAAGCAAAGTGAGATAGGAGGAAATATAATGTCTGAATATCATTTTTATGGTTGGGAATCCGCTGATGTACAAGACAAAAACGGTCTTTCACCTGCTGATTACTATGATATTTTATCAAAAATTTGGTGTGCGGAAACCTGTGCCCCAAGACTGAGAAATAAATGGTCTGCCGAAAACAAAACTATGGGACAGTGTTCTGTCACTGCATTTTTGATACAGGATTTTTTCGGCGGTGAAGTTTATGGAATACTCCGTCCCGGTGGAAATTATCATTGTTTTAATATAGTAGAAAACTGTATTTTCGACCTGACAAGCGAACAATTTGGTGATGAAATTCTTGATTACAGCGTATGCAAAAAACAGTCAAGGGAAACACATTTTGCCAATGAAAAAAAAAGAAAACGGTATGAGTATTGGAAAGCAAGGATTACGGAATACTGCAAGGAGAGAAATGAAAGTGATAGAATTACCTGAGAGGATATATAATATTGTCGGTACACAAGACTATACTGTTGATAGTATAGGAGAATCCGGTTCAGAAGTGCGGATTTATAATAAATATGTGTTGAAGATTCAACCTCACAGCAAGGAAACAGATAATGAATCTGCAATCGTACAATGGCTGAATCATCAAATTCCACTTCCCAAAATATCTGTATATGCAGTTGAAAATGATATGGCATTTACACTCATGAGCAAGGTCGAAGGTAAAATGCTTTGCGAAATGAAATATCTGAATAAACCGGAACTTGTCATTGATATTGTGGCTCAGGGGGTAAAAAAGATGTGGGAAATTGATGTGAGCGATTGTCCGTATCAGACAAGCAGACTTACAGAACGGCTGAAAGCTGCGGAATATAATGTTTCAAATAAATTGGTAGACCTTGATAATACAGAGCCGGAAACGTTTGGAGAGAATGGTTTTGAAAGTCCCGAGGAACTTCTTGAATGGCTGAAACATAACCGTCCGCAAGAGGATATTGTTTTGACACATGGAGATTTTTGTTTGCCGAATATATTTGCCAAAGGAAATGAGATAAGCGGTTTTATCGACCTTGGAAAGATGGGACCGGCTGACCGTTGGCAAGATATTGCAATAGCTATACGAAGTCTGGAACATAATTTTGATGGAAGATATTTTGGCGGAAAACGGATATTTGATTTTAAACCACAAATGCTTCCGGATGCTTTAAGCATTGAATTTGACGAAGAAAAATACAGATATTACATATTACTTGATGAATTGTTCTAAGGTATTTGTAAACATAAAAGCCTGAAATCAAGCGATTTACACGCTGATTTCAGGCTCTTTTGTCCCTATCGGAAAAATTATGGCTGTCACAGCTGTAATGCCTTCGTTGTGTGATGTTATTCTCCATCTTATCGGCTTTGAGGGCGTTGAATTTTATCTGAAAGACATTCCCGAATCCCTGTCCATCGCAGATGAACTGAAATTACAGGACTCCGCTATGCCGATTCTCGATATTGAGAATAAACGCCTGTATATTTCCGAAAATGAAACACTCATAAAAAATTATGGCTCAGGTGAATATGTTCTGAAAAAATCCCTCCCCGATAAAAAATTCATTCCATGTCTTGCCAATGACAAGCCTAAACTTCTTATCATCGGTTCAAACAATAAACTTGATTATATACTTGACAGCCTTGTATGCTTCAAAAAGGAATTTCCCGATTTCAAGCTGACTGTTGTTTTGATGGATACAGAGGAAAATGCCGAAAAAATCACTTATTACAGCAATTTTCCCGAATACAGTTCATTATTCGGTGATGACAGCAGACCTGTTATCGTAAAGGATATTACAGAACCATTCGGAAAGAAAGACGGCAGTTCCATTCTTGATGATGTCAATTCGGTATTGTTTCTTTCGGATGCAGACTGTGACGAAGCAAGCATTGACGAAAAGCCGCTGTTGTTCTGGAACAGCCTGAAACGAAATGATGTTAAAGATATACATAACTGTATTGTTGAAGTCCTTGATATGCAGAACGAAAATATCATTGAAAATAGAAACAGAGATCAAGTCGTAGTTAGTGAAAGATTTATAAGCTGTCTTTATGCACAGCTTGGAAAAGATCCTGTACGCCTTGACTGTATCAAGGATTTATTCTTCCGTAACTATCAAGGAAATCTGACCTTTGACAGCAAGCGTGAACTGATATTGTGGGTATATGAATCTACCGATCATCAATATCTCCCTATAGGCTGTGTGAAAAATAACGTATGCTATCTGTTTTCAAGGACAGAGGGAAATAATGACGGTCTTGATACAGCAGTTCTCCTGCCAAAAAATAATGACAGTGAACTGACAATCATGCAGGATAAATTGACACTTGAGCCTGAAGACGAGATTATAGTAATAGAGATCATAACAAAATAAAAGAAAGACCATCAATATGAGTTCGATATATTCTCATATTGATGGTCTTAAACTTATAGAAGAATTTTATTCATTTTGTCTGATATATTTCATCAAGTCGTTAGTTAACCAATGCACAGTTGTGCCAGGATCAAATTCAGAAGGTTTATCCTTTGTGCTGTCAAAGTCACTCATTCTTCGTTTAGTGTTATTTATGTCGGTATCTACACCTCCGAAAAACTTCAGCGGCATTAGCCGCTTCTCCCGATAGAGACAATTATCTCAGCCCCGGCGACACGCCGGTGTGTCTTGTATATAGTATTGACTTTTATAAAAAATAACGGTAAAATACACATAAAAAATACAGCTTTGCTGAAAGGAGAAAGAATGTATGATTTTTCATAGTTCCCCAAATGTTTTCAAAACCTGATATTTACTGTATTTTCTGAATTTGCCATTTGGCATATCTTGTTATATGTTCATATATTTTTTGCCCTTGGGCGTAAGATTGGCGTAGATTTTTAGCGACCTTCAAAAATCCTGATGATACAGAAAATGTTCTTTAACCAAATAAATTTCTTTTAAATTGCAAGAATCTGACGTTCTGTTTCAGTAATATTGAAAGTTTCAATAATTACATCAATTCCTGTTATGTTTTTAAATTTATCAATTGTCTTAACATCTTTATGCGTTCTTCTGCACGACCTTCGGCACGGCCCTCTTCACGACCTTCCGCACGACCTTCTGCACGTCCCTCCGCACGTCCTTCAATACGTCCTTCTTCCATTGCCTCTATTTTTGCTTCCATAATATCCTGCTCTGAAATTTTCATATCGAAATACTCCTTTCCTTTAATAGTTTGCAGATCTCCTCTAAGAATTGCCTTGCTGTAAGATGAAATCAGTTTCTCGCCTAAATCATCGTTTTTGTACAAATCAATAAATTCCATCATTTTTTCTTCGCTGTTTACAGAGAAAAATGCAGAAAATATTTTGAGGTCTTTATTAACTGCGTCATCATTTGCACGGTTTACAGCCGGTACATATACATTATGCAATGTCAGAAGTTCGGAATAGACATTGCCTTTGTCATCACAAAGCCGTACCGTTTCTATGGGAGTGTCTTTCTTATATTTTTTTGTCATAATAAACGATACAACAACCTTTTTCAATTTGTCATAGTTTCCTTTTAAAACAGTCTGACCGGCAATAGAACGACAACCATAATATACTGTACGGTTTCTGATAAGTTCTTCGCTGTAAGTATTTTGTAAATCAAGACTGTATACAGTGTTATTTTTGTCTTTGGCGAAAGTATCAAATCGAATATAATTGTGCTCCACATTGTCAGGCGTAACACTTGCCTGAGAGATAACTTCTTCGGCATCAAGCACATGCCCTGTAACTGACTTCAAAAGTGCAGAAAACAGTTCCATTTCTCCGAACATGATGGAAAATACAACATCATGCCTCGGAGGATAATCCTCTCTGAAAGGAATGTTCATGGGTATCACTCTCCTGTTAAGATTATAGCATATTATCCCTGAAAATAAAAGTGTTTTCACATAAAAATTACACATCATCACCAAATGATAAAAAAATTTAATTTGATTGTATAGGACAGTTTGATTTCTTGTGTTAATATGATACAATAAAGAAAAAACATTATCCAAAAGGTGACAACATGAGCATAGGAATGAAACGAGGAACTGTATATCTTGAACCACATCAGAAAGAATGGGAGCGGGCCTCTGAAGAAACAATACAGACACTCAAAAACATACTTGGCAGTACTGTCATAGATATTCAGCACATTGGCAGCACTTCAATAAAAAACATCAGTGCAAAGCCTATCATTGATATTGCCGTTGCCGTGAACAATTTTGATGATATTCTCTCCAAACGTGATGAATTGGAGCGGAACGGTATTATTTACCGTTTTGAAGAAAGTCCTAAGCAACTTTTGTTTGTTATGGGGGATTTTGAAAATGACATACGCTCGCATCATATTCATGTAGTGATTTATGGCTCTGATGAATGGAACAATTATATCAACTTCCGTGATTATCTGAACAGCAATATAGAAGCCGCAAGGGAGTATGAAGCAGTAAAACTCAGGCTTGCGGAACAATATCCCAATGACAGGATAGCCTACACAGACGGCAAGCAGGAAGTCATAGACAAGCTGCTTGATGAAGCTCGTTTGTGGAGGATAGAATCAAGCAAAGAATTCCACTTTGCTGTATTATCGCATCAAGAACCCATTTGTCCTATTTGTGGCAAGGGTAGAATTATTTGTTCCCAAGGCAAAATTATAAAGCCACATTATTTTGAGTGTACGAATCATTGCGGATGGTATATGAATATAGATTATAATGATTGTCTTGTTGAGTAATTGAATAAATGCAGTTTTCTTGCAAATTGGATTTGAAGTCCTACATCTTTATAAACAAAAACGCCGTGTTTCCTGAATATCAGAACAGGAAACACGACTGAATTATTATGATTTACTGATAGAAGATGTGTAAAATTACGATTTACTAAATCATGATTTGATAATTGTTTTCTATACATTAAGAACTTTTCAAGTTCATGAAGTTGCCAGGGTACAAACTATAACGGGCGTTGTACCGTTGTAACCTTGGGTAACAGCCTGAAACGAGGCAAGGCTGATATGCTGGCAAACTGATTGAATAATTTCTGATTTACTTTTATTAAATTGCCTTTCCCATCTCATAAGCCTCTTTCAGCTTTTCGCTGCCCTCTATAGTCTTAGGTTCTGTAAAGCCTCCTGCAAACAACTTTCCGGCAAAGCAGGCTTTTTCAAAACAGTCTATCCAGCCCTGTAAGCCCTTTACTGCTCCTTCATCGGTATAGTCCTCGTCCTCCGCAGCTACAGAGAGCAGATAGACATCCCTGAACTGATAATCACGGGGAAAGAGAGAATTTGCACGGTCTATCATCGTTTTCATTTGACCGCACATTTCGTAATAATAAATTGGCGTTGCCCAGACTACGACCTCTGCACCAAGCAGCTTTTCCGTGATTTCGTTTGCATCGTCCTTTATGACGCAGTGCCCCAGCTTCTGACAGGCAAAACATCCTCTGCAAAAGCCGATAGTCTTATCTCTAAGGGAAACAATCTCAACTTCATTGCCCGATGCCCTTGCTCCGTCAGCAAAGGCATTGGCGAGTATTTCCGAGTTGCTGCCCGGACGAATGCTTGTGCTTATTATCAATACTTTTTTAGCCATGATAAACGCTCCTTATTTCAGATATTCTTTAAAAAATACTTCCAGCTTATCGAAAGGAATAGCATTCATACCGCCGCCGTCATACAGGTCGGTATGAACCGCATCAGGAATGATATACAGTTCTTTATTGCTTGTATATTTGCTGTCTTTTATCATATCGGCATAAGCATCCTTGCTGAAATAGCAGGAATGTGCTTTCTCGCCGTGTATCAGCAATACTGCACTGCGTATCTCGTTTGAATATTGCAGAATGGGCTGATTCATAAACGACTCACAGCCGATAACATTCCAGCCGCCGTTGGAATTCAGCGATCTTTTATGATATCCACGCTCTGTTTTATAGTAGTCGTAATAGTCCTTTACAAAGAACGGTGCATTTTCTGGCAGTGGATTGACCACACCGCCGCCGAGCTTGTATTCGCCTGCTTTATAATCAGCTATCCTCTGGGCACAGAGAGCCGCTTTTTTCTCATATCGTGCTTGCTCGCTGTCCTCAGAATCAAAATATCCTTTTGCATTAACTCTTGTCATATCGTACATAGTGGATGCAACAGTTGCTTTTATGCGTGTATCCAGAGCCGCCGTATTGATTGCCATGCCGCCCCAGCCGCAGATACCTATAATTCCGATCCTGTCCGGATTGACAAGCTCGTTTACAGACAGAAAATCCACCGCCGCCATAAAATCCTCTGTGTTGATATCGGGAGATGCCATATATCTCGGCTGACCTCCGCTTTCACCTGTGAAGGACGGATCAAAGGCTATGGTCAGAAATCCACGCTCCGCCATTGTCTGAGCATAAAGACCGGAACACTGCTCCTTTACCGCACCAAAAGGTCCTGATACGGCTATCGCCGGCAGCTTTCCCGCTGCATTTTGCGGAATATACATATCAGCCGCAAGGGTTATGCCGTAACGGTTGATGAATGTCACCTTGTTGTGGCTAACCTTGTCGCTTTTCGGAAAGGTCTTGTCCCATTCCTGTGTTAATTTAAGTTCTGCTGTTTTCATTTTTAATTGCCCCTTTCGCATTAATTATATTGATAATGTTATCGTAACATTGCCGCCGCTCAGAAGTTTTGTCATTTCCTGCGGTGTTTTATCAGTGATGTGTCCGAGCTTTGTATATGCCCATGAATTTGAACCATAGAATACAACCAACTGATTTCCTGAATACAGGACAATATCCCCTGACGAGGTGGTTGTCTGAACATCATTACGGGGTATATCTGAACCGATAGAACCTACCTGTTCAAAGCCGCCGTACATAGACATTACGATAGTCAAGGGCTGATTTCTGCACAATTTTTTCAGGTAATTCACTGATTCGTTATCCTCCCACTTTACAGAAACGGGAGTGCTGCCAATGGTCATTTTCAATGTTTCTTCCTCCGTTTCTTGGGGTGAGCTATTATCCTCAACAGAAGTCTGAGGCTTTTGTTCATCGTTTGAATCTTCACTGGAATTTAGAGTAGATTCCGGAACAGACAATCCATCTGAAATTGTATTTGATGATGTTTCTGACTGTACATTGCTTTCTGAATTGTTTTGAACATTGCCGCAGGCGGTCAAAGTTATGCTCAATAACAAAATGCTCAGTATTGGCATTGACTTTCTCATAAATAATCCCTCCTCAACAGGTTGAAATATTTATCATTTGATGTTATAATCATTATAATACCTGAACTTAACTTTAGGTCAAGGATTATTTTTTGAAAAAGGAGATTTTTTATGTATACCATTGGTCAGGTCTCGGAAATGTTTTCTCTGCCGATTTCAACACTGCGATATTATGACAAAGAAGGACTATTTCCGGGAATGGAAAGACAATCGGGAATCAGAAAATTCAGCGAGCGTGAGCTTGAAGCTCTGAGAGTAATTGAATGCCTGAAAAAATCGGGGCTGGAAATAAAAGAAATCAAGCAGTTTATGGAGTGGTGCATCGAGGGTGCATCAACCTATTCCGAACGTAAAAAGCTGTTTGAAGCAAGGCGAAAGGCAGTTGAAGAAGAAATGCTCCGTCTTCAGAAAACTCTTGATATGCTGAAATTCAAATGTTGGTACTATGATACCGCAATGCAGGACGGCAGTGAAGGCAGGCTCAGCAAAATGATACCGGACAATCTCCCGCCGGAAATCAAAAAGCTGTATGACAATGCTCATTCCTGAACATGATACTTGGGTTTGGCACGAAATAACAAATAAACGAGGTGACCGCTTATGATGCTGCGTCAGATACAGCATTTTCAGACGATAGTTCAGGAAAACAGCTTTACCGAAGCTGCGGAGCTTTGTCATATTTCGCAGTCGGGTATTTCTCAGTCCATCAAGGCACTGGAGGATGAGATCGGTGCAAAGCTGCTGATACGCAAAAACAGAAAATTTGAGCTGACCGAAGCAGGAAAGCATTTCTATAAAAAGAGCCTTGTACTCACTGCCCACTTAGAACAGCTTTGCCGTGAAACGGTAAGGATTGACCGCAAGGATACGGCTGAGCTTTCACTTGGATTTCTTTCCACCTACAGCGGCGATGAGTTCAACCGTGCAATAGCTGCGTTTTCCGAAAAGCATCCTACAGTGGAGCTAAGAGTTATGAGCGGCAACCATGAGGAGCTGTATGACAGTCTGCGTTTTTGCAAGATAGACATTGCACTGAATGACCAGCGAAGGGCATTTTCCGATAATTACGAAAATCTTGTGCTGTTGGAAAGTACCTGCTATGTAGAAATAGCGTCCCATAATTCTCTTTCAAAACTTGATGTAATTGATGTGGAAGCCCTGAAAAACACACCCTGTATTCTTGTGGCTTCAAAGGAACAGCAGGAGGAAGAACAGCGATTTTATCGTGATATTATCGGTTTCAAAGGAGAATTTCTCTTTGCAGAAACACTCCAGTCGGCTCGTGTGATGGTAGTATCAAACCGTGGTGTTATGCCTGTCGAGGGTGCAAACAGCGATTCTTTTTTCGGTGCTACACTAAAACGTATCCCTCTCACAAGGAACAGATTACAGATAAAAAGAAAATACTGTGCCTTCTGGAAAAAAGACAATTCCGGACCTTATGTTGAAGAATTTGCAGAAATACTGAAATCTATGTACTGATTTCACATTACTCATACTTATCCGAAAGCCTCCTTTTTTGAATTGATTGACCTTTCTGAATCTGATATACTTATTACAGACAGAAGGATTGGCGGTTTTATCTAAAACCATTCAATCGAAACAGGAGGTTTTTATTATGAGCAGAACATGGCTTATTACAGGCGTGAGCAGCGGTTTCGGAAATGAAATGAACCAGACAGCTTCTTGAAAAAGGCGATACCGTTATAGGTACAGTAAGAAACACAAAAAAGGTTGAAGAGCTTATTGCAAAGTATCCGGAAACCTTCGATTGTCAGATACTTGATGTAACCGATCTGACAAGAATACACAGCTTTATCCCTGAGATGTTTGAAAAACACGGCAGAATAGATGTGATCGTCAACAATGCCGGCTACGGACTTTTCGGTGCGGCTGAAGAACTGGACTACGAGAACATTCAAAAAATCATGGACACGAATCTGACCGCTCCTATTATGATAATCCACGACAGCCTTCCCTTCCTGAGAAAGCAGTGAGGCGGCAGGATAATACAGCTTTCATCCTATGGCGGACAGGTAGCTTTTGCAGCAAATTCCATGTACCACGCTACAAAATTCGGAATTGAAGGTTTCTGCGAATCCGTTGCACAGGAGGTCGCAAAGTACAACATCGGCATTACAATAGTAGAGCCGGGCGGAGCAAGAACGGAGTTCAGATATGGCAGTGCTCATGTGGCAAAACTCATGCCGGAATATGAACATGTGCACGGCTTCCTCAATATGCTTGACCCAACAAAGGGACTGGCACCCGGAGATCCGGCAAAAATGGCAGCCCGTATGATCGAGAGTGTTGATATCGAGCCTGCACCACTTCGTCAAGTGTATGGTTCA
>CADCDE010000079.1 GCA_902800065.1 uncultured Ruminococcus sp.
TTGGAAACACGATACCTGTGTATATCGACAAAATTCAGGTAGAGATGGCAATTCACCATAATTGGGATTATCTTGAACCTGAACCTGAATCTGAAACAGCCTAAATTATCGTATATCGGGTGTGCGGTGTAATGCTGCATACCCGATATAAAAAAAATCAGAAATTTGCTAACAAATTAGTTGACAAATTTTTGAGCGTGTGATAAAATACCAATAAGGATAGGTTGACTATAAACATATGAAAGGAAAAATAAAAAATGAATGAGTTAATCAATATCAATTACAACAGTGAACAGCCTACGGTTCTGGGTAGAGATTTGTATGATGCTTTGGAAATCGACAGCAACTACACCACATGGTTCAAGAGAATGTGTGCATATGGTTTCGAGGCAGGTAAGGATTACATATTGGTTTTCCAAAAAAGGAATACCAATAATCCGAAGAACCCCTACACAAATGTAACAGATCATCAGATTACAATCCCCATGGCAAAGGAAATATGTATGCTCCAGCGTTCCGAAAAAGGTAAAGAGTTTAGACAGTATTTCATCAAGATTGAAGAACAATGGAACTCTCCCGAAGCAGTGTTAGCAAGAGCGTTGCAGATTGCTAATCAGAAGTTGACAGAAATTAAAAACAGCCATATAAAACTCGAGGAAAAGGTTGCAATTCAGGAGCAACAGATTCAGGAAATGACACCAAAGGTAAGTTACTATGACATAGTTTTAAATTGCAAGGATTTGGTTTCTGTAACAGAGATTGCAAAAGATTACGGAAAATCTGCTGTTTGGCTGAACGAAAAACTTCAGCAATTAGGAATACAATTCAAGCAGGGCAACAAGATTTGGATTCTGTATCAGAAGTACGCAAAGAACGGCTATACAAGCACCAAAACAAGAACCTATATTGATGACGTTGGCACAATACATACTCGTATGCACACATATTGGACTCAAAAGGGGCGATTATTTATCTATGACACATTGAAAGCAAACGGAATCCTGCCCTTGATAGAGTGTAGCGAAGATTAAAAACTGAATACTGTACACACTGTAAATATTGCAGTGTGTATGGGTTTGAGTTTTTAGAAACTCGTATCATCAATAGAATTGCGTTTGTTTGTAAACGTGGAATGTATATCTGCAACAACGGCAAAAATCCTCTTATCGTGGAAAATTTCAGTAAATTAGGAAAGTTCCGTATTTGGCATTGGAACGGTACACGTTGGACAAAATCTGACTATATCGTTAAGGGTAAATTCATAGTGTCAGATGAAAGCCAAATAGCCATAACCGCACGAACCTATGAGCAGTTATGTTATTTGAAAACTATAATGTGAGGTGCAAAACAAATGAACGGTATAGGATATTATGCCATTAGTGGGGACGGTGGCAATTCATGGACGAAACAGTGGCATGATTACGATGACTTTTACGGCTATCTGACAGACGATATTGGAGCTGTAGGCTATATGGATAAGTTCGGAAAATGCTGGATGGCATATATCGATGACAAAGTTTCAAAAGATGGACATGGCTATCCGATATACAAGGGCAGATTTGGAAACTGTTTAATAGCATTGATATCTCAAAAGACGGACAGATTGTATCTGTTGGATAAGGTTTCAGCGAGAAGGATGATACTTCAAAACGGAACAACCATACAAGACAAAGAAAAAGTCTTATCGGTAAACTGCAAACTGATAATAGAACGGGCAACAACATTCTCCCATCAATCAAAATAAAACTGATATTTCAAAAGGAATGATACATTATGAGCAAACAGGAATTTTCCGAAAACAGGTATAACACAAAGGTTAGAATGGCAATGTCAGATAAATTAGTCAAGTTGGGAAAGCAAATCTCAGAAACCAAACGAGAAATAATTCAACTGACGGAAAAACTAAATCAAGGTAGGGCAACTATCCCTTACGATGAATACATTACTCTTGAAAGGGATAGAGATTTCTTAAGTGACACATTATACAGGTATGAAATCGAAAGATCGGTATGGGACGAAGCGAGAGAGATATGCCTTACTGTTGCGGAAGATATGGGGTGATTACATGGGGCAACACAAAAGAAATCCGACAGCGATAGCTGCGGCAAAAGGTGAGATTCCACCGAAACCCAAAGGCAAATCCAAAGCAGAAACCAAAAGAGAGTTAAGGCAGATGTTTGTGGAATATATGAACCAGAAAACGCCTATCGGACAAATACTCAAAAACTTCAAATATTTGTAAGGCTAAAAATAGTCAAGTCAAAATAGGACTAAATGAAAATGTGATTAAATTAAACTTTTGCGGGAGTGATTACAATGGGAGAGTATAAAGTATTGGCGGAGTTTTATCCGACACCGCCTGAAATAGCAGCAGCTATGATTGGTGATTTGGCACACAGGAAAGATATAAAGAGTATTCTTGAACCGTCTGCCGGCAAGGGTGACATAATAGATTATTTCCTTTTGGCAAGGGACTATCTGAATGACAGTTGGAGATATAAAAGCTACAAAACGGATAGTTCATTGTCAATAGATGATATAATGCAGACAATAATTGACAAAGACGTTATTCCTGATTTCAAACAAGGGAAACGCTGTCACGACCGTTGGAGATATTCAGAAATAGATTGTATCGAAATAGATAAAACATTGTGTACTATCCTAAAAGACAAAGGGCTAAGGGTTCTGAATGATGATTTCCTGCAATTCGATGATGACAAACACTATGATTTAATCGTAATGAATCCGCCCTTTTCCAATGGAGATGAGCATTTGTTAAAGGCTATCTCTCTTGCGGAAAAAACGGGTAGTACAATCAGATGTTTGTTAAATGCGGACACCATACGGAATCCGTATTCAAACAAAAGGAAAGAGCTGTTAAAACAACTCAAAAAATACAATGCTACCTATGAATTTATACATGAAGGCTTTAAAAATGCCGAAAGAAAAACAGATGTAGAAGTTGTAATCGTTAAACTGGTAGTTCCTAATCAATTTAATGGTAGAACCAGTGTGTTAGACGAACTGGAAGAAAATGATATTCAGATTGACGAAATAGGTTTGCCAACAGAACTTGTGATGGTAGATGATGAGTTAAAACAAGCAGTGAAGCAATATAAAAAGGAAATTATGGCAGGAAAGAAAGCGATTGAAGTTTTTTTATCTTTAAAACCATATTTCAATTCTAAATTTGAAACAGGGGATAAGTTTGAAAGTTCACAATATGGAAATCTTATCTTATGCAATGACATGAAGAATGGCACTTTGGATTGGAATAAGTTTGTATATGATACAAGGCTGAAATATTGGAAAGGTCTTTTAGGTAATGCTGCTTTTCTTGGCAATTTGACTTCTAACTTGATAACAGAGTACCGTAGCATGATAGCGGAATTTGCACATAAAGATTTTTCTTTGCGTAATATATACATAGTTAAGATGGATATTTTGCGAAGATTATCCAAAGGTATTGAAGATAGGATAGTTTCATTATTTGAGGAGTTATCCTATAAACACTCAATGGATGCTGCTGGAAATGTGCATTTATTTTCGGGGTGGAAATCAAATTCGGCATTTAAAATAAATCAGCGTATTGTATTGCCATATGTGCAAGTTTGGGACTCTATCTTTGGTAAGTTTAGATATTACCAATTAGCGGAAACGCTGAACGATATAGAAAAATGTTTAGATTTTCTGGATATGGGTAACAACGCTTACACAGATAAGGAGGTTAGAACTTGCATAAAAGATTATGAATCGAAAAAACAGACAAAGAAAATGTCTTTCAAGCATTTCGATGTGGACATATTCAAAAAAGGTACTGCACATATCCGTTTCCGTGACCCCGAACTTTTGAAAAGATTTAATCTGTATGGTTGTCAGCATAAAGGTTGGTTGCCTCCCTCTTATGGAAAAAAGTCGTACAGAGAAATGACAGAAGAAGAAAAGCAGGTTGTTGATAGTTATGAGGGTGAGCAGGAATACAACAAGGTTTATATGAATCCCGATAAGTATATTCTTGCACCCGAAAAGATGTTGTTATTGTCAAGCGGAGAATAACTCTCCGCCATGACGATAAAAGAATAGTGTTATCAAGAAAGGAAGTGGACTTTTGTTTTGTCTATCATTACGGCTATTGCCGCCTTTATTTTAGGATTGTATATGATATGGTGTGCTATATACTCAAGAACGCTGCAAGCCATATTGACAATGATAATTTGTATCTTTAATATTACTGCCTTTTGTTTAACTGACAGTGTATATGAAACAATATCCGAAGAACTTTCCGAGAGAAATATCCCGTGTATATATGATATTTTGTTCGGATAAATCACAAAATTCAGCGACATAAAAAGCGACGTAAAAAGTGACGAACACAAAGCCGTTAAAAATTGTCGATTAAATCACGGTTTAAAAGATAATGCCATGTATCAAGTGACATAAAAAGTGACATAAAAAGTGTCAACATTCAATAATGTAATAAGGAAAGGGGAAATTTGACAATTTCCCTTTCCTAAAAATGAAATTAAAAGGTGGTAGCCGATAGTTTATGAATATAGATAATGATTTTAGAAACGAAGTATTGAACTTTCATGTTCACGGTGCAAATTATCAAAATTGTTTTCAATTGTATGTTTGCTTACTGATGTATGCAAAATTTGAGAACGGTGAAATAAACGGCATTGAATTAAAAAGAGGTCAGTGTTTAACTTCTATTGCTACATTAGCCGAAAAAACAAAAATGAGTGAAAGAAATATCAGAACGGCTATACAAAAATTGATAGAAGCTGGGTATATCAAAAAGTATTCTACAAAGAAATATACAATACTGACGATGTGCCATTATGATAAAAAGTATGAGAAGAAAAAAAATACCGATGTTAAAGATAAGCAACCCGAAGAAAAACAAGACAGTCCAAATGTTGATAACGAACAAGACATAATAAACAAACAGGAAAAACGCTTGCAAGAGTTGAGAGGAAAGGCTATGGCTGGAACTCTTACACCGGAAGAAGCAGAAGAATTTAATAATTGGAGGAGGAGATAAAGAATGTGTTATCAATTCAAACCACAAGATGTATATGATTTGGCAAGGTTCATTGGGGCAGATTTGAAAAGTAAAGGAAGCGAATTGCAATTTAGATATTGTCCTATTTGCGGCGGAGGACAGCACCATGATAAATACACGTTCTCTATTAACGAGGAAACAGGGGAGTTTAACTGTTTGAGGTCAACTTGCGGAGTTAAAGGTGGATTCACCACTCTTGCAAAAAAAGTAGGATTCCCCCTTGACTTTGGCACAAAAGAACCGTTAAAAAAGAATTATGCCAAACTTCCGCAGAGGAAAGTCAAAGATATAATTGTCCGTGACAAAGCCATAGAATATATGGCAAGTCGTGGAATCCCAGAAGAAATAGTCAGAAAATTTGGTATTACCACACAAAAAGATAGATCGGATATAATTGTATTTCCATTCTATGACTGGAACAACAACTTGACTATGGTTAAATATCGCAACACCAAATTCAAAAAAGGCGATTATGGCAGCAAGGAATGGGTATCAAAAGACACCAAACCGATTTTGTTCGGTATGCAAAATGTCAACTATGAAAATGATACTCTTATCATCACAGAGGGACAGATTGACAGTTTATCATTGACTGCGGCAGGAATTGAAAATGCGGTGTCAGTGCCAATGGGGAAGAACAATTTTCACTGGATAAATACCTGTTGGGATTTTCTGTATAGGTTTAAAAAGATTGTCGTGTTTGGAGATAACGAGAATGGAGAAATTACTCTTTCAAAAGAAATCACCATTAAACTTAAAAGACATCAAATCTACATAGTCAAGTCAGAAAATTATCTTGGTTGCAAGGATGCCAATGACATTCTTAAAAAGCATGGCAAAAGGGCTTTAATACAAGCAGTAGACAATGCGGAAAAATTAAAAGTCAATCATATAGTCTCTCTTGCAGATGTGCAAGCTGTGGATATATCCAAAATGCCACACTTCTCAACAGGACTTGCCGAGATAGACCAGTTGACAAGGGGGCTGTTTACCAGTCAGTTAATTATTCTGTCGGGAAAAAGAGGAGAAGGAAAATCCACACTTGCAAGTCAGATGGTAGTTGACGCTGTAGATCAAGGAAATCCCGTTCTTGTGTATTCAGGAGAGTTGCCAAATTATCAGTTTAAAAACTGGTTGGATTTGCAAGCAGCAGGAGTAGGAAATATTACTAAAAGTTGTCAGAATGGCGGTGACTATTACTCGATACCCTCTGATGTACAGTATAAAATCAATGAATGGTATCGTGACCTTTTATACATAGTAGATAACAATATGCTGTCTGACGGAGAAGATATGCTTGAAATCATTGAAACAGCAATTTACCGCTATAATATAAGATTCTGCTTGGTAGATAACTTGATGTGTCTAGCTGAGTACGGACAGGACATTTATCAGGAACAAGGTAAGATTGTCAAACGACTTAAAGAAATCTCTGTTGCAGCAAATTGCGTTATAATGCTTGTTACACATGAAAGAAAACAAAAAACAGGAGATTTATCAGACAATATATCGGGTTCTGCGGATATTACAAACAGGGCTGACGTTGTAATTAAGTATAGCAGAAATTATGACAATTCAGAGCCTTGTGATGGATTTATTGAAATCCCAAAGAATAGGCTTTTCGGTGATTTGGCTTTGAAGTCGGCACAAGGGGCAATTAAAACATATTTTGATAAGGCTTCGAGGAGAATCTCAACAGATAGAACTAAGTCTATCAATAAGGTTTATGGTTGGGAAAATCCGTCAAAGCAGGTTGTACATATTACAGATGACGGTGATTTGCCGTTCTAAATAAATAATTTTAATGAGGTGTTTTTATGAAAAGTAAAACTTCTGTTGTAACTTTTTTGTTGCCATACAAAGAGAAAAATAGTGTGCCTGATGTAGTAAAGCCCCAGGAGAAAGAAATTAAGTTGAAAAAGGATGGTACTCCTAAATGCACTGTCTGCAACAAGAAAAAAGGTGTTAGTTCGGAAGTAATGCCGATTCAAATTCCTGACATCAAGAAAATCCTCAATTATTTTGAGGATAACAAGAAGTGGGAATGTTACTTGCTGTTTGTCTTTTCCTGCAATATGGCACGAAGGATAGGAGATACTTTGAGTTTAACATGGAAACATATCTTCTATTCAGATGGAGAAATGAGAGAAGATTTACTTCCAATAGCAGAAGATAAAACAGACAAATTAGCAAGTCCTCATATCAACTCAGCGGTAAAAAAAGCAATTACGGTTTACATTGAAAATACAAAACTGAATCCTGCTGATGACGAATATGCAAACCCTATTTTTATACAAACCAGTGGAAAGTATAAGGGGAGAGTAATTACAGCAGACGGATATAGAAAAGCATTAAAAAAAGCTGCGGAAGCTGTGGGGATAAAGTATAACATAGGTACTCATAGTCCAAGAAAAACTTTTGGCATGATTAGTAAGTTGCTGCACCCAAATGACCCTTACTGTATGGAGTTGTTAAGGAATATTTATAATCACACAGATTCTAAAACAACAGAGCATTATATCGGCATGACAAGAGAGATGATTAATAAATTTTATGATGATATGGGAGAGTTTTTTGAAGGTTATGTTACAGGTGATAAGATTTATAATGAAACTGGTGAATCTCCTGTTGTCTGCTTGGAATCCCATGACTTACGGGAAATTATAAAAGAAGCGTATAAAATGGGGGCTGCAAACGCTGAAAACATAGACCCTGTGACACATATCAACGCTCTGAATGAAATAATGCAAATGGTTGACAAATTGAAAAAATAAAAAAATTCAGAGTATTTTAAGAAAAAATGTTGACACATTATTGACGATTTGTTATAATAAACTCATAAGATGTGTTCAATATTTTATATGATGAGGTGTGTGGATATGACAACGAAAGAGATGTTAGACAGGTGTTTTACAGATGATACATCAATGCCAGAAAGTTTTATAAAAAAACGTACTAATATTGATAAGCCATTGTTGTTTGAATATGAAACGGAAATTGGAAAACAGTTGGTTGATATGGATGTTAATGAAATAACAGAATTGATATTCCGTAATGCAAAAGGGAATGTGCAGAATCAGCCATATATAGCTGTTTCATATGTTTCGCAACTTGCCATGATGTTAAGGAAAATAATGAAATGGTATGGGGATAATATTGATCTTACGCACAACAATATATTTGGTAATCCCCAACTGAAATCTAAAAATCTTTTGATGGCAGTTATAAAAAAAGCAGGTAGAATCTCATGGTCAGATGTTGAGGTATTAATAAGCAAATTGCATAACGAGCCTTTGATGAACTGGAGTGTCAACGGTGTAGATTACACCAGAGCAGATTATGTTGAATTAGTCATGCTTTTGTTTTATTCGGGATTTAGCAAGCAGACTGAAATTTTAGAATTTAAAGAAGTGGATTTAGAAAATAAATCAGTTGTTTTGCCTGATAGGACAGTAGTATTAACAGATAGGACTTTTGAATTGCTGACTGCATTTCATTCTCAAGGAGCATTACCAACTCCAAACAGAAATACGACAATATACCATAAATTATTGTCATGGCATGGAAGTTACTTTAAATTTCCAGTACGGCAAAGTCAGGTCGATGTTTTTGACAATAGAAGCGAAACTGCGATGAGAAATCGGATTTCTGATACTATACAGCATTGGATAGGGAAAACATATTCTAATGGTATTTGCATGAACGCTTTGTTTTGGCTTGGTATACATGACCGTCTTGCTGAAAAGTTTGGAGAAGATGAACTGCGTACTATGATTTTAAATCATAATCAGAAAGATTTTCAGCGTTTAGTTTCTGCTTTAAATAATTCTGGTGTTCTTCATTTAAGTGCTGATTCTATAATGAATAATTTATTGCAATTCGTAATTTAGCAGATTAATTTGAATAGTAAAGATGTATGATTTTATATCCGCCTCTGTTGTATGGGGTGGATTTTTATTATTATTTTTTCAAAAATTTGCAAGAAAAAAAGTTGACACATTTTTGAAATTATGATAAAATATAATAAAACGAATCAAGAAAAGCGAGGTGATAAATATGAGAAAATATGTCATCACGAATGGGGATTATTACATACGAAAAGACGATAAGACCAACAAATATGTTCCTGTCCATAGTTTGAAGTATGCTTTGCAGTTTGATGGCGAAATGCAAGCAAAGGCAATTTTGAAAAATTCAATCTCCAAGAGTGTGAAACAAGGATATTTTGTGAAGACATTGGAATTTACCAGTGAAATCACAGTAAATCAGGATAAGCAAAAAGAATTGTGTGCGAAAGAAGTTCAGCAGGCTAATATAGGGGAGTTTGCCGATAAGGTAAAAGACATAGCAAGGGTATTATCCCACGCACAGACAAGAAAAGCTGAGTTGTTATCTAAACTAAGCGACATAGATAAACAAGTGGTTGACATAGAGCATTACATAGAGTTTGGAAAATTCAACGCTTGTCAAGGTTTTATGGCATTTAAGATGTTGCAAAACGCTTTACAGCAAAGACGAGAATACAAGAGGGAGATTGAGATGTTATCACAAGTAGAAGAATGTCGATTAAATGTAACTGCTATTGCTACATTCGCAAGCAAAATTGCTGGAATTGAAAATAAAGTTTACACTCCAAGAGTCTTATCGGAGCTGTTTGAAACAAATTAGCAAGAAATTAGGTATCATAAACATCAGAAATTTACTAACAAAATAGTTGACAAATTTCTGATGTTGTGATATAATAAATATGGAAATTAAAAGAGCAAAACCACAAGGAATAATGGAATATAGTATAATGGCAGTACATCAGACTTTGACTCTGTGGGTGTAGGTTCAATTCCTGCTATTCCAGTAAATTGTTGTGCTAATACCAATACTAATTCTCAGGCTGATTCACAGGAAAATGAATCTTCCGTAGAGAGCATAGCAAGTGAGGTATCTACAAGTGAGGTATCTGATACATCAGAAGAATCACAGACTTCCGAAACAGAAAAAGCAGAAGAATCAAAAGAGTCATCTGTTACATTGGAATCTTCTGAAACGGTTGTAGTGGAATCAAAAGAGGATAAACCTATTGTCGAAAAAGAAAAGTCGGTTGGTCAGCAGAAAGAAACTATGGTTATTGAATCATCTGTTGAGCCGTTAGCTGTATCAAGAGAAACTGCTGAAACGAGCCAAATCTACATAGAGGAATCCATAGAACAGTCAAGCGAAGAATTTGTTATTCTTGAGTCTTCTGTCGAAACAAGTGTTGTGAGCGAAGAAATCATCGAGAATGATGACGGAATATGGCATATCATATCAGCTTCTGAATTTGAGGATTCGGACTTTGAGGATTCAGAAGATGCAGAAGAAATAGAAGATGAATTAGACGATGAGGAATATCCTGAAATATGGGGTATAGTAAAAGAGCCGTGTGTAACACACGAGGGATATGAAATCGGTAAGAACGTGTATGTAAAGATTATATTTAATGACTTAGATGATGATTATTGTCTAATTCAGTGGTACGATGACACAGCAGAATTAGACGAGTGTTATGTTGATATGTTTGAAATTTGGAGAGAAGATACAATCCCTCTTATTGAGAATGGCAAAACAGCAGGAATTATCACTAATTAAATTGCAAGTACATTAATGGTACACCTCATAAAATGGCAAATCGGAAAGACGATTGACCGCTTGGAAAGACAAGCAATATGCAAAGATAGCTTAATTAGGAAAAAGCAGCTACAACGTATAGTATTTATAGGTTCGAGTCCTATTCTTTGCCCCAAACATTAAAGCGAAACAATAAACAGAAACAGATTGGAGGCGTTGTCATATTGATACTCAATCATTAATCCAGATTGTAAAAACAAGGAAACGTGCGGAACACGACAATCCAACAGCACAAATACTATGGTCTGCATTGCTGGAGAAGCTCGAATTGTTACAAGAATTGCAAAGCAAGGTAGATAGTCAATCCTGACTATCTCGATATGTCGGATTTTAGTATTATTCCATGCGGATATGTCCTCACCCATGAAATAAGTAGGTGCAATTCCTACATCTGACACCGATTGTAAGGAATACATTGTTTTCAGTTCCTTTACTAAATAAGCCGTGAACGCTCGTGACTTTAGTCATGAGATGAAACGGCAGAAAGGAGTAGGATAATGGAAAAAGCATATCAATACAGAATCTATCCTAATAAGAAACAAAAAGAACTGATTGCAAAGAATTTTGGTTGTGTGAGATTTGTCTATAACCATTATCTTGCAAAAAGAATTGAAACATATCGAAATGCCAACGAAACTTTGAGCTTTTATGGTTGTTGTAAGGACTTAACCAATTTAAAGTCAGAGTATGAATGGCTTAAAGAAGTTGATTCAACTTCTTTGCAATCAGCATTGAAAGATTTGGATAGTGCATATCAAAAGTTTTTCAAAGAACATAGCGGTTTCCCAAAATTTAAATCTAAAAAGACACACAGATATTCTTACAAGAGTAAACGAGTAGGAAATAACATAGAATTTTGCGGAAACAGCATAAAACTCCCCAAACTTGGCAGAGTTAAGATAAGAGATAGACAGATACCGCAAGGCAGAATACTTAATGCTACAATCTCACAAGTGCCAAGCGGAAAGTATTATGTATCTCTATGTTGTACCGAAGTAGAAACAAAGCATTATGAATCAACAGGAAGTGCAGTCGGAATAGATTTAGGCTTGAAAGAATTTGCCATTACAAGTAACGGTGACAAGATAGAAAATCCGAAGTATTTAAAACAGTCTTTACAAAAACTTGTAAAGCTACAAAGAGGACTGTCCCGAAAAACAAGGGGCGGTGCTAATTGGAACAAGGCAAGAATCAAAGTAGCAAGATTGTATGAATACATCAGCAATCAGAGAACAGATTTTCTGCAAAAGTTATCTACAAAACTTGTTAAGGAGAATGACATTATCTGCATAGAAGATTTGCAAGTAAAGAACATGGTACAGAATCATAAACTTGCGAGGTCAATATCTGATGTATCATGGTCTGAATTTGTCAGGCAGTTAGAGTACAAAGCTAAATGGCACAACAGACAAGTTATAAAGGTAGATATGTTCTATGCAAGTTCACAGATATGTAATGTATGCGGATATAAAAATTCTGAAACGAAAGATTTATCAGTGCGAGAATGGGCTTGCCCTTGCTGTAAGACAGAGCATGACAGAGATATAAATGCGGCAAAGAACATTCTTTGTGAAGGATTAAGATTATTAGCGTAAATAACATAGAACCGTAGGAACTACGGGGATAGCTTGGTAAATAAGGAAGCGGTAGTTTCCTGTTCCCAAGAACCCAGCAAGAAACCTCAAATTTCGTATGAGATTATCAATCGTCTATATCCTGATTTGAGAAAGATAGAGTTATATGCAAGAGAAGAAAGAGAAAACTATGATGTTTGGGGAAACGAAGTCCCTGTAATATAAAACATAAGATTGGAGAAATGAGAAATGACTTGCAAATATTGTAAAAGTAATGAAAATATCAATGTGTTTTCCTTTGAGAATGGTAAAAGTTACAAGTTGATAAAGTGTCAGAATTGTAGCAAGATTATCAAGAAACAACCACTTTGCTATGCAGAAGATGGTAGCCTGATAGCCAGAGTAGATAAACACAAAAAGGTTAATTATGTGTACGATCTGTCGGGAGAGCAGAAAATTAAGGCAGTTAAAACAAAGAAACCTATAAGCCCAAAATCAAAGCGTGATAAAAAGAAAGAGAGGAATTAAATGCAACAAAAGAAATACATAGATATTGAAAGATTAAAGCCTAATTATTGCGATGGCTTTCATGTCGGAGACCAAATCACCATACAAGAAAAGGTAGACGGTGCTAACTTTTCCATCCGTTATGATTCCGAAACAGATACAATTAAGGCGTTTTCAAGAAAAAGAGAATTGGATTTGTCGAATAATCTTCGTGGGGCATGGGAGTGGTCGCAAAAGTTAGATAAAGACAAAATTAAGCAGGTATTGGGCGATAATCTTATCTTGTTTATGGAATGGTTGGTATCTCATTCAGTCCCATATCCACAAGAGAGATATAATAATGCGTATTGTTATGATATTTATGATACTGTTACAAATAAATGGTTGCCACAAAGTATAGTCAAAGAAAAAGTTGCGGAACTTAATTTGATTTATATTCCTGTGTTCTATGAGGGAGAGTTTATTTCATGGGAGCATATTAAGTCATTTGTTGGTAGAACAGATTTAGGTGGTGATTTTGGTGAGGG
>CADCDE010000080.1 GCA_902800065.1 uncultured Ruminococcus sp.
GGGCGGAGTGATGTCAAGAGCGAAAATGTTCTATGACATTTCAAAGCGTACAGAAGGATTGATAGCAGGACATGATTTTGTCACACTTGACGAAGTTCAGACGATTTCATTTACTGATGTTGATGAAATGCGTGCAGCGTTGAAAGGGTATCTTGAAAGCGGTATTTTCACTGTCGGAAATTATGAAGGAACGGCAAGTGCGGGAGTTGTATTATGTGGTAATGCTTCAAAAGAAAAGATGGATGATGATGCCACAACAGATATGTTTGAGGAGTTGCCCAAGATATTTCATGAGTCTGCTTTGATAGAGAGATTTCACGGTTTTATAAAAGGCTGGCATATTCCAAGAATGACGGATGATCTGAAAATATCGGGTTGGGCATTGAATTCCGCATATTTTTGTTCTGTCATGAATCGCAACAGCATATTTGAAATTACTGTTTCCGAATGTTCGTTCGGCTGATGATATTTCAGAAAGAGATTTCAGAACATATTGTTTAAGACGGGCAGTTAATATGAGGTCTACCATCAGGTCACAGCTTGCAATAATAGATTCGGAATACAGAGGAAAACCGATTCCTGATTTTACACTGAATGGGTGATTTGAAATGAAAAAAATACCATGCCGCATATGTCATAAATCTCCTTTAAGTAAGAATGAAATAGGTATCAACAAAAAGCTGATAGATCCCGATGCAAACGAATTCTTTTGTATTGAGTGTTTAGCAAATTATTTGGAATGTACCATTGATGATATTAACGATAAAATTGAAGAATTCAAAGAACAAGGTTGCACTTTGTTTTCATGAGGTGATTTATGAAAAAATATATCTATGCTGACAATGCTGCAACGACGAAATTAGACGATGAAGCTTTTGAAATAATGAAGTCTTATTTGCTTGAATGTTATGGAAATCCCTCTCAGCCGTATTTCTTTTCTATGAAAGCAAGAAGGGCAATCAAAGAGGCAAGAGCAACAATAGCTTCATGTATCGGTGCATTGCCCGAAGAAATATTTTTTACTTCCGGCGGCAGTGAAAGCAATAATTGGGCGATAAAGTGTTTCGGCTCGCAAAGTGATGTCAGAACGATATTTACTTCCGAAATTGAACACCATTCCATATTGAATGCTTGTAAGCGTCAAGGCAATAACAGTACATTGATATATCTTCCTGTTACTTTTGATGGATATATAACTTCTGCTGCTTTGCAAAATGCGATAATGAAAGAAAAATCTAACCGAGCTGTCGTAAGCTGTGAAACAAAGCTTGTTTCTGTAATGTTGGCAAATAATGAAATCGGTACCATTCAGGATATAAAAAAATTAGCGGCTGTATCGCATGAAAATGGAGTATTGTTTCATACAGATGCAGTTCAGGCGGTAGGACACATCAAAATAGATGTGAAAGATTTAGGTGTAGATATGCTTTCTGCGTCTTCACATAAATTCAACGGACCGAAAGGGATAGGATTTTTGTATATCAGAAAAGGAACACTTATTTATTCCCTGATTGATGGGGGACAACAGGAAAACGGAATGAGGGCAGGAACAGAAAATACAGCGGCTATAGCTGCTATGGCTGTCGCATTGAAAAATAACTGTGCTTACATTGAAAAAAATACAAAAAAACTTGCCGAAATAGAAAAGGCTTTTTTGAGTGTTCTTGATAACAGCAAAATGGATTATATAAGAAATGGCGGAGAAAATCGTGTTCCGGGAAATATCAGTGTTTCTTTTAATGGTTTCAGCGGAGAAATGCTTTTGCATAGACTTGACCTTATGGGGATATGTGTTTCAACAGGTTCGGCTTGTGACAGCAAACAAACGCAAATTTCACACGTTCTTAAAGCCATTGATTTGCCGATGAATTATGCTAAAGGAACGATCAGAGTTTCATTTGGCAAATATAATACCGTGGAAGAAGCAGAAATTATAGCAAAATTGATTATTAGCATAATAAAAAATTAATAACTATACCGCTGATATTACAAAAATTTGTTTTGTCAGCGGTTTGTTTTTTTAAATTGTAATTTTGGTATGTACTTTTCATGAGGGATTGTGTTATAATAGCTATGAAAATACAGCTTTGAACTTTTCGATATATGATGAGTGTATAAGTTTTTATAAGGTGGTGTAGGGTATGGGGATATTTGTTAATCCGGGAAATGCAAGTTTTGCGGAAGCTTTGAATTCAAAAATATATGTGGATAAATCCGGTCTGATATCTGTAATCAATCATAGGTTAAAAACCAAGCAGAAGTATATCTGTGTCAGCCGTCCGAGAAGGTTCGGAAAATCGCTGAATTTGGAAATGCTTGCCGCCTATTACAGCAAAGGCTGTGACAGCCGCAGACTCTTTGACAATCTTGTTATATCAAAGACGGAAAACTATGCGGCATATCTGAACAAATACAATGTCATTTATCTGAATATGCAGGATTTTCTGAGTATCGGTAAAAGTGTGGAAGAAATGATAGAGATTTTGACGGAAAGTTTGATGATTGATTTTGAAGATTGTTTTCCTGATGTGAAGCTGTATCCGAGATTTGGTTTATCCTATAACTTGAAAAGAATATATGAAAGTACCAAAAAAGTTACTGTTGAAGATAACGGCGGTAGTGTAACAGAGTATGAACCTTTTGTCTTTCTGATAGATGAATGGGATTGTATTATGCGTGAGAATATGGATAACAAGGATGCACAAAAAACATACCTTGACTTTATCCGTAATCTGCTGAAAGATAAGCCTTATGTTGCCCTTGCATATATGACAGGAATACTGCCTATCAAGAAATACGGCACACATTCTTCTATAAATATGTTTTATGAATATTCCATGCTTGAATCTGAACCGTTTCAGACATATACGGGTTTTATCGGAGAAGAAGTGAAAGCCCTTTGTGACGAGTATAGTATTGACTTTGAGAGCATGAAAGCTTGGTATTACGGATATGACCTTGATGGTACAGAATTGTACTGTCCTCAATCCGTTCTTATGGCGATAGATAAGAAAACTTTTTCAAATTATTGGACACGAAGTGAAACCTATGAAGCTCTTGCAAAATATATTTCCATGAATTTTGACGGTTTGCATGAAACGATAGAAAAACTTCTTGCCGGACAGGAACAGCCTGTTGATACAAGGACTTTTTCAAACGATATGGTTACATTTACAAATAAAGATGATATTCTGACGTTGCTTATTCATCTTGGGTATTTGGGTTACAAGTCAAAGAAAAAGACAGTTTATATTCCGAATAAAGAAATTTACTATGAATATGTTGCAAGTATAAGGATAAAAGGGTTATAATAAGGACAGCAAGGAGCATGAGGGTTTGATTGAAAAATTTAGCTGATTTGCTTCTATTAAATCAGGTGTAACTTAAAAATAATTTATGATAAATGTTAGGTGGTGATGTTATGTCTGAGAAGATATATCTGTGGTTAGAAGATTGAGAGGAAAAGTCCGGAGGTGTTCGTATGCTGACAATATATAAAAACAAAAAGGACATTCCAACAGATAAGGAGTATGTAGAGCTGAACGATTTATTTTTCAATATGAACACTGCATTCTTGTTGGACGACAGAGCAAAGGTTATTATAAGAGATGTTGATTCATCGGCAATGATCAGCAGATACAAGATACGATCACGCTTTAACGGTGATGTTTTGAATACCGACAAACTGTCAACGAGTTGTAAAACAGTTCTGAATGTAATGTATTATCCGGATAAGGTTTTCTGCCTGAAAGAGTGCGGTGAAGAGGCAGTGGAAATATTATTTGCTTTTGAAAAAGGTGCAGTTTACAGCGACTATGCTATGATACCGTTTGACTTTGACAAGGTTGAAGTATGTTCGGGCGGGAGAATAGCAGTAATAGATGATTATGAGGAACTCAAAACTTGGTGGGAACAATATGTGTGACTTCTCAAGCCACAGATGCACATTGCTCAGAACGCCCTGTAATCGTTTTATATTCTGAAAAGGGGGGAACTATACTCGTAACAGTAAAAGAACGCTTACAGGGCTTATATGGCGTGTTAAACAGCAGTGATATATTATTTGCTGATATTCATCAGAAAATTATTGTTCTGCTATGTACTTTTCAGATATAATTGTGGTATAATTACTGTAACTAATCATTCAGAGGTAGTTGTTATGATGATTGAAAAAATGAGCATAAAGAATTTCAGAAAATTCGAGAAACTGAATATAGAGCTTGCTCCGCAGATGAATGTTATAGCAGGTAACAATGCTGCAGGTAAATCAACGATTCTGGAAGCATTGGCTATTGGAGTGGGAAGTTTCTTTCTTGGTATTGAGGCGGTTCCGTCTCCGGGTATCAAAAAGAACGATGTAAGATATATTTCAAGAAACACAGGCAGCGTAACTGACAGGCAGCCGCAGTTTCCGGTAACAATTCAGTGTGAGGGAGAAGTAAACGGAGAGAATATTTCATGGCTTCGCAGTCTGAATACGGAATCCGGAAGTACAACATACGGTGATGCAGGACTGATAAAAAACATTGCTTCTGATATACAAAAAGAAATCAGGAATGGCAATGAGGATGTCATCCTTCCGTTAATATCTTACTATGGAACAGGCAGACTCTGGGCACAGAAAAAAGAAAAGCAGGCGGATATTGCATCAGAAATCAGCAACCGTTTTGGCGGATATGTGGACTGTTTGTCTGCATCGTCAAATGAAAAACTGATGATAAAGTGGTTTAAGAAAATGACAATGATTCAGGTTCAGGAGGAAACCGAAATACCTGAGCTTACTGCGGTAAGAACAGCGATTGCTGAGTGTTATAAAAGCGGAGATCTGATTTCTTCAAATGTTGATGTCAGGTATAGCCTGAAAAGTGATGAATTGGAAATTGTCTATATAGATAAAGACGGCAATAAGCAAAAACAGCCTTTCCGTGAACTGAGTGACGGTTACAAGAATACATTAAGTCTTGTCGGAGATATAGCCTATCGTATGGCTATGCTTAACCCTCAGCTTCTTGGCAATGTAACGAAAAAGACGCCTGGAATTGTGCTTATTGATGAAGTGGATCAGCATCTTCATCCGCTATGGCAGAAAAACATTCTCAGGTGTTTGATGCAGATTTTCCCGAAAGTACAGTTTGTTGTGACAACACATTCACCGAGTATCATTTCATCGGCAATCAATAGCAATCTGATTCTGCTTGATAATGATGGCTGTAATTATTACGGCAGAGATGCCTATGGCAAGGATGTCAATTCTGTGCTTTATGAGATAATGGGTGCAGGTTACAGACCTGACGAAATTGAAAGTAAATTGAAAGAGTTCAACGATTGTCTTGACAGGCGTGATTTTGAAAAGGCAAAGAATATTCTTGATGAATTGACAGATTTGCTTGGTGAAAAGAATACGGATGTTGTTAATGCAAAAATAGCCTATGACTTTGAAACATTCAGTGGTGACTTATGATAAGGATAGTAAAAAAGCAAAGAGTACCGACTATTTTCGGGAAGATAAAAAGCAGGCGATCAGATTATGACGAATTGGTTTCATCTGAAAAGGATGAATTAAAGCAAGTTTTATTGGAAGAACAAGGATACAAGTGTGCTTACTGTATGTCAAATATCAGCATGAGTAATTCTACGATTGAACACTATATTCCACGAAATGGAACAAATGGGGATATGTCCCTGTCTCTTGACTATCGTAATCTGTTTGCTGTATGTGATACAACAAGAGGTTGTCCGGAAGAAGAACAGACCTGTGATGTAAAGAAAGGGGATAAGTTGCTGCATATTGATCCTCGTTTGCAGGAACATATTGATACGATTTACTATGACAGGTCGGGCTATATCAGATCTTCTTTCTCTGCCGGTGCTGAAAATTTTGATGATGATCTGAATCAGATACTGAATCTTAATTCCCGTCAGCTTCTGAATAACAGAGTAAGTGCATGGAAAACTCTTATGCGGTTAATGAATCAGAAAAAAGATAAGACATGGAAACCTGAATTTATACACAAGTACATAGATAAGCTTTCAGGTTCTGATGACAGAACAGCTTATTCAGGATTTCTGGTCTATCTTTTGAAGCAAAGAGTATGATTAACATAGGTGTATGAGCACCATAAATTTAAAAATTAAAAACCTCCCATATCTATATTTTATCTACAAAAAGTCATAAAACGACATGAAACAGGTGGAATATAAAGAAAAAACGGTCTATATATTGTGTTTATGGGATATAAAGATACTATATATAGTTTCAAACATAGAGTGGGAATAACAGAAAATGTCCCGAGGCAA
This sequence comes from uncultured Ruminococcus sp., assembly GCA_902800065.1. Taxonomy (GTDB): domain Bacteria; phylum Bacillota; class Clostridia; order Oscillospirales; family Acutalibacteraceae; genus UBA1213. The sequence goes on from CADCDE010000080.1 coordinate 6,298, forward strand.
ACCCGTTCATCCTGTTCTTGGGCAAAATTATCAG
>CADCDE010000081.1 GCA_902800065.1 uncultured Ruminococcus sp.
GGAAATAAATACAATGAATTTTTCGGATTTACGGAAAGTGAAGTTGACAAATTATTGTCCGATACGGAACTGACACCTTACAAATTTATTGTAAAAGACTGGTATGACGGCTATCGTTTCGGACGGAAAGAAATTTATTGTCCGTGGGACGTTCTCAATTATGTATCGGAATTGCAGGATACACCCGGAATTGCACCGAAAGATTACTGGTCAAATACAAGCAGCAATGATATTATCCGTCAGTATTTGGAAAGTAATCTCAGTTTGAATGATCAGATGGAAATATTGATTCGTGGCGAAAGCATTGAAGTCGAACTTAATGACAGTGTTACTTACAGGGATTTGACCTCTACGGAAGCAAATTTCTGGTCGGTATTATATGCAACGGGTTATCTTACAACTGTTGAAGAAAAATCCGAAAATATCCTTGAAACTTACAGCAGTGATATGCCGTATATAAAAACGTATAAACTTAAACTTGTCAATAAAGAAATAAAAAGTTTATTTGTCAAGACAATTTCGGAATGGTTCAAAGAAGAAGTAGTTAAAGATGAAAGAACAGAGTTGATTAATTCACTTTGGGCAGGTGATACGGCAAATCTTGCGAAGATCATATCGAAATATCTCACATCAACAATAAGCTATTATGATTACAGTGAAAAGTTCTATCACGCTTTCACAGCAGGACTGTTTTCGGCAATACGCTATTATGCTGTAAAATCAAACTACGAAATGGGTAACGGCAGATCTGATATTATCATAAAAAATAATCGTAATCTGCGTGCAGCTATACTGGAACTTAAAATAGCCAAAAATATTGCGGATATTCCTGTGAAATGCGATGAAGCACTTCAGCAGATAAAAGACAGAAATTATGCACAGCCCTTGATAGACGAGGAAGGGCTTGATGTAATAAGCTATGGAGTGACTTTCTACAAGAAAAAATGTTTCATCAAAAAAGGTTGAATAAACGGCTGTTAAAGCGAAGTGTCTTTGACAGCCGTTTTCACTTGTCCGTAAAATCTGCGATATTGATGACCGTACAACCCTTCTTGACAGCCTTATCCCGAAATTTAGCTGCACCGCCTGTTATTTTATGCACATGGCATATTACATAGGCGGATTTTTTGATCATCCATTCATTTCGTTTTGAGATTGCAAAGCGTTGCGGTACAAATTCCAATCCATCGGGATAAAGTGTATCATCACCGTATATTTCAGCCGTTATTTTACTCGGCAGATATGCCAAAACAACGCTGTATTTGATATGAGGATATTTTTCTTTTAGTTCTTTCAAGACAGTGTAAACCATACTGTCAAACTGTCCCTGATTTCCCACATAGAAATTATTTACGTTTTTATTGACGATAAGATTTTCAATCGTATCCGTCAATATTTTTTTGATGTTGTGCATTACTTCACGATGTCCGAAAAAACAGCAAGTTTTGTTATTTTGTGTCAATTCCATAATTGCACCTCTGATTTATTCAAAATATATAGTATATCTATAATATCTACTATAAATAGATATTATAGCACAAATTGCTGAATAAACCAAATAGTTTTGCCGAATATGTATAGTAAAATTATATATGGTGATGATTATGGATAAAAAAGAGTTTGCAAACAGATTATCTGAACTGAGAATAAAAAAGGACATATCTGCGAGAGATATGAGCCTTTCACTTGGACAAAGTGCAGGTTATATAAACAACATTGAAAATGGTATCAACTTTCCGTCTATGTCTTTGTTTTTTTGTATATGTGAATATTTGAATATTACTCCGAAGGATTTTTTCGATACTGAAAATATGAATCCTGATAAAGCAAAAATTCTCTATGAAACAGCAAAACAAATTCCTTCAGAGCAGCTTGAACATCTTATCGCTATCGCAAAAGGTTTAAAAAATTCCCATTGACAAATAATATTTCATATTTTATAATAAACACAGTTAGCATTTATATCATTTGATTTTTATATCAAGTGTGTCCGACAGTGCTTCGGATGGTCTTACATTCAGCACCATATCAGCTTCCACGCTGAGGTGACTACGGCACGACACTTTCATCTGTCAGTGCAAAATTAACTGTCCGAGTGACAGTATGCGGCAGAGGTATTTCTGCGATTTAGAATGACAATTTTATATGGGATAACTATATTCAAACGGCTGTTAAAGCATTTACAAAGGTGCTTTGACAGCCGTTTTTTGTTGTTTTAATTTTGGAAAACAGAGTTCTTGAACTCGTTTTTATAAATAATTTTTTAGAAAGATGAGGTTTTTAAAATGACCGAAACAAACACAATGGATTATCAGCCGAATGTACTTTGCAGTACGGCAGGAATGAGTGAAAAAGACTGGCTTGCATGGAGAAAGACGGGTATCGGTGGAAGTGATGCCGGAATTATTTTCGGTGTCAATCCCTACCGCACAAAGAGAGAGCTTTTTTATGACAAGACAGGCATTGAACCCGTTAATGAAAAGGAAACAAGCACACTTGCATTGAGGTGGGGACACGCACTTGAAGAAACCGTTGCACAGGAATTTTCCTATAAAACGGGGTTGAGAGTGTATCATGTCGAGGAAATGTATCAGCACCCGATTTATCCTTTCATGCAAGGCAACATTGACCGTTTCATTGACTTACCCGACGGTACAAGAGGTATTTTGGAGTGTAAAACGAGCAATCCCAGTGCCAAAAATAATTGGAGTGATAACAGTTTGCCTTTTCATTACGAAGTGCAAGTAAGGCATTATATGGCTGTTATGAACATCAATGTAGCTTATGTGGCTTGCTTGTTTGACAACAATTCCGAAAATATGGCGATACGCAAAATCGAGCGTGATATTGATTTCGAGAAAGAACTGATTATGGCGGAAATGGATTTTTGGAATAATTATGTTATGACCAACACACCGCAACCATTTACGGAAAGTGCCGACCTTTGTTTTGAAACGATAGACAAATATGTGCAGGCACAGATCAACAAAAAGCCTGTTGAGATAACGGGTTTTGATGAACAGTTGGCGAAAATTGCAGAATTGAAAGCTAAAAAGAAATCCCTTGAAGATGCGGCGAAAGAGGTACAGAGTGCAATAGACGGACTTGTTTTGCCAATAATTGAAAGCATGGGGCAAAATACAAATGCGACTTCAAAAGCAGATGGTATCAAGTACGATATTTCATACAAGCCTGTATCACGCACGACAATCAATAAGGACAATCTCGAAAGGTTGAAAAACAGTTATCCCGACATTTACGACCAGTTCGTGACAACAACATCAACAAGAAGACTTACTTTCAAATCAAGTGCAGTTTGAAATCAAAACAGCTTGCCGTATATTGCATGGCTTTATACGGCATTATAGCTGATTTTTCTTGCAATTTTCACATCTGTTGTGCTATAATTGCAAACAAGAATATTTGATAGAGAGGAGTAAAAAGATGTTAGCAACTTACAACAGGACGATTTTTGAAAACGGAGATTTTTCCGTGTGTACATTCATTCCTGATGATGAAAGCGAACTGCCCGAAAATGCCCTTAAATACGGTACTTTTGTCGGAATAGGAAATAATATTCCTCACAGTAATGACGTTCAGCTCATGATCGACGGTGAATGGAAAACGACAAAATACGGTTTGCAAATGGAAATAAGTTCGTGTATATCCGTTTTACCGAAAACCGAAGAAGGAATTATCGCATTTTTATCATCGGGTGTTTTACCGCATATCAAGAACAAAATGGCTGTCAGGCTTTACAATACTTTTGGAGATAAAGTATTTTCGATTTTGGAAAATAATCCCGATGAATGGCTGAAAGTTCGTGGCATAACAAAGAAGAAATTGGAGAAGATAAAAGAGGCTTATACGGTAAATTACGGCTACCAAGACCTTGTTATGTTATTGGCACCGTTTGGAATTTCTGTGAATAAAATAAAGAAAATTGTGGATAAATTCGGTGCTGAAGCGTGTGAAAAAGTGAGTGAAAATCCCTATGTGCTTTTCACGATAAAGGGATTCGGATTCAAAACGGTTGACGATATTGCTACAAAAACGAATACACCGAAAAATGATCCTTTGAGAATTAGAGGTGCATTGGAGTATGTTTTGACGGAAGCGGAAAAAAACGGACATTTATGTTTGGAACAGGAGATTTTAAGACAGCAGGCTTATGAAATGCTGAATGACGGTATGGAAACACCTGTTGTGACAATAAATGATGTTACCAATGTAATTATCCAGATGGCAAAAGATGAAATTCTGAAAGGCGATAACGGCTTTGCATATCTTGCAAGCAACTATGATAATGAAGTTTTTTCTGCAAGGAAAATCCGTCAATTTCTGAATACTCCGCAAAGTCCGGTTAATGTTTCAAGCAAAATTATCAATTTTGAAAGGCAGAATTTTCCGCTTGCTGACAGGCAAAAAGATGCTATCAAGCAGTTTTTTAATAACCGTTTCAGTATAATCACAGGCGGTCCGGGTACGGGTAAATCTACGGTTTTGAAAGCAATCTTGGAGATAAATGCACAGGTGTATGAAAAATCGGAAGTTTTACTTCTTGCACCGACAGGAAAAGCTGCTCGGCGAATGGCACAGGCTACCGGAAAAGAGGCTTACACGATACATTCAGGCTTGCATATCATGGAAGATACGGATATATCGTCAACAAAAAATCTTGAATTTGACACGGTTATCGTTGATGAGGTGTCCATGTGTGACATGAAGATTTTTTCAATACTGATGTCGGCTCTTAATCCCAATAAAACAAAACTTTTGCTTGTAGGTGACAGTGACCAACTGCCGTCAGTAGGTGCAGGCAATGTGTTGAATGAGTTGATTTCATGCGGAAAAATCCCCGTTACACGCTTGAATTTGGTATATCGTCAAGGTGCAGGAAGTATCATTCCTATCAATGCCGAAAAAATCAATACGGGCGATTCAAGATTGCTGTATAACAGTGAATTTATGTTTCTGAATGCAGACGAACCGAGTTTATGTTTTGATACGGTTATCGAAAATTATATGAAAGAAATTCACCGAGTAGGGATTGAAAACGTGTGCATACTTTGCCCCATGAAATCAAGGGGAGAGAATTGTGTCAATGCGTACAACAAGAAGTTACAGGAACTTGTAAATCCGCCCGCTCAAAATAAGCCCGAAATGAAAGTAAAAACATCTGTATTCCGTCAAGGTGACAGGGTAATGCAGACTAAAAACAATGAATTTGTTTCCAACGGTGAAGCAGGTATTATCGTTAAAATCGAAAAAGATGAAGATGAAGAACTGCTGTGTGGCATAAAATTTGATGGAAAGCCGGATATTATCTGGTATGACGTTGAAGAAATGGCTAATATAACGCTTGCTTACAGCATTACTATCCATAAATCGCAAGGAAGTGAGTATAAAGCTGTAATTATGCCAATGATGAAAAGCTTTTATATCATGCTGAAAAGAAATTTGCTGTACACAGCCGTTACTCGTGCAAAAAGTAAAGTGATTATTGTCGGTCAAAGACAAGCGATTTTCATTGCTGTAAACAAGACCGAAACCGACAAACGAAACACTCAGCTCGGAAGCAGGATATGATGAATCAAATAGAAAAGTCTGTCGATTTCCCAAAAGGTGATAAACTTAATATGATAGTACCTGCTGTTGTTTATTGGGGAGCAGATGAATGGGATGGATTTCGTTCCGTTGAAGAAATGTTTTATCTCAAAGATGAAGTCTATCTTAAATTTCTTCCGAAATATACCCTTAACCTTGTATCACCTTATGACTTGAAGGACGAGGACTTCAGTAAATTTAATACGAATTGGGTGCGGTTCTTGAATTTATGAAATATTCAAAGGACAAAGATGCACTTAAAGGGCTTTTACAGCGTGAGCAGAAATACAGAAATATGCCGAGAGATGCGGCAGAG
>CADCDE010000082.1 GCA_902800065.1 uncultured Ruminococcus sp.
AGTGCCGTTGCCTGTAATGGTATAGCTGCATGAAACGGGGACATTGCCGTCATTGACGGAAGTGTTGAAAGTAACGCTTTCACCTGTTTTTGCAGAGGCTTTGTTGGTTGACAGACTGCCGATAGTAACGGTTGCTGCTGTTAAATCAGCCGTTTTTTGAATTGTTTTTCCTGTGGCATCTTTAATGCTCACTTTAACAGCGTAAAGACCTGCCGAGGAAATACTGATATTCGCAGAACTGTCCGAGGAGTAATTTTTGACAACAGTTTCACTGCCATTTCTTTCATAGGAATACTGATACTGATAGGGAGCAGTACCGCCTGCTGCGGAAACAGACACTGTTACAGACTGTTTTGTTGGAATCGTTTTAGCTGACAAGGTAATGTCTGCATAAAGTTCTTTGGGCTTGGGCGGTTCATAAGCTTGGATATTACCGTTGGAATATGTATAGGTTCCTTTCTCAAAGCGATAATTGGCACCGTTGCGGCTGTCCCAGCTATTTCCGCCATTGTTGAAACAAGCATTGATATACTCTTTTGTACCGAGGTCAATTGTATATTTATGTGTATAACCGCTGACTTCATTGGTTTTTATCATGGCTTTGCCGGGAACATCTGTCCATGTGCCTGTTTCAATCTGATAGTGAATATACGGAGTTGAATAGCCTTTGTAATAAATGGTAATCTGATTTTGCGGAGCAGGCTCGTCTGAAATCGGAATATTCACAGTTTTTGTCTGTTCGGTAAAAGTAAAGCCGGCAACAGCATTCATAGGATATTCTTTTTTGGCTTTCTTATCAATGATTCTGATATCTTTGACAGTAACGGTATTACCATAAACATTATTATAGTTGCCGACGGTGACAGACCAGTCATAATTTTCAAGTCCCTTTTCGGCAAGTTCGGGTACAATCGTTTCAAGGTCAATCGTCATAATACCGTCAGAGGCATCTGCATAATATTCTCCTGCATATGTACAACTGCGGGAAACAGAGGGAGAGTAAAACTTGTAGTCAAACGGTACGGCATTACCACTGACAACTTCGCCTGTCACTTTATCGACAGCTGTAACGGTTACGGGACTGGAGTCTCTTGCGGAAGTGTTCAGACAATAACGGAGATTATAGCCTGAATCATTATTCTGCTGAGGATTGACTTCCATTGAGCTGACAGCGTGCAAAATACTTTCCTGTATTTCATCAGAAACACCGCTTACAGAAGAATGCCAATTCAAAGCGTCATAGGCTATCCACAAAAAACCGTCATTATTTTTCATTGTATTGCCGGTGGACATATACCAATCTCCCGTACCAAAGGAGTTGATCATCTTGAAAGCACCCATTTCGCCTTCATCAACAATATTGTTGTTATTAATATCAGTCCATATCTCATCATTGTAGCCTACAATAGTCATTTCATGACCTGTTCCGGAATACGGATTGTAAATTTGAGAGATGGCAACATATTCCCCTGCCGCACTGTTGTCTATGGTGTATTTTTGGGGATTGGAAGCCTTGCTGCTGTCTTTGACAGATGTTGTACGCCACTTGCTGATATTGGAGTCAAAGGAGAGGATTTTACCGTCATAAAGAACCTGTTTGAGAAGTTTGAGGTTTTCGGAATCGGGTGAAGTAATCGGAGCGTCATTCTGATCCAGATAAGCACCATGCTGAGCATAGAAAGCATCAGATGTATCACCGCTGTAATAATAGGTATAGGAAAGAATTCTGTTGTCGAGAGCCTTTTCCCAAATATTGTCATAAGCGTACCAGTCAAGATAATTGGATTGAGGCTGTGATGTACTTTTAATAGGCACATCTTTAATTGTTACTGCACCCTGATTTTTCAGCAAATCATAAACACGATAGGAGAAAGTTCCGCCGTTTGTCGAACCGTTCACCAGATTATAGGCAAAGTTCGGTGAATAAGTATTAAAGTCGGTTGTGGGAATACCTTTTGCTTTGTTGATGGTGTAGGTGTACTGATAATAAACCGTTGACCATGCAACGCAAGCACCAATGTCACCCTGATCTCTTACGGGAGGGAGATAAATTGCATTTTCATTGGCACTGTTGTCCACCTTTGAGGGCAGTTTGGAAACACCTTTACTTGCACGTGGACCTTCAATTTTTGCGGTGTAGTTTTCGTAGTCCTCAACGGAATTGATAACGGCAATATGATTTGCCGTTTCGTCCGTTATGGACAGTGAACCTGCCGTATCATGAATAATAACATTCGATGTGTCGGCTGACACGGCAGAAACAGCCGCTGTCGGTATCATACCTGCCATCACTGCTGATGACAGCAGACAGGCAAGTATTTGTTTTGATGGTCTTTTCACAATAGCATTACTCCTTTCAAAAAAACAGATAATTTTATTAAGAAAATCTCCTTAAAATTTTCGGATATAAGGGGGTAAAACCAATATCTGCTTTAAGGAGATTTTACTTTCCGTTGACGAAGCATCCCAATCATCATCTTACTTATCATTTGCATTCATTTTAACATGATATCCGCTTTTTCGTCACTACCCAAACAGAATAATTATTCCAAACAGAAAGCAATATTGGTATTTTTTAGGAAAAAAGCAATCATACAAAAACTGTCTGACAGTTTTCTGTATGATTGCCTTGGAAAATGAATTTTTTAATGACTGCTTTCGATTTCTTTGATTTTACTGTCAAGACGATACTGTGACGGAGCAACACCGTAATATTCCTTAAAAGCTGCACTGAATTTTGTATGACTTAAATAGCCGACTTTCAGGGCGATTTCATCAATATGGAGTTTGGTATGTTTCAGCATATCCGCTGCTTTCTCCATGCGGACTTTTTTTTGATAGTCTTTATAGGCATATCCATACACGTTACGGAAATAGTTTTTAATTGTGGTTTCACTCACTCCGTATTTCTCGGCAAACACCGATACAGGCCATTTCTGACCGTAATCCTCGGTGAGTTTTCGATAAATATCCTCTGCAATTTTTGCCTGAGTACTTGTTGCAAAGGTTCTCAGCTTTGCTTTTGATGTAGTAAGGTCAGTGCCGATATTATGTCCGAGTTCAGCGGTTTTAATAATAATTGCCTCACAGTCATAGTCATCAAAACAGTATTTCAAAAGTTCCGAAAGAGTGCGGTTGGTATCATCGGAAGCATCTACAAAATACATCGTATTGATACTCGTTGCATATTCGGGCATATCCATTCGCTTGATAGCTTTCTTGAGCATTGCTAAAGTAGGGATTTCTACAATGACTTTATCTACCTGCATGATAATTTCCACTCCAAGATAATCCTCCGTGACAAATGAAAAACTGCCGTCATCATCAATTTTGTAATCCATTGCAATTTCTCCTGCGGAAAGATACAGACTTTCACCGTTTTTGCCTTTGAATTCACATTTTCCGCTTTTGCATAAATTGATTCTGAGATAACGTCCTGTTCCGCCGAATTGCAGTCCGAAATCAGGTATTTTTTCCGTATGAATATCCCTTACAATTATCTGCATACTTTCAGAGGGAACATATCCAATAATACGATTTGTTTTACCGTCCACAGACAAAAATTCCAGTTCAAAGCGTTTTTTATCAGGTTCTAACAATGCCCCCGACTCCTTCAAATAATCAAAATCTTCAAATTTCATCTCAATCCTGCTTTCATTTTTCATTACAATTCATAAAATATTTTAAGACATAAACCATCAATATAAGTGCATGAACACTCACACTGATGGTTTATTTTTTAGACCTTTTTGATGGTGCACTTGAACTCAAAAATAGCCACTCGTCCCATGTGTGGATATTTCAAAATCACTTTTTTATATGGGCATTGTATATTTTTTCATATCATCGTCTCCACTAAATAGTGTTTATTCAATTTTATCACACAGCCTGCACTTTATCAAGGAAAATTAAAAATCCCCATAATAAAAAAATTACCCCGACAAAATTTTTAGGATTTTCCGGAGTGATTTCTTATTCGTTATCGCCCTCTATCGATTTCAGAAATTCAGCCAATATCTTGAATTCAGACTGTTTCAGATCCATTTCGGCTTTTTTTCTTGCACTTATTATACCATATTGCACACTCAAACACTACTATTTATCAGTATTTCATGGCTTTTGGGGAGAAAAAACAGACACTAAGTATATGCCAAGTATAGCAGAAAAACAAGTACCTTTCTGTAACTATGTCACACATTATGAAAAATAAAGGAGATTTTTGCTGACTTTGTTGGGAAAAAAATATGATATTGAAGACTATTGGAATATGACAAGAAAAAAAGATAAAGAAAGTAAAGAAGCTTTTACAATTTGGAGTAGGCTTGAAAAAATATTAAAAGACAAAAAGATTGAGAATTATACAGTTACTTCAAACACGCCGGGTTCAGTCGTACCGGAATTTTTATATTATGCCATCATTAAAAATGTAGATGATAATATCATTGAACAACTTATCCAACCCAAAAATAATGCAAAACCTCGTGTTTCAAAAACTCCATCAACAAGGAAGGATGAATCTCGTTATGTAGTATATCTTTTCGACCATTTTGATAAAAAGGTTTACTTGACTTTTAATCAGGGTACTGAAGATAGAAAACTGGAAAAAATTGAAAGAGAATCTAAAGATCTTAGAGCTATGCTCAAACCATACTTTATTGACAACCCGTCCATCAAATGGGAAAGTCTGTCGGGAGGAGAGTATTCGGAAGATGAAGAACATGGCGAGAAGTATTCAAAGGCTACAGTGTGCTATATACGGTAAAATAGCATATTCCTATCGTGAGAGTACATATAATAATCCTTTCAATCATCTTATCATTTGTGCCTATGAATACTTGAAAAAGAAATTTCCCGACCAGACGGAAGCGATGATAAATGACTGTACAGCTTATGATGCCATCCGTCAGATTCGCACATTTATTTCATACAATAATTATCAAAACAGTATCATGATTGCAAAGAATCTTCGTCCCATTACGCACCCCTTCTTCCTTGAGTATGAGGCACTGAGACAAACATGTATTATGATACTTCGTGATGAGGGTGTATCTATTTTCAGCGGTAATGAAAATGAAACACAAAGTATTGTTTTCTACTTGCCCGATTTGTGGGAGTTATATATGGAAAAACATCTGAAAAAAGATAAAATGGATTATAAAATCAATTCACAGTGTAAATTAAAAGTTTTGAGTATGCAAGAAATTCCCAATGATAAGATTAGCCAAATCGAGTTTAAGTGCGACGATAATGGTGATTTCAGGCTTAAAACATACCCAGATTTTGTATTTTTTGATGGTGATACCCCGTTTATGATTCTCGATGCAAAATTCAAGCTCGAAACATGGGTATCAAATGGCAATATTACAAATGCTAATCTTGATGATTATACAAAATGTCTCCGTGATATGGTTGATTTTAATTCACATGCAACCGGTGTAATCTATCCCACAAATAATAAAGATGAGAAAGCCTCTGTCCATTACATAAGTGAGCATAATCGTACCGATCATTTTTATCTATTTCCTGTTATCATTCCAGATGTCAAATAAGAATTAAGTTATTTCGATTGGCATGAACAGTTGACAAAATATATAAATTCTTCCGCTAAATCAATCAACGACTATGCTGAGAAAGAGAAAGAACGTATCAAATCTTATCGTTCTAAAATAACATGACGTGAGTTCGATATAACTGAAAAATATTCTGACAATGATGAAATGAAGTATGTCATTCCGAACGCAGTGAGGAATCTTCAAAAGATTCTTCGTCGCTGCAGAATGACAGTATAATAATTTTTCGTTTTCATCGAACTCACGTTAACATGAATCTGATGAAATAATCAAAGCCTGAAATCAAGCTTTTTATGCTGATTCCAGGCTTTTTTATAGTAAACGACAAAATAAATTGCTCTATGTCATTCCAAGCAAAGCGAGGAATCTTTGAAAGATTCTTCGTCACTTCGTTCCTCAGAATGACAAAAGGAAATTTTCAGTGACGTTTACTATAGTTATCTTCGGACAAGTCCGTAAAGAATATATCTCCGTTCTCGTCTATTCAAAACAGGGCATCATCTGTGAAATAGTAATCTCCGTAAATGTCTTCAATACAGAAAGAATAATAATAATCCGATTCGGGAAGGTATTCATAGATGATATTGTCGCCGTCACGCCATTTGTAAACATCAGCTTTTATTTCCGTGTCATCATCCGTATAGTAAAGGGCTTCGATTTTATCGCCTTTTTTGAGTTCCTGAATACCTCTTGCGTCAATGATAGATCAGATATGTGCAGAATACAATTTTTACAAACCTCGTATGTATCGTGAAAATGTGAGAAAGGATTATCTTGCTCTGGCAGAGCGCAGGAAACGTACCGGTAAAAAAGTTCGTAAAGCTATCGGCCGGTAGCTGAGGTATGTCAACCGTGCTCTTGGTTATGTTGATATGTTTGTATGATATAACAATGTTGCTCTGACAGAAAAACAAAAGAAGCATTTGAGGCAAAGATTGATATGAGCTATGTTGTTCATCTTCATTAATTATCACGGAAATCAATTTTTAAAATATAAGCATCCCGATTTGTCATTCTGAGGAGCGAAGCGACGAAGAATCTTTGTCTTCGTGATACTTTTGTGACAA
>CADCDE010000083.1 GCA_902800065.1 uncultured Ruminococcus sp.
TATGTATATGTCTTATCGGAAAATTTCAGCTATCGTGCAAGACTGATACAAGGGGAATACATGAATTATCAGAGTGTCATTCCGCAAACTGCTAATTTTGAAGCCCAAATTGACACAGACGAAATTATGACGGTCTTGAAAGAATACAAAGAACTGTCTAAAAATGATACAATACCTATGTACATAATGTTTGAAAATGAAATGATGTACACGGCTATTTTCTCAAGGAACTATCATACAGTAGATACTATTGAATCCATGACGGGAGAGAACATTCCTACAAAAGAATTTTTAATAGGCATGAGTGCACCATATTTATTGGACTGCATACAACTGTTTAAGGCTGAACACCTGAATCCGACATGGAAATTTATCAATGCGTTGAAACCCTGTGTAATGACGGACGGAAATTATACTGTCTTGCTGATGCCTGTCAGGATAAATGATTACGAAGCGGCAGACAAAATACGCAAAATGCTGAATGATTAAAAAGTATAAAAAAAGTATTTAAAAAATATTGACAAAATATTGCAAATGATATATAATAAAGTCAATACGAAAGGAGGTGTCCAATGAAGTGGCTGTGAATTGGTGGATAAAAAAAATAAGAGAAGCATTACGCATAACTCAAAAAACATTGGCAGATAGGTCAGGTATTCCTCTGGCAACACTCAAAAGCATAGAACTGTCCGACAAAGAGCCTTCAGAGGAACAAATCACTAAGATAGCCAATGCTCTTAGTGTGGACAAAGCAGACATATCACAGAAGTTTTGTACAGATGCGGCAATAAAAGCTGCAAAGGAAATCAAAGCAGTAGCAGAAAAACAGGAATTGCAGGCAAAAAAAATCAAATTGTCAAATTATTTGGCTGCAAAACAGTTTGATGAAATTGTCAATACGATTCTGATGTTGAGTGCTATGTATGATGTGAACACACAGTTTTTGTTCCCGATAATAGAGGATGTAAAAAACGAGTGTGAACATACAAAAACAATAATCTATGCGTTTATAAACGCACTGTAAGAAGGAGAATTACTATGAAAAACACTACATCAACAAAATGGAATGACATAAAAGCAAAATTACCATTGTGGATTACTCGTCCCTAAAGACGGGTAATCTATCGAAAGAAAGATGCTGAGTTGTGTTCCTGATGATGACGGTGAAGCATTTTGCATCAGAAGCAATGAAAGTGGTTATCCTTGCAGAATGTAAATAACATCTAACAAATGCTGTCCTATCAGGCTACGGGGAGAATGGAGTGTTTGCAATGACAAATTTAATAACAAAATCTGAGTGGGATAAAATCAAAAATAAGGTTTCCATGTGTGGATTATTGGTTATCGAGGATAACGAAACGGTTGAAAGAAAAATGTATATACCCGATGACAGTAACATCAATAACTGGATTTATCACAATGCAACGGATTTACAGGAACAAGTAATTTTTACCATGATGACCGTCAAGCGTTTCAATCCGTCTGCGAATATTAAAATGCAGATTATAGCCGTGTATGACAGTGATTATGATAGGGAGTTACCTGAAGTTGGAACAGGTTGGGATGTATACGCTATTTTGTCAGAGTATACATATTTTGATGCTATGATTATAGCACATAGGGCTGAAATGCTTGCCGATATGATCCCAACATGGTGTCTTTGGGAATGTGCAAGTGTTACTGCTGATAGTAGTTGTTCTTATTGCTACGCTTGTGGAACGGAAGAAATAATCAAAGAAATTCAGAATGAAACAGAAGAAAATGGATGTGCAGAATGTGTTGAGCGTTCATCTAAATACACTGCCGAAAGCGGTAAGACGTATGATGTCTATCACCACAATAATTTTGTGACATTCTGTGAACAAGAAGGTGATAGCATGGAATAAAACTGTGTTATAAAAAGGCTGACCTACGGCTATATGTGGAGAAACGGAGAATTACCATGAAAATGTATGCGTTTTATAAATTAGCAGAATCGGGCGAAAAGTTTTATTTGGAAGATGAAAAGCAGAATGACATTATCGTGTTAGCAAACAGTGAGGAAGAAGCAGCAGATATAATAACACAGATGTATGAACAGGATGGAAATGAGCAGTTGGAGGAATATTTGCCTGCAACAGAAATTGAAAAATTGCCATATTGTTTTTCAATATGGTACATAACAGGTTCAGGCGAATACAAATACATTGAAAATCTGTTAAACTAAGATGACGAAATAGAATAACTTAGAAACAAAAAAGTTATTGACAGCGTATAGGATATATGATATAATTAAACTGTTAATAAACCTATTAAGAGTGCGTGAGGGACAAGCCCTATGACCGCACAGCAACCTGCCAAAAGGTAAGGTGCTAATGCTTGACCGATGGGGAGTTATACTGTATTCAATCCCTGTCGGTAACGATGGGGATTTTCTCATTGTACTCTGGTAGGCTAAATAAAATATATTTATATTGAAAGGATTTGGTTTTATGGCACAGAGAACAATTAGAGGAATGGCAGAGAACGGCAAGACTTATGTTTATCTTAACAGTGAGGAAATCGGAAATAAGTTCTTGCAGATGGCAGAGCATGAGGGATTCACATTCGATGACGGTGTGAAGCCTACAGGCAGACACTATTCGGACATGATGGCGGTAAACAGCGACGGAACGATTAACTATGTTGGAGCTATCGGCAGAATGGCTGTCGGTAGTGGTAAAGCAAAAAGGGTAGATTTCGAGAAGTATATTAATGAGGAACAGGGGTGATGAGGTTGGATTTGGCAAAGAAAGAGCATAGGAACAAAATTCAGCGTGATTATGCGAAAAGGTCTGACTATGCAGCCAGCAACAAGTATAACAAGGAAAAGACGAAACAATTTTCAATTCGTTTGGTAATTTCAAAAGACGGTGACATTTTAGAAAAATTGTCGAATCAGGAAAGTGTCGCAGGCTATATCAAAGAACTGATAAGGCAGGACATTGAGAAAAACGGATTGTGGTAAACATATGTATATATATAAAGCGAGGTGAAAAGTATGGGGTTACTAATACCGTTAGGGATTCTGGTAGTTTGGGCGATTCTGGCAATAAAAGAAGCACTTGAACCTAACTGCCCGAGTATTACATCAGAAGATATATTTAAAGCAACTGGATTATCTCCGAAAGAGAAAAGAAAATACTATCGTAATTTGGCTTATAAGAAAATTGCTGAACAGAACAAGAAAAATAAGTAAACAGGCAGGGGAGGCGTAACAACCTCCCCTCTTTTTATTTTGCAAAATATATAAAAATATCACCCAATATACGGAATTTTTCTAATGCAATATCACATTTTTAGTGTGCAAAACCTACAAAAACATATTGAAAATTCAGTGATTCTGCATTATAATATATTCGTTGCGGAAACGTGATAATTATGATATGAAAGAAGAATACGCATGATAAGAATAGTATGTCACAGTGGAGAATACGCATATATATTGTCGCAGTCAACTGTTATGTTGGAAGATTTCGGAAAAGTTCAGGTGTACGGTATTTCAATCATTGGCAAGGATTCTAAATCAGCAGTGGAAGATATTTCAGATGACTTTGATTCCGTATATGGATTGTTTAGCTTGATTGTCGAAGGTGAATTGTGTCCTGAACACCTTGAATGTGTGGTAGAAGATTTCTTGTCTGATAATTTGAATATCGTACCATTCAAATCGGCAAAGCAGCACACAGCTTAATCATCTTTAGGGTAGGATAAAACATCCTATCCTATTTTTTTGTATATTCAGAAATTTACAAACAAATTAGTTAATATATTTCTGAAAATACCTTGAAAATTAAAAAAAATTAGTGTATAATAAAACCAGAAAGGAAGTGACAAATCAATGTATGAAGCACAAAGAAAATACGCAAAGAAAACATACAAGCAGTATGCTATACACTTGAGAAAGGATAACGACCATGAATTAATAGCTTTTGTAGAGGAACAAAAACGCAAAGGCAAAAACATATCAGAAATATTCAGGCAGATGGTAGAGTGTTATCAGAATAACAAGGAGTGAATGTCATGGCAAATAAGAAATTCACAGAGCAGGAATCAATCGAAAGAAAAAATAGTAGACAGCGTGAGTACGCCAAAAGAACTAATTATAAGGCAAGTCGTGAATACAATGCCAAAACATACAGAAAATTTACGATGCCTTTGAGATTAGATATTGATGAAGATTTGATTAACTTTGTGGAAGAACAAAAAGAAAACGGAAAAAGCCCAACAGAAGTATTTAGAGAAGTTGGTGTCTTTTATCTGGATTATCAAAAGAAAGAAGTGGAGTAGTCGTGGCAAAGAAACAATTTTCAGAGGAAGAAGCAAGAGAACGCAAGAACGCAAGGCAACGTGAGTATGCCAAACAGACAGGATATAAAGGTAATATCGAGTATAACAAAAGAACTTATGTACAATACGCCCTGAAATTAAGAAAGGTTGAAGATTCTGATATTATTGATATAATTGAAAACGAAAAGAGCAAAGGATATGGAACATCTGATGCTATAAAAAGATTGATAAAAAAATCTTAAAAACATATTGACAAACGCTAACGTGTGTGATATACTATATTCAATGACAAAAGACTACATGAAGTTGCAATGCTGGGGAGCAGGAACTTCATGTAGCCGAAACAAACCTAAACTATCTGCGGAGCAGACGGCATAGGATTATTAGTTATACCAACTTTTAAATCCTCTCTTTGCCAGAAGTAAATCCGCAGAGAGAGAAATTTTTATACCTATTTTTAGGTAAGATAAAAATGGATGTAACATAATGAGGTAACAAGATATGCTAAACAACAAATCACCGCCGATTCATTTTTTTGAATCGGGTACTTATTAGAATCCATTATCATAAGTATAACCGATTCACGCAAATTTGTCAAGTCAAAAGAAACAAAAAAAAGAAAGGACAATCATTATGGTAGAAAACATCGCCAATATGGATGCTAAATTGCAGGAACATCTAAAAAGTTTCAAGATAGAAGATAAGAAAGACAGAGATGTGTTCAATGTCTATGTTCATTTTTGCGTATCCGCTACAAATGGAAAATATATCACAACTGTATCAAAAATCGCTGATGCGACAAAATTGTCGTATCATACAATCAGAACCGTTTTAAAAAGATTGCAAAACAGAGATTTAATTCGTGTTTCGACTACCAATAAAAGTACAGAAATCATTTTGCTGTATCTCACAGGCGAGTTTGTCAGCGAAACAGACACAGAGGAAAATTTTGAAACATCGCTTGTCGCAGAAGATATTGAACAGTCCGAAACTTCCGAAATAGCAGAGCCGTCAATAGAAATGGTTTCAGAAAGTGCTATGTCAGAGATTGAAACATTCATCTATGATGGAAACAATATTAGAACGGTATATATTAATGGGGCAATTTGGTTCGTTGGGAAAGACGTTGCAACCGTTCTTGGATATAGCGATACAGCAAAGGCAATTAGAGTTCATGTTGATAATGAAGATAAAGGGGTGGACGAAATGGACACCCCCGGTGGCAAACAAAAATTAACCATCATAAATGAAAGCGGTCTTTACAGTCTGATATTGTCAAGCAAGTTGCCCGATACAAAGCCTTTCAAACGTTGGGTAACAAGCGAAGTGTTGCCGACTATCCGTAAGCATGGTGCATATATGACACCGCAAAAGATAGAAGAAGTTATCCTGAACCCTGACATGATTATT
>CADCDE010000084.1 GCA_902800065.1 uncultured Ruminococcus sp.
ATGGTTGATAAAAGTGAGAATCACAAAGGTTTGATACAATGTTTGTTACAGTTTGTCTGGGATGTTGTTACAGTTTGTCTGGGATGTTGTTACAGTTTGTCTGGGATGTTGTTACAGTTTGTCTGGCATAATCATTTTGTGTAGAATGAATATTTTTCAAAAATTGTGATTGGTTTATACGCTTTACTGAAACAAAAATATAGCAGTCACAAATTGTAATTGTGACTGCTGTTGCTATTTTATTTCTTTTCGGAAATTATAATTTCTATTTCTCGGTCTGTCAATTTGTAGTCGCTTATCCAACCGATAGATTTGTAATGGCTTAAAATTCTTTCTAATCTGTCGGGAAGTCGATGTTTTTTTACCCTACCACTTCCGCTGTTGTCGATTCCACATTTTTCACAAATAGTATCCAAAAGAATAGTTCTTGTAACGTACTTGTTATTTTTCATTCTTGAAATCCTTATGAGCAGGTAATCTGTTATCAATGAAACGTCATCATTCTTGTTTATGGGGCTTTTGAGTACCTCAAAAGGAATTGTTGTTATCTGTCCTCTTTGTTCTGCAATAGCAAATAATTTGGGTGGTTCAATTATTCGTATGGCTTCATCAATAATGTCATCACCGATTGTTGCTTTGCATATCTCAGCAGCTAATAAAGGCGTATCTAATACTATTTCATCATATTTTTCATAAAGTGCGTGTTCTTCTTTATTACTGATGAATACTCTCGCTCTGCTTATGGTATTGATACTTTCCAAAATTTTATCTTTTTCTCTTTTATTTGGCTCACTTGTATGCCCCATGAATTTATAGATTTGTGCAGCAGTTACCACGTCACAACCGCATTTTACAAGATTGGCACAGGCATTCCATACGTTTTTATCGTATATGGTCAGTGTACGGCTGATATGTACTCCTTTTAATTCATCGAAATTGAGCAACATCAAAAGATTTGCAGTTTTACCCTTTCGTCTGTCTTTTTCGCTCTCCATGTTTATTTTCTTTGTTCTTCCTATTGGGAAATTGTCGAAAAGTTCGTAAGTAGGTTTCCAGAGAGGATATAATACACTTTCAGGAATTTTTGTCTTTTGAATTATCGGTAATATTTCGTTTTCATCTAAATCAATTTTTATTTCGTCAATATTTTCGAGCGATATTTCATACAGTTCGATTGTTTTTTTCTTCATGAGTTCTGAGATATCGACGTTGTCTAATCCATAATGTCTGCAAGCTGATAGTTGAAGTTTTAATATATCTCGTAAGGCTCTGCCACAATTCTGGTAATTAGATTCTCTGAACATCCTGATCAATGTATTTTTTTCTTTATCGGATCTGTCAGAAAAACTTATCCAATCCAAATTGCAGTGTTTCAAATAGTTCTCGATGTCCTTTTTTGTTATAGCGTCCAATATCTCATCTACATCTGCTAAAATGGCTTGTTTTATTATTTCTTTGTCGCTGTCGGTAAGTGGTGGAACAGATGATGAACATTCAAGATCAGTGTTAGAACCATGACCGCTTAATTTTGTCAAAAACGATGATATGTATCGCTGTTTTGCGGTTAAATCGATCATTTCGATTTCTATAGTAAATAACTTTTCTGGGTTTTTCAGTTTTTCTTTTTCTTCTTCGGTAAAAATTAACTTGCTGATAATCATTTTGTTGTCCTCCCGATTAGTCAGATTGCTCTTTTTCTATCAAGTTTTTAATATCTTCATAAAAATCGCCATATCCTGCGTTAAATCCCCTTTGGAATGCGACAGCGTATATTTTGCTGAAAAGATATTCGTAATCGTTTCTGTTCATATTTTCCGCTATTGTTGCGAAAGATGTATCGTTCATCATTATTTCTTCATCGTTGCCAATATCAACAGAAATGGACTTTTTCTCAAAGGTGGTAGTGCGTTCATTCAGCATATCTAATATGGCAGATTTCAAACGATTATCTTTATCGGTTATGGAAGAACTGATTTTTTCTACTGCCAACATCTTTTTGACATCCTGCTCATTGATAAGGAAATTTCTGCCGATTTTAACAGCTTTCAATTTTCCCAGACGTACCCATCTTCTGACACTCTGCACGTCAACACCAACCAGAGCAGCCATTTCTTGTGATTCGTAGAATAAGTTACCGCCGATTTCTCTCATTGTTAATCCCTCATTTTATTAAAATATTTTCTTCTTGATGTACCTTTCGGAAATTCATATGTGTTGGGAGGTCGCAAGCGTAGAATCCGTACACCCACTGGGTGTACAAATTCGCTTGGTGGTGAAATTCCCACACCTTTTCATAATCGCCATAGGCTCACAAAAATACTAAAAAGGATAAAGGTTATGTTTGTTTTTTAGATTTTATTATATAGAATTATCTCAAATTTGTCAATATAATTTATAATTTATTGTAATGTATTTTGAATTATTGAAATTTTTATTTTGAGGGTATAAATTTTTTTAGCATGAAGAAAGAAAAAAATACTTCACTTTTGGGATGATTGGGAGTAGAATTGATTTGTGAGCAGGACTAAAAAAATCAGGTATAGAGGTTGATGGCAAAATGGAGATGACGATAAAACAGCTTGCAAGTGAACTTGGTGTGAGCAAGCCTACTGTTAGAAGTGTTATAGCAGAGTTGGGCTTTCATGATAAGCTTCGTAAAGTGGGAAACAGATATATGCTTTCTGATATGCAAATTTCTGAAATAAAATCAAAGATGTCAAACAAATCGGAAAATGAAGTACATTCAGAATTAGAAAAAACGGAAAAATCGAAAAATGAAATACAGCCAAAATCGGAAAAAACAGAAAAATCGGAAAGTGAAGTACAACTGAAATCGGAAAAAACGGAAAATAATATTTTTATCGAACAATTATTAAATAAACAGTTAGCTGTAAAGGATGAACAAATAACAATGTTTCAGGCTCAGCTTGCTGTTAAGGACAGACAAATCAATTTGTTGCAAGAGCAAATCAGTCAACTTACTGCTGCAATGGAAAATCTGACAGCGTCCTTGAATGCGGAACAAGCTCTCCATGCTGGAACTATCCAAAAACAGCTCGCCGAACATTCCGTTATGGATCAGCCGTCTGATGTGGAACAGCCGAAACAAAAACAAGGTCTTTTTTCAAGATTATTTGGCAGAAAGGAAAACTGATTTTCGGATAAAGTTTTTGAATTTTCAAAAAGTCATTTGAAAAAGTTTATAAATATAACAAAAACTCCCTTGAAAAAGTTTTATATACGGGTATAATATGGATATATACTTTTTCAAGGGGAGATTTTTATGCTTAAAAGAAAAATAGAACAACAACTTCTGACTTGGAAACAAACACCCAATCATAAACCGCTTATTATAAAGGGCTGCCGTCAGTGCGGAAAGACCTTTTCTGTACGCAAATTCTGTGAAGAAAATTATGAAAATACAGTGTACATCAATTTTTTTAACAATCCGAATTACTCCGCTATTTTCAGAAATTCTCTCGCAGTCGATGACATTATCATGATGATGTCGGCATTCATGGGAAATGATACTGTTTTTGTGCCGTACAAGACAGCCATTATATTTGATGAAATACAGGATTGTCCCGAAGCAAGAACAGCATTGAAATTTTTTCATCTTGACGGCAGATATGATGTGATTGGCACAGGTTCTCTGCTTGGCGTATCGGGATACGGAAAAGCTCCGAAATCTGTTCCCGTAGGCTATGAAACAGTTATCACAATGTATCCGCTTGATTTCGAGGAGTTTCTTTGGGCAAACGGTATCAATGAAAAGCTCATTGACGGATTAAGAAAACATCTGCAGGACAAAACACCCGTTGAAGAACCCTTGCACAGCCGTTATCATCAGCTTTTGCTGCAATATGTAGTGGTAGGCGGTATGCCCGATGTTGTGCAGACATTCATCGACACAAAGCAAATGAACATTGTTTTGCAGCTTCAAAGGGATATTGTCAGGTCTTATGAAGATGACATGGTAAAATATGCAGATGACAAGGACAAGCCATTGATAAAAGAGTGTTTTCAGTCTGTTCCACGACAGCTTGCCAAAGAAAACAAGAAATTTCAGTATTCACTGATAAAAAAAGGCTCAACGGCTGCCAGATTTGCAGGAAGTCTGCAATGGATAGAGGACGCAGGTATTGTCAAAAGGTGCTACAATCTGACAGCAACGGAACTGCCGTTGGACGGCAATGCCATCAATGATGTATTCAAGGTGTATATGACAGATACAGGGCTTTTTGTGAGTATGCTGGAGGACGGCACACAGTTTGATATTTTAAGCGGTAATCTGCTTGGATATAAAGGTGCGATATTTGAAAATCTTGCTGCCGATTTCTTTGCAAAAATGGGGAGAAAACTCTATTATTTCCATAAGGATTCCGGCTTGGAGATCGATTTTTTTATCCGTTACAAAGGAAAATGTGTTCCTGTTGAGATAAAAGCAGCACAAGGAAATGCAAAAAGCCTTAAAACAGTTATGAAGAACAAGGATATTTACCATATCGACTATGCCATAAAACTTGGTAATTACAATATTGGTGAAGAAAATAATATATTGACACTTCCACTTTATATGGGATTTCTGTTGTCTGAGTGCTGACCAATAAACATGCTCATATAAGCCGTATAAAGCCGCTATGTGCGTTCTATGGCTATTAGGAATATTTAAGTTATCCTTTCGCATATCCCCCTCAAAATACGGCTCTTTTGAGGGGGATATGGATATTCTGAAAGCATACCGAAATAAAGGCTCGTCTAATAAAATATAAAACAAATAAATGGGCAAATAAAAATTTCAAACAATTTTTGATACTATTTCAAATGTATTTATTTTGATACTGATCGGTATATAAAAAAAGGAGTTCACCCAAAATGAATGGCAAACCAATAAAGCAAATAGCTGCGGAACTTCACATTAGTAAACAGGCATTATGGCAACGTATTAAAAGACACCAACAGATTTTATACTCGAATATAGAAACATTGAGCAAACTTGTAGCAGTGTCGGATTTTATAACAGCCTGATAGTTCAACATCAGATATAAAGGAAATTCTATCTGCTCAATGTTTTAGGTCATGGGTATAGATATGCTACCCGAGCATTCCTATATGATCAAACGTAGTGTATTCGTTGATGAAACACTCGAAAACTTTATAAAGACATTTTATAACGATGTTGACGTAAACACAAATGTCAATAATACTAATAATGTCAATGGTGTTGATATTAACATTATGACAGCAAACTTACAAAAGATTATAGATTTGCAGCAACAACAATTAGCAATGAAAGATAAACAAATTGATGAATTGACAACTATGCTTAAACAATCACAGGAACAGCAGACCATATTGGTTCAAGCTTTGAATGCTGCACAAGCTTTGGCTGCCATTGGAAAACAACAATTTTTCCTGCAAGCAGCCGAACAGACAACCGAACAACCTGAAAATCCAGAAGTCCCCGAAAATACAAAGAAGGGTTTTTTTCAAAGAATATTTAGAAAATAATATTGCCATTCAAAAATCGCTTGTAGTGCCATTACAACGCACTACAACACATCTCAGCTTCAAAATAAGTATCCCTATACCACTCAAACAAAAGTAGCCGTAAAACGCTTGTATATGCGTTCTACGGCTATTTGTGAAAATAAAACCAAATAATTTCCAAAATTTTGTTGAAAAGCTATGGAAATAATGCTATAAT
>CADCDE010000085.1 GCA_902800065.1 uncultured Ruminococcus sp.
AAAATCACCTGTTTCCTTAAATTTTTACATATACTATACCATATTTTTACCATAACTACAAGATGATTTTTTTAATTTGGCAAATACTTTTTCAAATACTGTCCTGTATACGACTGCTCACACTCACAAATCTTTTCAGGGGTTCCCATTACTACAACAGTTCCTCCACCGTCACCGCCTTCAGGTCCCAAATCAATTATATGATCAGCCGTTTTTATTAAATCGAGATTATGCTCTATCACAACCACCGTATTACCATCATCAACAAATTTCTGTAACACCTCTATCAGTCTGTGTACATCGGCTATATGCAGTCCCGTTGTAGGCTCGTCAAGGATATACACAGTCTTTCCCGTTGAACGCTTTGACAATTCCGTTGCCAGTTTAACTCTCTGTGCCTCACCACCAGACAATGTTGTAGCCGACTGTCCCAATTTTACATATCCCAAGCCTACATCATGCAGTGTCTTCAGCTTCGCACTTATCTTCTGGTGATTCACAAAAAATTCCCATGCCTCATCAACCGTCATTTCAAGTACATCATATATCGACTTGCCCCTGTACTTAACCTCAAGCGTTTCCCTGTTATATCTCCTGCCCTTGCACACTTCACACGGCACATACACATCTGACAAAAAGTGCATCTCTATTTTTACTATACCGTCACCCTGACACGCTTCACATCTTCCACCCTTGACATTGAATGAAAATCTGCCTGAACCGAATCCGTGCATCTTTGCATCAGTCGTCTGGGCGAAAAGCTCTCTTATATCCGTGAAAACTCCTGTATATGTCGCCGGATTTGAACGTGGTGTCCTTCCTATCGGTGACTGGTCTATATTTATAACCTTGTCAAGATTATCAATCCCCTCTATCTTTTCACAATTAACAGGCTTTGTCCTTGCTCCATTTAATTCCTCTGCCAATTTCTTGTACAGAATCTCATTTACAAGAGATGATTTTCCCGAACCCGATACTCCCGTGACACATATAAATTTTCCCAACGGAAATTCAACATCTATATTTTTCAGATTATTCTGCCTTGCACCAATTACCTTCAGTATCTTCCCATTACCCTCACGTCTTTTTTCAGGTACGGGTATATACATCTTTTTACTCAGATACTGTCCCGTCAGTGAACGCTCACATTTCTTTATATCCTCAACACTGCCTGCACATATCAATTCACCGCCGTTCACGCCTGCACCCGGTCCTATATCTATTATATGGTCTGCCGCATACATTGTGTCCTCATCATGTTCTACTACAATAACAGTATTCCCCAAATCACGCAGATTTTTCAGTGTCCCTATCAATTTGTCATTATCCCTCTGATGCAAGCCTATACTCGGCTCATCAAGTATATACAGCACTCCCGATAATGACGAACCTATCTGAGTTGCAAGCCTTATTCTCTGACTTTCTCCGCCCGACAGTGTTCCTGCCGACCTTGACAGCGTTAAATACGACAGTCCCACACTCTTTAAGAAATTCAAACGGCTCTCTATCTCCTTTGTAATAGACTTCGCTATGAACCTTTCTCTCTCCGAAAGTGTTGCATTTTTTGTAAACTCTATCGCCTGTTCAACGGACATATCACAGAACTCACTGATATTCATATCCCCGACAGTTACAGCCAGACTTTCAGGTGAAAGCCTTCTTCCGTTACAGGCATCACACGGTACTGCCGACATATATCCCTCAATCTCGGACTTCACCCAATTACTCTGTGTTTCACGGAATCTCCTTTCAAGATTATTAACTATCCCCTCAAATTCCGTGTTATATATTCCCGAACCGTATTCATTCTTACGGTGAACCGTTATCTTTTCACCCTTCGTACCATACAGAATTATATCCATAATTTCATCGGACAAATCCTTTACAGGAGTATCAAGAGAAAATTTGTATTTTTCCGCAAGTGCCTCAAAATACATTGTTGCAATGGTGCTTCCCTCCATTGCCCAGCCGCTTCCTTTTATTGCTCCCTGTCTTACTGATTTAGTCCAGTCGGGAATTATCCTGTTGATGTCTATCTGCATGAATACTCCCAAGCCTGTACATTTCTTACACGCTCCATACGGATTATTGAACGAAAACATCCTCGGACTCAACTCATCTATACTTATATCATGGTCGGGACAAGCATAATTTTGTGAAAAAAGAATATCATCTCCTCCACTGACTGCTATCAATATCAATCCGCCTGACAGCTTTGAAGCAGTTTCTACGGAATCCGCAAGTCTCGAACGTATCTCGGGCTTTATCACAAGTCTGTCTATAACTATATCAATATCATGCTTCTTATTCTTCTCTAACTTTATTTCCTCTGACAAGTCATATATTATCCCGTCTGCACGGACTCTCACAAATCCGCCCTTTGCCGCTGATTCAAGCTCTTTTTTATGCTCACCCTTCTTTGCCCTCACAACAGGCGACATCACCTGTATTTTAGTCTTTTCGGGCATTTCAAGCACCTTATCAACTATCTGGTCTACTGTCTGCTGTTTTATTTCCCTTCCGCATATCGGACAATGCGGCACTCCTATCCTTGCATACATCAGTCGCAGATAATCATATATCTCTGTCACAGTCCCCACAGTTGAACGTGGATTCTTTGAAGTCGTTTTCTGGTCTATCGAAATAGACGGCGACAGACCATCTATACTATCCACATCAGGCTTGTCCATCTGTCCCAAAAACATTCTCGCATAAGATGACAGCGACTCCACATATCTCCTCTGTCCCTCTGCATACAGCGTATCAAATGCAAGTGACGATTTTCCCGAACCCGACAGTCCCGTTATAACAACCAATTCATCTTTCGGTATATCCACGTTTATATTTTTCAGATTATGCTCTCTTGCACCCCTGACACTTATTTTCTTAAATGCCATTTTTATTTCCTCCCTGTTACAAAAAAGGCTCAAACCTTATTGTTAATATTTCGGTTCAAGCCTGAAAAAATTTTTATTTTTTTGCAGTTATTTTCTTTTCCTCGCCTTTTAAAAGCCTCTTGATATTATCCTTGTGACGCACAATTACAAGCACACCTGTCAAAAGTGCAAGCACTGCAGAATACCATACAAAAGGCATTGACGGATTCTGCAAAGGAGTAACAACTCCCAATACACCGTTATGGTCAAGTATCCTCAATACAAAGGCTGTTATCGGATACATTGAAGCATTCACCAAGGCACAAGCCGATATTATTTTCGTTGCCGTGAAGACTATCACAAATATCAGAAGTGCAACTACAAGCACTCTCCAATCAGTCATAAGCATGACCGAAGCTGTCGTAACAACACCTTTGCCGCCCTTGAATTTATAATATATCGGCATTGTATGTCCCACTACCGCAAAAAGCCCTGCCGTACACATAAGATAATTCTGATACAAAACAGGCTCTCCCCACATCAGAAAATATGCTATTGCAACGGATATGACACCTTTAAGAAAATCTCCTACGAATGTTATTATTGCAGGCACTTTTCCAACACATCTCAATACATTCGTGAATCCTGCATTGCCGCTGCCCATTGTTCTTATATCCTTGTGCATAACAATTTTCGTCACTATTATAGACGTATTGACACTGCTCATCAGATATGCCGCAACCACTGCTATTATTATTCTTAACCAATACTGCGAAAAAAATTCTCCCAATTCTCCCACAAAAAACACCCCATAATTTAATTATCCGAAATTTTACAATAAACTGCCGCACACAATTAATTGCACATTGCTATAGTAAACGACAAAATAAATTGCTCTATGTCATTACGAGCAAAGTGAGGAATCTTTGAAAGATTCTTCGTCACTTCGTTCCTCAGAATGACAAAAGGAAATTTTCATTGATGTTTACTATAACTGCTAATCGCTAATTATTTTTTGTCGCTTCGTTCTCTTATAATAAATCTTATCGGAGTTCCCTGCATACCGAAGGTCTCACGGATACGGTTCTCAAGATATCTCTGATATGAAAAATGGAACAGCTCCGCTGAATTGACGAAGCATACAAATGTCGGCGGCTTGACGGATGCCTGTGTCATGTAAAGTATTTTCAAACGTCTGCCCTTGTCTGTGGGGGGCTGTACTCTTGATGTTGCCTCTGCAAGCAAGTCATTCAGCATTCCCGTTGAAATCCTCATTGCCGCTGAATTTACGACTGTAACTATCAGTTCAAAAAGACGGTCAAGTCTTTGACCTGTCTTTGCAGAAATGAATACCATTGGTGCGTATGACATAAACGAAAAATCATTTTCGAGCTTTTTCCTGTATTCATTCATCGTCTTGTCATTCTTTTCTACAGCGTCCCATTTATTCACTACTATGATACACGCTTTTCCAGATTCATGTGCAAGTCCCGCTATCTTGGAATCCTGCTCCGTGAATCCTACCGTTGCATCTATCATCACAAGACATACATCACTGCGTTCTATTGCCATCTTCGCCCTGATTATACTGTATTTCTCTATCTCGTCTTCAATACGGCTGTTTCTTCTGATACCTGCCGTATCAGTCAATCTGAACCTGCCGAATTTATTTTCTATTTCTGTATCAATGCTGTCACGGGTAGTTCCTGCAATATTCGATACAATACACCTCTCCTCACCCGTTATCTTATTTACAAGAGAGGACTTTCCTGCATTCGGTCTGCCTATTATCGCAACACTTATTGTATCGCTTTCATCATCATCCTGAGACTGTTCAGGAAGATATTCAAATACTGCATCAAGCAAATCACCAGTACCATGTCCATGCACTGAGGATACTTGTATCGGCTCTCCCAATCCCAAATTGTAAAACTCATAAAAATTCGGATCAGGCTCTCCTACCCTGTCACATTTATTTACACATAATACAACAGGTCTGCCGCTTTTCTGCAACATTGATGCAACCTCATGGTCAGTTGCCACAAGTCCGCTTGATATATCCGTCACGAGAATTATGACATCTGCAGCTTCTATTGCAAGCTGTGCCTGTCTTCTCATCTGCTTCAGTATGATATCATCCGAATACGGCTCAATACCTCCTGTATCTACAAGTGATATTTTTCTGCTTCTCCACTCGCATTCACCGAATATCCTGTCACGGGTAACTCCAGGTGTATCATTTACTATTGCTATTCTTTCACCGACTAATTTATTAAACAGCGTCGATTTTCCGACATTTGGTCTGCCTACTATCGCAACTACAGGTTTTGACATACTATCACCCCTATCTTTGGTAAAAACAAAAAAGAGAAGGAAAAAACTCCTTCTCTGTTTTCATGAAAAAATGGAAGGCTGTCAAAAAATAATCAAGCCTCTTGTTTAATTACTTCTCTGCCGTTGTATGTGCCGCAGTTTGTGCATACCCTGTGAGCGAGCTTGAATTCACCGCA
>CADCDE010000086.1:0-5296 GCA_902800065.1 uncultured Ruminococcus sp.
ATATAGTTATCCCGTATAAAAATTTCAATTCTCAATCGCAGAGCCATCCTCTGCCGTAAGACTGCCATTACAGAATGACAGACACTGTTGCATCAGCAGACGAAACTGCTGTGCCGTAGTCACCTCAACCGAAAATGGCTGATATGGTGCTGAATGTAAGACCGTCCAAAGCCAGGTTGGACACACTTGATTTTTAAAATCAAATGAAGTAAATATTAACTGAGTTCATTATATAGGGAAAAAGTATATTTGTCAATCATTATTTTATAGTAAAATAAAAATTCAAGTTGTATGTTATTTTCTGTAATTTGAGAAAGTATGTGTATTTTTATAAAAATCTCTTGATATATTCTATTTGTTGAATTATAATATATTAAACAAATAGAATATAGGAGGTCGCTATGTTAAAACATGGTATATTAGGGCTGTTAAACTATGGAAGTATGACAGGATATGATATTGTTCACATCTTCAAAGATTCACTCAGCTATTTCTGGCAGGCTCAGACAAGTCAGATATACAGGGAATTGCAGACCATCAAAAAGAACGGTTGGGCAACAGATGAAACCATACCGCAGGAGGGCAAGCCTGATAAAAAAGTTTTTACTATAACCGAAAGCGGTAAGGAAGAATTGAAACGCTGGCTGACAGATGACAGTGTGGAATTCGGGTTGAGAAGTCCTTTGATGATGAAAACATTTTTCAGAGGGGAACTCAGTATTGATGAAAATATTGATTATTTTGAAAAGCTTCAGAATGAAAGCTATGCTTTTGCCTATAAAATGTCTGTTATTCCGCCTGATACGGAAAAATATGCAGGAATGATAAATGATCCTATGAAAGCATTGTATTGGAAAATGACAATGGAATACGGCATGATGTATTCAAAAATGTACAGACAATGGATTGAAAAATGTATCAGACAGCTGGAGGAATTGAAGTATGAAAATTCTGGTGATTAACGGCAGTCCGAAAGGAAAAAGAAGTAATACGTATAAGCTGACAAGTTCATTTATCAACGGCATTTCAGAAACAAACGAAATTGAATATGAAGAAATTATTGTAAAGGATAAAAATATCGGTACTTGTATCGGCTGTTTCGGCTGCTGGAATAAAACACCGGGAATATGCGTGATAAAAGACGATATGAAAGAAATTCTTGATAAAATTTTGTGGGCAGATATTATCATATGGTCGTTCGGTCTTTATTACTTCAATGTGCCCGGCAGAATGAAAATGCTTATTGACCGTCAGCTTCCTCTTGCATTGCCGTTTATGGTAAGTGAAAGCGAAAGCGGTAGTCACCCTATGAGGTTTGATATGTCGGGAAAGCGTCATGTGATTATTTCAACTTGCGGTTTTTATACTGCAAGGGGAAATTACGGTTCTGTCAATGCGATGTTCGACCATTTTCTTGGAAAAAACCGTTATGAAACGATATATTGCGGTCAGGGTGAACTTTTCAGGGTAGAGGCACTTCATAACAGAACAGATGAATATCTCGGTTATGTCAAGCAGGCAGGCAAGGAATTTGTTACAGGCGGTATCAGCAGTGAAATAAGAGAACATCTTGATGAATTGCTGTTTCCGAGAGAAACATTTGAAGCAATGGCAGACGCAAGCTGGGGTGTTTCAAAGGAAACAGGCGAAAAAGAAGATGAAACCTATATTTTTACAAAGCAAATGGCATCTATGTATAATAAAGCTTCGTATAAAGGCAAGGATATTGTGCTGGAGATGGATTATACAGATGAAGAAAAGAATTATCAGATCATTTTAAAAAAAGACGGCTATGAAGCCAGAAAAGATAATTTTATTTCTCCCACAACGAAAGTTATCACTCCGTTTACGGTATGGAAAGATATTGCAGAAGGCAAAATCAGCGGTTCTCAGGCAATGATGAAAAAACTTTACCGCGTGGAAGGCGATTTTGATGTTATGCTGAACTGGGGAAAATATTTTGGTTCAGGCAGAACAAATCAAAAAGAAAATAAAAATTTTCCTGATAAAAAAACAAATCTTATGCTGACGCTGATACCGTGGATTACTTTTTGGGTATCAGCATCAATAGACAGTTATATCGGCGGATTTATTTCCATTTGTATATGTGCATTGACGGGACTGATATTCTTCCGTTTCCGCAAAACGATTTATGATGCAATTTCTGTAACAGCCGTTGTCGGCTTTTCAATTATGGCACTTCTTTTTCCTGAAATGACAAATATCATTTTGTCGTGTTCATATCTTGCGTTTGGCTTGATGTGGATTTTGTCCTGTCTGACGAAAGTACCGCTTACGGCATGGTACTCTATGAACAGTTACAACGGTGAGAGTGCTTTGGAAAATCCGTTATTTGTACACACAAACCGTATTCTGACACTTGCCTGGGGAATTTTGTATGTGATAACAAGTATTTGGACATTTTTCCTTATGGGTACACTGATTTCTCCGTATCTTGCTGTTATCAATAATGTCATGCCGATACTGATGGGAATTTTTACAAAATGGTTTCAGAATTGGTATCCGTCACATTATGCTTCAAAATAATTTTACAGTATCGAAAGAGTTGTGCAGACAATATGAACTGCACGGCTCTTTTTTTAAAAAAATTTGAAAAAACAGACCTTTTTGGAAATTGTTTGCGTTTATATAGGTGGAAGCCGAAAGTTCGGCAGGAAAAAAGAAAAATAAAAAATTTTCAGAATGCAGACCTTTTTCAAAAACACTTACGTTTATATAAGTGAAAGCGAAAAAACAGAAAAAATATTAAAAATCGAGAGGGAGATTCATTATGAAAAAGAATGTAAGAAAGACGATAATTGTTTCCGTGATTTCAGCAGTAGCAGCCTTTGCCGTACTCGGCACGACAGCCGCCGCAACAGGTACATTAAATCCCGTATTCGGTCAGATGATGGCAAACGAAATTTCGGACGGTACATATTCAGGCGGTAATGTCACAGTGAAAAGTGATACTCTTAATGTGGATTTTGAAGGTGTTGGCGGTGATGAACATAATGTTATTGCGACTATGACTATCACCAAAAAAGACGGCACGGCGTTTGCAGAGCGTACAGATAAATTGCTGTATGCAGGCGATAAAGTGAGATATGATTTTGAGGAAGATAGGAATGTCACAGTATCACGTCCGCTGATTGACCGTATCAGAAACAGTGATTACTGCGATACAAACGGCTTTGTTGATTACACGTTTGAAGATGACTATACGCTGAAAGTAACTGTCACATATTCCGATGATGACCGCAATTTGATTGGTGAAACAATGCATATCAAGGGCGATGGTCTTTATCTTTTCACGGTTGATAAGGTGATGTACACATCAGCAGAATGGCAGGCACACATGGCAGATGAAAATGATCCGTTCTGGAATGACGGTCTTACGATATGGGAAAAGGCTGAAAAGGAATACGGTGAGTTGGCTGAAAATCAGGCAGCTATGCTTGACTTTGATAACTCAGACGGCGGCTTTGGAAATGTTGTAATAGCAAGCTGGGAAAAAATCGACCTGGATTATGACCTTTCCGTAAAGCTCAACTATAAATAATAATCGAATCAAAAAAAGACAGGGGTGAGAGGCTTACAACTTCTCACTTCTGTCTTTTTTGAAGAATTATTTTCAATATGTACCCTGAACTATTTACTTAATAAGAAATTAAAGATGCTTGTAATATTCCTCAATCATTCGTGACATAAGATGACGACGCTGTGACAAAAAGTCGTCATAATCATTGACAGTCATATTGATAATTTCGGGAGGAAGGGCATTTTCTGCAATATTATCGTTAAGTGCATCAATATCCATAATATTACCGATTTCTGCAATTTTTGAATCAAACTGATTTATAACAGTCTTGAAATATACAGCCGGAGCATTATCTTTGATTGCCTTATTGACCTGTGTATCCAGATATGTGTAATTCGCAACCTGATTATATCTTGATTTTACTGTAATTCCATTGGATTTCAGATATGCCTTTGGAAAAATATGATGCACATCTCCTGAAATGTCAAGTAAATCGGAAATCATTGTTCCATGCATAAACAGTGAATTTTTGTTCATATTGATTTGAGCTGCAAGGAAAGTGTTAAATGCGGGACTATTGATAGAGGATGTTTCAAGGTTTTGCGGCAAAGTAACCTCCCAAAACGTATCAGGTAAAACCGATTGTTCGATTTCAATGAAGAATGTAAGAAATCCCTTTTCTTCGATGTATCTGATATCTCGGCTCATAACGGTTTCAGGAGAACCAATATATCGTCCTGTCAGTGTGGATAATACAAACCATTTCTGAACATAACGCTTAACTTGATTTTTAGGAATAGTGCCATCATGCGATAATTTCAGAAATAAATAATAAGCAAAGTCAAGAGTTACTTTTGAGTTTAGCAGTTTACTGGACTTAAAACCTGCACCTTTTATGGCAAGAATAAACTGAGCAAAGTAATATTCATTGATGAACATTTGAATACCCTCGTCAAGTTTTTTATAGGAATCCTCAACGATTTCTTCTTTGAAATCTCTCGTTTCAAAGTCACGTCCGGAAAGAAGGCTGACCATATCGGCAAGTTTGCCTCTGCTAAAACTGTACATGAAAGCAACACGGAGCATATCGCCATAATCCGGATTATAAATATCTTCACTGTCCTTTGACAGCCATTTGATTTTCTGTGCATAAGGAGTTTCGGAAAAATCGGTATCTTTTTGCACTTGTGGGTAGAAATCGGGCTTAACGGCAAGATGGCAGAAGTAATCCACGACTTTACGCAAAAGATTACCGTTATGTGCTGTGTCCGCTGCCATTTTTGACATTACAAAGTCGGATTGGCTGAGTGGAGTACCTTTTGAATTGATACGGATAAAAATTTCAGTGACTTCATCGATATCAAGAGTATGGACCAATTCAATAACACCGATTTGACGGTTGGCAATAGCCTTTAATTTCATCAATTCATCGGAAACATAGTCAAGATCCACATCTTCGTTCAAACTTGCATACTGATTTTCAAAGGCTCTCTGCTTAAAATCAGGTTTGAATATTACAGATATATCGGGAATCCATTTCTTATCTTTGAAATGAGATGCGTCCTGTACTTCAAATCGTTTAGTAGGATCCTTTGCCAACGGATTAAAAGCTATTTTGATTCTGTCTTGATTGAAATCTTCATCTAACACTTCAAGTCCGGAGATAGCAGCCATTAAAGCGGTTATACGCTGTTGTCCGTCAATCAGAACGTGCTTTCCTCCGGCAACCATGCCATCTTTTGTTTTTACATCAGG
>CADCDE010000086.1:5328-6312 GCA_902800065.1 uncultured Ruminococcus sp.
ATCAGTCCAAGAATAGCACTAATTGAATACTGCATCAATGTAAACTTTTCTCCAATCATAGATACATTCTCCTTAAGAATTGTTTATTTTTTATGAAACCATAATTTAAAGAGTTTTTAAGTCATCAATAATTGTATTATAACGTATTTATCTAAAAAATACAACAATTTTTTGCATATAGTTGAAAATTGCAAGAAAAAGTTATAAAATAGTCAGTAGATTATGTTATTTTGATGGAGGAATATTGTGAAAAGGATTATCTTTTTTGACACGGAAGTAGGCGTAAAAGATCAGAAAATACATGATATTGGTGCTGTAACAGAAGATGATTCTGTTTTTCATTCTTCATCTGTCAGTGATTTTTTGAATTATATTAATAAAGACTGCTGTTTATGCGGTCATAATATCATTCACCACGATATAGAGTATCTGGAAAAGCAGTCTGAACGAAAAATATTACAGCCTGCTGTTGATACATTGTATTTATCGCCGTTATTATTTCCCGAACGCCCTTATCATGCCCTCTTGAAAGATGATAAACTGCAGTCTGATGAATTGAATAATCCTGTCAGTGACAGTCAAAAGGCAAGGATTCTGTTTTATGATGAAGTGAATGCATACCGTGCTTTGCCTGATGATATAAGAGTGATATATTATAATTTGCTGTATAATATAAAGGAATTCAAGGATTTTTTTGAATATACAGGAATGGCAGAGAAATTTGTGAATTTACCGTCTGCCATTAAAAGTGTCTATCATAATAAAATTTGTGGAAATGCTGACTTGGAGCCGTTTATTCAAAATTATCCGTCAGAGCTTGCCTATGCTCTCGCACTGATCAACACGAAAGACCATTACAGTAGTACTCCTCCGTGGCTTACATACAATTTTCCGCAAATTGAGAATATCATTAAGTGCCTTAGAAATGTTCCTTGTCATGATTGTGAATACTGTAAAAACAGGTTGGATATACACAGAGGATTG
>CADCDE010000087.1 GCA_902800065.1 uncultured Ruminococcus sp.
TACATACGAAACCCGTGAAAATGTCGATAAATACAGTTACCGTGCATCTCGTGAAGAAATCGAAAATAACAACTATAATCTGAACATTCCCCGTTATGTCGATACCTTTGAGGAAGAAGATCTCGTTGATATTGAAGAAGTTCAGCAGAACATTGCCAATATTGAAGCGGAGCTTGCTCAGGTTCAGGCACAGATGGCGGAGTATTTGAAAGAATTGGGAATTTAAGGAGGAGAAATATGATTCAGATAGACAGAAATTCAAACTCTTATGTTTGTCCGTTTTGTGGGCATACTCAAGCATATTATAGTTCAGTTGATATTATTGAAAATGGCGTTAATAAAAACACGATGTCAATATTTGAAGGAAATATTGAAAGTAGTTTTTCCATATATACATTATATTGTAAAAATAACAAATGTGAAAGAGTTTCCGTTACAGCAATAAATAGAACAACAGGAAAACAAGTAGATATAGTTCCTCAGATTGTAATAAAACAATGGCCGTCATACATTCCTTTACAGATTCGTCAAGATTATGAAGAAGCTGTTATGATTATAGAAGCCAGCCCAAAAGCATCAGCCACTTTATTGCGTAGATGTTTACAAGGTATGATTCATGATTTTTGGAAAATTAACGAAAAGAATCTCAATGCTGAAATAACTTCATTAAAGGACAAGATTTCTGGATCCCAGTGGAAAGCAATAGACGGATTACGCAAACTCGGCAATATCGGTGCTCATATGGAAAGTGATGTAAATTTAATCATCGATATTGACACAGATGAAGCAAAAAAACTGTTACGGCTTATTGAACTGCTGTTGGATAAGTGGTATATTGCTCGCCATGATGAAGAAGTATTATTAAATGATATTTCTTCTATTTCCGAAGATAAAGAAAAGGCAAGGAAAAAGAAAATATGAAACCTGAAATAAAAACCCGCCTCGCCCAAATCCGAACGGGCAAAATACCGGAAGGCTATAAAAGCACACCAATTGGTATTTTAAAATCCGATTGGAGTTATGCAAAGCTTAACGAAATTGCAGTTATTTTAACAGAGACAGCAGGAAAAAAACAATATGAAACATTAAGCATTTCAGCCGGTATGGGCTTTGTCAATCAAGCTAAAAAATTTGGCAAGGAGCTTTCCGGCAAACAATATGAAAAATATATTGTTCTTCACAAAGGTGATTTTTCCTATAATAAAGGAAATTCAAAAGCCTATCCGCAGGGGTGTATATATCGCCTCAATGACAGAGCGGAAGCTGCTGTTCCGAATGTGTTTGAAAGTTTTAGGATTGCAAATGGCTATCCCGAATACTACGAACAGCTTTTTATTGCAGGCTTTTTAAATTCACAGCTATACCGCTTTATAAATCATGGAATACGTGACGATGGACTTCTTAACCTTACAGAAAAGGATTTTTACAGTTGTATAGTACCTGTGCCACCTTTGGAGGAACAGCAGCGTATCGCAAGTATTCTCTCAGCACAAGACAAAGTAATTGAATTGTGCGAAAGAAAACTTGAACAACTAAAGCGTATGAAAAAGTATTATCTTCAAAATATGTTTCCAAAAGACGGAGAAGAATATCCCAAAATACGTTTCAAGGGTTTTACTGACGCTTGGGAACAGCGTAAGGTTACAGAACTTGGTGAAATATACATAGGATTAGTTACAACAATGACCTCTCATTACACCGACTATGGTACTTTACTTATACGCAATTCAGATATTAAAGATGGACGGTTTGAGTTTGGTGATAATCCAGTTTATCTTGATGATGTATTTGCAAAGCAAAATGCATCGAGAAAACATATAGTTGGAGATGTGATTACAGTACATACAGGTGATATAGGAACATCATCTGTAATCACTGAAAAAGAGGCAGGTTCAATAGGTTTCGCTACTATTGTTACAAGACCAAATAAGGAAAAAATAACATCAGAATACTTGTGTGTGTACCTCAATACGGATACACATAAAAACTTTGCTATGAATATTTCGACTGGAGACGGAAGAAATAATTATAACCTTAAAGATTATTATGAGTGTGTGGTTCCTGTTCCAAGTATAGCTGAGCAGAAGAAAATAAGCGGTTTTATTGAAGAATTGAATAACCTTATCACCCTTCATCAGCGTAAGTGTGAAGAAGAAAAGAAAAAGAAAAAAGCCCTGCAGCAACTTTTGTTGACGGGAATATCGAGGATAAATTATGAATAATCAAGAACAGAAAATAAATCTAATATACGAAAAAAGCACACTTGAAAGCACTGACATCTTGGAACTACAAAAGAAATTAACCGAAAGAAATGTTCGTTTTGACTTTCAACAGAGATCAATAATGACCTGTGCTTCAATTGATTTCTTTGTACCTATTATTCAATTTGTTACTTCAGAATCTTTTTTATTTGGATTTACAGCTAGTGCTACATGGGATTTATTCAAAACAATTACAGGATTTGCATATAACAAGTTTCACAATCGCAAAACTTGTAAAAAATATAACGATAAAACTGTGAAAACTCCCCCAAATATTCACTTTGATATCGGAAATACTCATTTGGTTCTTCCTGTAGATATAGACAAAGATAAGTATGAATACGCTATAGATAAATTCTTTAAATATGTATCTTCTCATACTCCAAATAAAATTACTTATGTATGGTATAACGAAACAGATAAATCGTTGACCACTAAAACCGAAGAGCAAATCATAAATGAAGAAATAAAAAAACAACAATAACAAAGCAAAATTGAGGTGTTTTCTCAGCCCCACTGTTCCTGCTTTTTTGTATTAATCAGAAAGGAGCTTTTTCATGGATAAAAACGCATATTCCGAAAAAAATATAAGCCAAAAGCCCGCTCTTGAATTGTTGCAGGCTATGGGCTATATCTATATATCGCCCCAAAACTGCCGTAAACAGCGTGGCGACGGTTATCATGTACTGCTGAAAGATGTGCTGAGGGGACAACTACGCAAACTCAACAGATATACTTATGCCGGAACGGAAAATGAGTTTTCATCGGCTAATATAGAACGTGCCATTGAAGACCTTGATGAACCGTTGATCGACGGACTTGTAAGGACAAGCGAAAAGATTTATGATGCACTGCTGCTCGGAAAAAGCTATCCTGAAACAGTCGGTGAGGGCAAGAGCCTTAACTTTAATCTCAAATACATTGACTGGGATAATTTCGGCAACAATGTTTTTCATGTCACAGAGGAATTTGCCGTAGACAGCAAGGGCAAAGACCACAATGCACGCCCCGACATTGTACTCTTTATCAATGGTATTCCCTTTGCGGTTATAGAATGCAAACAGCCTGAAATTTCCGTTGAACAGGCTGTCGAACAGACAATACGCAATCAG
The DNA here is from genome assembly GCA_902800065.1 of uncultured Ruminococcus sp. GTDB lineage: Bacteria > Bacillota > Clostridia > Oscillospirales > Acutalibacteraceae > UBA1213. Next base: position 3,374 of record CADCDE010000087.1, read on the forward strand.
AGAAATGACTATATACCGCAGCTTTATAAATTTGTTCAGATAGTTATGGCAACGAACAAGAATGAAGTAAAATATGCTACAACGGCGACAGCAAAGAAATTCTGGAATATCTGGAAAGAAGAAGATACAGAATGGTTGAACTCCGAACAGAAAAGACTTATACCAAATCGCCTCCCGACAGTTCAGGACAGCAATACTATTTCTTTGTTTAGTTTAAGCCGTGTAAAAGAGCTTATCAGATATTTTGTTCTGTTTGACGGTAATATAAAAAAAATCTGCCGTTATCAGCAGTATTTTGCAATAAAAGAAATTATCAAAACAATAAATACAACCGATGAAAACGGCAACAGGCAAAGTGGTGTTATATGGCATACTCAGGGAAGCGGAAAAAGTTTGACAATGGTTATGTTTGCAAAATATCTTCTCATGGAAATGACCGAATGTCACCCCCGTGTTGTAATCGTCACCGACAGAAAGGAACTTGACAAACAAATTTCAAACACATTCGCTCACACAAGATTAAATCCGGCTCGTGCTACAAGCGGTCGACACCTTGTGGAGCTTTTGAGTAATTCCAAAGCGGACATTATAACAAGCATTATCAATAAATTTAACGCAGCAGAAAAACAGAATACAAAAGTTCTTTCGAGAGATATTTTTGTACTTGTTGATGAAAGCCACCGTTCAAACTATGGACTGATGGCAACAAAAATGAGGAATGTATTTCCAAATGCTTGCTATATAGGTTTTACCGGAACACCTCTTATGAAAAGCGAAAAAAATACAATGGCGAAATTTGGCAGGCTGATTCATAAATACACAATTAAAGACGGTGTAGAAGATAAAGCTATTGTTCCGTTGATTTATGAAGGACGTTTTGTCGATCAAAAAGTTGATGAAGAAAACATTGATTTATGGTTCGATCATACCACAAAGAAATTAACAAAATCACAACAGGAAGATTTGAAAAAAAAGTGGAGCTGTATTCGCCGTCTTACTTCAACAAATGCACGTATAAAAAGAATTGCTTTGGACATAAGTGAGCATTTTAAAAATGGTTTCAAGAATACAGGCTTTAAAGCAATGCTTGCAACGAATTATAAACGTGATGCAGTAAGATACCAAAAATGCTTTGAGACATTCGGAGATATTACAAGTGCAGTTGTAATATCTTCTCCCGATATGCGTGAGGGTTTTGATGATGTAGATGAAGAAACAGATGATTTAGTTGTTGCTTACTGGAATAGAATGATAAAATTGTACGGGGACGCCGACCGATATGAAGAAACTATAAAAAATAAATTTTGTGACGGTGAAATAGATATTCTGATTGTTTGCAGTAAATTACTAACAGGCTTTGATGCACCAATATGTCAAGTTTTGTATATCGACAAAGAATTAAAAGAACACGCACTGCTTCAAGCTATTGCTCGTACAAACCGTTTATGTGATGGCAAAGACTATGGATTGATAGTAGATTATCGTGGACTTATAGAAGAATTGGATACCGCTATGGATATGTATAGCGGAGCCGGTCTTGAAAAGTTTGACAGCGGTGATTTAAAAGGGGCAGTTATTGATGTAATGTCGGCAGTAGGCGAAATAAGAAATGCTTTTTCGCAGTTGGTAGGGTTATTTAACAGTATTGATATTACCGACTCAGAGACTGTTGAAGTATATCTTGTCAAAAACTCAGTCAGAGAAAAGTTTTATCAGCTTTTAAGCTTGTTCGGACGAGCATTGAATATTGTTCTTAATTCCGAAAAAGCTTACAATGCTTTATCAAAAGAAGAAATAAAAAAGTATCAGGAAACATTTGTTTTCTTTTCTAAAGTACGCCGTAGTATAAAAATAAGATACGGCGATGCAATAGATTTCAAGGAATATGAACCGTTAATGCAAAATCTTCTTGATACACAATCCCATTGACATACTTAACAGAGATGCCTTTGAACAGGAAATCAAAGAACTTGGAACTATGCGTTCAAAAGCAGATGCCATTCAAAGCCGAATGGCAAAAAGTCTGAGTGAAAAGCGAGATGAAAATCCTGCTTATTATGACAGTTTTTCAAAACGTATAAAAGAAGTCCTTGAATTATATAAAAATCAAGTTATTTCTGAATCACAATACTATGAAAAAATGAAAGAAATACTCAAAGACTATCAGACAGGAAGAAGCAGTATCAGCTATCCTGAACGCATAAAGAATAATGTTCATGCACAAGCTTTTTATGGAGTATTAAATGCCATTTTCAGCGATTCGGATATTGATATAGGAACATCTGATTTTGTAGCCGAAATATCCGAAAAAATTACAGACATTATTGCCAGACACAGTCAGGTGGACTGGTCTTCAAACAAAACAATACATGACCGTATTTCTCAAGATATTGACGATCTTTTTTATGAATATGAAAAAGAAAAAGGCTTAATTGTTCCATTTGATACTGTTGATAAGATTATCGAAAATGTCAAAACTGTTGCCATGCGGAGGTTCTGATGATATGAATAACTTGATAAACAGACAACTGGTTATTGACGGTCAGACAATTTGTTATCAGCTTGAGCGTAAATCTGTAAAAAATCTTAATTTAAGAATAAGAAATGATGGAAGTATATATGTTTCTGCCAATAAGCTTGTCCCAATAGATGAAATAGATAATTTTGTCCGCAACAAGTATTCTTTTATTACAAATGCACTTAAGAAATTTAGTGAATTGGCAGAATATAAGCCTCATCCCAAAAAATATGTGAGCGGTGAAACATTTTATATACAAGGAAGATCGCTAAGACTTCAAGTATCTGAAGCTCAAAAAGATTCTATTACCTCTGACGGAGTAAATATTTATCTTCAAGTAAAAAATCTTGAAAATACTGAAAGGAAAAAACAAATTGTTGATCGGTTCATGAATAAACAATGCAAAATAATCTTTAACGAGATTGTTAGTGAGATTTATCCTATTTTCAAAAAATATAATATCTCTTTTCCTAAATTAAGGGTACGAAATATGGAAACAAGATGGGGTTCATGTCTTGCAAAAAAGGGTATAATTACATTAAACAAACAGTTATTAGAAGCTCCGAGAAACTGTATTGAATATGTAGTAATGCATGAGTTTTGTCATTTTATTCATCCTAATCATTCAAAACACTTTTATGATTTTCTAACGATACTAATGCCTGATTGGAAAGAACGAAAAAAATTGTTAGAAAAAGTTGCTATATATAGGATTTAGAATAATAAACGTGAGTTCGATGAAAATTAAACAGACACAGAATGTTTAGGAATGTTAAGATAAGACTTTTTGGGTATGAAAAAATAAGTTACCAAAACAACCAGAAGATTAACAGAAAAATGTGTCTATAAAATAATGCTTTGAATGTTCGATTTGGTACATATATTTTTCCAAAAGGCATTAACAGACTCTATGGCAGCTCTTTTACGGAGTAGCAATAATAAAGCATTGTCCAAACTTTTGTACAATTGATTTAGTATAATATATTCAGCAAATGACCACTGAATAATTGTCCGAAGTAAACCTATGTGCCATAAAACGAAAGTGAGGATGCTTATGATTTGGAAAAAAGAAATGAAGCAGAAAGTGGACAATGCCTTAAAAGGTGTTGCAAAATGGGAAGGCAGAAGTTTTAACAATGATATAACGCAAATCGAGTGCTGTAAGTTACGCAATATTGACATTGTAATCGGATATAGCGAATATACAGACTTATATGTCGCTTGGAATGCATTATTGCACAAGAAATTATTTACTGAAGAACAAGGTAGACATTCTTTCGGCATAAGTAAAAAAGATTATAGAGAATTTCGTAACAGCACAAAAAATATAACAGGCACATACAGAAAATTGACAAAATCTGACAACTATGAAAAAGCAGTTATAATAAAACCCGACTTTTTATTGGAATTTTGTAATAATCCTTTCGGTTATCTTATGCCTAATCCTAAAGACGAAGGATACAAAAAGGACACTATATTTGCTACCCCTGATTCACCTGAACCCAAACTTATAAGCGAATTTGAAAAATAAATAGTTACCGGTAACATTCCCTAAAAGCAGTACCAAAGAAAATTTCTTTGGTATTGCTTTTCTTTTTCTTCTGGCAAGGGAAGTCCAGAGGGGAACGCTCTGGCACACTCTACTTATGGAGCTTGCGTAATAAGTATAGTGTGTTAGACTTTGCCCTCTTGATTTTCCTTGCCTGTTGTGCTATAATGGGGGGCAAAGTCTTTTTCGTGCAGCTACGCTGCACCCACTACGTAATGAGGGAGATGACCGTACATGAGTTTTGGAATATGCCGAGTACAAAAAATCAAAGGAGCTGCCGGAGTTGTAGGTTTACAGTTACACAACCGCAGAGAACGTGAACACAGCAACTCCAATCCCGATATAGACCGCAGCCGTTCAGCATTGAATTACAGCTTGACAGACAATCGTACCATGAACTACAACAAGCTCATTGATGAACGTCTGAAACGAGCATACAAGGGCAAGAAAGCTATCAGAAAAGACGCTGTACGAATGTGTGAAATGCTCTTTACATCAGACGGAGAGTTTTTCAACCGTATATCAGAACAGGCACAACGACAATTTTTTCTTGACTGCTTTGAATTTGCGGCTCAGAGATACGGCAGAGAAAATATCATTGCTGCAACCGTACATCTTGACGAAGCTACACCGCATTTACACCTTGATTTTGTTCCCCTGACACCTGACGGCAGATTGTCGGCAAAGGAAGTATTCGGCAACAGACCGCAATTACAGCAGTTACAAGATGATTTTTTCAGTGCTGTATCGAATAAATACGGACTTGAACGAGGTCAGAGAGCAGATATTGAAAACAAGGAACGTCCCCGAAAACACATTGAAACAGCCGATTATAAAGAAAAAATTGCAAAAGAACGTACCCAACGGGCAGAGCAGGTCATTCAATCAGCCAATCAGAGAATACAGGAAGTTGAGCAGGAACAGAGAGCAGCAGAACAACATCTTCAAGACTTGAAAGGAAAAGTCCTGAAAGCCGAAGAAGTGAACCGTATCAACGGCAAGAAAAGTATCACAGG
>CADCDE010000088.1 GCA_902800065.1 uncultured Ruminococcus sp.
TCATCACAGTCAATGAAATGAGCTATGCCCATTATAATACCAGTAATGGATAATGCAAACATGGCGATGATTGCGAACAGCATAGGGATGCCCAGCTTTTTGGTTGTATAAATTTTTTCTTTCATGGTGATTACCTCCAATGATTTTTATTTATATCTGTATGATATCAAAAAGATATCAATTTGTCAATAGCTTTTGAATAAAAAAATAAGCTGTCCGATGATAAACACCGAACAGCCTATTGAAAATGTTTTAAATCAAGAAGTTATCCGCAAAAATTATTTAGCAGAAGCTTTCTTTGTCATAACAACAGCAACGCCGAGCGAAGCAACTACGATAGCAGCGAGAGCAGCAGCAGATGTAGCATCACCTGTAGGAACAGTTGATGTATCTGTTGAAGACTGTGAAGCAACTACGACTGAACTCTGAACAGAACTCTGAACTGAACTTTCAACAGAAGACTCAGAAGGCTGTGAAGGCTCGGGAGAAGATTCAACAACAGTCTCAATAATCTTGTATGTTACGCCGATATTTTCCATATCTACCGGATCATCGGGAAGAACGTCTGTCTGATTCTTATTGTTAATATAGCCTTCATCGATTTTTGTTGTATCGAAGATAACATTGAACTTAAGGGGCTGACCAACAACAGCTTCCTTTACAGGAACGTTTGACTGGCTGTTATAAGTACGGTTGTTTTCAGGCTCGTAAGCACCCCAGCTATCATCCCAGCTCTTGTCGAGACGAACTTTGAATGTAAGATACTTTTCAGGCTGAAGAACGTCATCAACCTTCCAGTCGCCGATCATGTCTTCAGTTACTTCAGGGATATCAACGATACCTTCATAGATACCGTCACCGTCAGCATCTGTCAATTCAACGTCAGTTACATCCCAGTTATTGAAGCTGCCTGTTACACCAACAAAGTGATCCTTAAGCTGGCTGAGGTTTGAAATAGCGGCTGTACTCATAGCACTTGCAACAGCAACTGAAGCAACGAGAGCAGATGACATAAGAACTTTAACGATTTTTGAATTTCTCATTGTAGTATTCCTCCTAAACAATGTAAAAAAATTATTTTTTCTGAACTCCGCTCATATGCAGAGTTTCATTACAACTAATTATACTATGCAAATACAAAAAAATCAAGAGGAATTAATAATTTTGAATATGAAAAAAATGCTAAATGTTATTTTTTTATCAGGTAAGTTGACACAAAATTTCAAAAGAGAATATATATTGTGAATTATGAATAAAATCAAAAGATATAAGATGTATATTTTCTCTAAAAATATCAACTTTGTAACCGCCTGATTTTATTATTTTATATAATTTTTTTGCAAAATATTCTGTAAAAATGTACATCATTTTGTACTTTGTTGACAATGAAAAAGAATTCTGTTATAATTCGTTTATCGTTTTTTGAGAAAGGAAGATTTTTTTGTGTTCAGAGAGATGAGGAGAAAAGCACAGCAGTTAAATGAAAGTGAATGTATCGAAATACTCGAAAACGGAAGTTCAGGAGTGCTTGCGGTCAGCGGAGATGACGGTTATCCCTATGCAGTGCCTTTGAGTTATGTTTTCAGTGACGGAAAAATATATTTTCATTGTGCAAAGAATGGCCACAAATTAGACGGAATAAGAAAAGATAGTAAGGTTTCATTTTGTGTTATCGGTCGGGATAATGTTATCCAAAGTGAATTCAGAACAATGTACAGGAGTGTTATAGTATTCGGTCGTGCAAGGATTCTTGAAGATGAAAGAGAGATATTCAACTCAATAATGACGCTGTCAAAAAAATATTGCTTTGATATTGCGGAAGAAAAACATCTTGCGGAGATAGAGCGATTCAAAAAAGCTCTCTGTATGGTCGAGATAAATATTGAGCATATCACGGGAAAAAAATCAAAAGATGACTAATATTTTGTTAAAGCTATAGTAAACGACGAAATAAATTGCTCTATGTCATTCCGAGGGAAGCGAGGAATTTTTGAAAGATTCTTCGTCACTTCGTTCTTCAGAATGACAAAAGGAAATTTTCATTGACGTTTACTATAAAACTTTGTCATTCCGAACGAAGTGAGGAATCTTTAGTTTGTTTATGATGATATAAAAAATCGGCTTCCTTGTATTAAAGAAAGCCGATTTCATTTTTAATTGTTCTGTGTGTCTTTTACACGGACGGCATTTTCGTCTTCGTGGCGTATCTGTGCTCTTTTTATTTTACCGCCGATAGTCTTGGGAAGCTCATCAACAAACTCTATAACTCTCGGATATTTATACGGAGCAGTGGATTTCTTGACATGATTCTGAAGCTCTTTGATAAGAGATTCGCTCGGCTCATAGCCTTTTTTGAGTACGATGGTAGCTTTTACGACCTGCCCACGAACAGGATCAGGTACACCTGTTATGGCACATTCCACAACTGCATCGTGTTCAAGCAGGGCACTTTCAACTTCAAACGGACCTATTCTGTAGCCTGAGCATTTTATGACATCGTCATTTCTTCCGACAAACCAGTAATATCCGTCTCTGTCACGCCATGCCATGTCACAGGTATTGTAATAATCTCCTAAAAGAAGTTTATCGGTCATTTCCTGATTGAGATAATATCCCGTAAACAGACCTGTCGGGGGATTATGCTTTACATCCATAACGCATATAGAGCCTTCATCACCGACACCGACTTCTTTTCCTTCATTGTCGAGGAGTCGTATATCATAAAGGGGAGAGGGCTTTCCTGTTGAGCCTATTTTGATATCGTCCCATTTGAAATCGGCAAGCAAAACTGTTCCTTCGGACTGTCCGAAACCCTGATATATATTGTGTCCCGTGAACTTGAACCATTTGGAATTGACTTCGGGATTGAGAGGTTCACCTGCAGTAGTCCAGTGCTGTATTGATGACAGGTCATAGCTTGCGACATCCTCAAGGAGCATGAATCTGTACATTGTAGGCGGTGCACAGAAGGTTGTCAGCTTATATTGCGACATTTTTTCAAGGAGCTTTGCGGGGATGAATTTATCCATATCATAAGCAAATATTACAGCTCCGCATATCCATTGACCATAGATTTTTCCCCAGCCGAATTTTGCCCAGCCTGAATCTGTGACGCTCATATGGAGTTTATTTTCCTGTACCTGATGCCAGTATTTGGCTGTCACAATGTGACCGAGAGGATGGGCAAAGCTGTGCTGGACCATTTTTGGCATACCTGTTGTACCTGATGTAAAATAAACAAGCATTATATCAGTACTTTTGTTTGCTTCTTCACCTGTCGGTCTGTCAAACGTATCGGGATATTTTTCTATTTCTTCTTCAAAGAATTCCCAGCCGTCACGTTTTTCACCGACAACTATGTGATGTTTAAGAGTTTCAAGTTCAGGCATGGCGGTTTCGACCTGTTTTACAACAAAGTCATCATTTATACACACAATAGCACGGGCTTTGGCGGCATTTGCACGATAGACAATATCTTTTTTAGTCAACTGGAGAGTTCCTGGGATAGTTACTGCACCTACTTTATGCAGAGCAACGGCACATACCCAATATTCCCATCTTCTGCGGAGTATGAGCATAACGACATCACCCTTTTTGATGCCTATTGACTTGAAGTAATTTGCTGCCTGATTTGAAAGACGGCTGATATCCTTGAATGTAAATACTCGTTCTTCGTCATGGTCGTTGCACCAAACAAGAGCCTTTTTGGTTTCATCCTGTTCAGCCCATGCATCAACTATGTCAAAACCGAAATTGAAGTTATCGGGGACATTTACTTTATAATTTTTTTTGAAATCCTCATAGGAATCAAATTCTATTCTCGGCAAAAATCTGTCCAGCAGCATATATTTTCTACTCCTTTTGTTTTTTAGTTTGATATTATCTGAAATAAATATGCACAATAATAACATTTAATTGCAAAATAATATTTTTATTGATACTGACTGTTATAATAACACAGCAAAAAACGGCTGTCAAGCCAATTATTGTAAAATAAAAGGATATTATAATATTATTTATAGCCTATACTTTTGATAATTCCGTTAAAATCCTTTTCACTTATGTCCCCGCCGATAAAATGATTATTATAAACAATAATATTCAGTACGAAGTTTTCATCCATATCAAAAGTATATTTTGTACAGCTTTCACCCCTGTATTTTTCTAAATCCATTCCGATATCATGCTGCAATGAATTGTATTCCTGATAAACGGAGTTGAATTGCATAGGTATCCTGATATTTTCTATTATTGGAGAATCATCAGCAATATTTATCCCGAAATTTTCGGCAAGATGCTTTATTTCACTGATATTTTTTGCAGATGTGCTGTATTTTTGTCCGTTGTATTCGGCAGTTCTTTTTATCTTCCAGTCGACATTGAATATGAATGAAGCAACGGCTGCAATGATAGAAAAACACAGCATTACAGATAAGAACTTCATGGGATATTTCTTATTTTCAAAAGAAAAAATAAACAATAAAATTTCCCTCCGTAAAAAATGAATAAACAAAAATAGTTTGTACAATAATAATTAATCGGAAGGGGAGAAAAATATGATAAGAAAAAGGAATCCATTAGATGAAAGTATGACATTCGGTCAGGGGATACCGATAGATATTTTAGGTATAGATCCGCCGGATGATCCCAATATGAGAGTTTTGCCGTCACAGTTTTTTGTATCGGCACAGCAAATGCAGTGTGCTTTTATAAAAAATACTTTTGAAAATAAAAGCGACAATACCGAAAACCTGTATTAAAGCGGGTTTTCGGGTATTTAAAAAAATATCAAAAAAAATCAAAAAAAGTGTTGACAAATTTGAAAGGATGTGTTAATATATAGAAGTCGTCAGGAGACGGCGGTCAGAAAAAATAAAATATGCTGGTGTAGCTCAGTTGGTAGAGCAGCTGATTTGTAATCAGCAGGTCGGGGGTTCAAGTCCGTCCACCAGCTCTTTATTAAAAAACAAGCCTATTCCAATCAGATAGGCTTTATATTTGGGAGAGTTCCAGAGCGGCCAAATGGGGCAGACTGTAAATCTGTTGTCACTGACTTCGGTGGTTCGAATCCACCCTCTCCCATTACCAAGGTAAGAAATTGTTTTCTTACCTTGTTTTTTTATGCGAAAAATATTGTATTATAATAACTGCACGGAAATCAATTTTTAAAATATAAGCATCCCGATTTGTCATTCTGAGGAGCGAAGCGACGAAGAATCTTTGTCTTCGTGATACTTTTGTGACAGGAGAAACTTGATTTCCGTGTAATAACTGTAAAAAATATTGAAATGTTTTAAAAAATGTGTTAAAATATTATTATGTTTGACGATTTATGTTGAAAACTGTTGAACATTAAAAAATGTAAAGTGAGGAGATACAATGAAAAAAAATCTGCTGAAGAATTTGATTTTTGTCGGAGCGATACTTGTGTATATCGTGTTCTGCTTTATTCAGAAACCGATTACAAGTGCAGTCGTTATTGATGGTGAGACCGCTGTCGGCTCTATGTGGTCACTCCTGCCACCGATTATTGCGATAGGTCTTGCATTGATAACCAAAGAGGTATATTCATCTCTTTTTGCAGGCATACTGTCAGGTGCGATTATTGCAGCTATTTCTATGGGAACAGGGTTTGAGGGTATCATGACTGTTGTGGTAAAAGACGGTCTTATAGCCAATATATCGGATTCCTATAATGTTGGAATACTTATATTTCTTGTAGTTCTCGGCTCGATAGTCGTTCTGATGAACAAGGCGGGCGGAAGCAAGGCTTATGGTGAATGGGCAGCCAAGCATATAAAAACCCGTGTCGGTGCAAGCCTTTCAACATTCCTTTTGGGTGTACTGATTTTTGTCGATGACTATTTCAACTGCCTTACAGTCGGATCGGTCATGCGTCCTGTTACTGACAAGCATAATATATCACGTTCAAAATTGGCTTATCTTATAGATGCAACCGCAGCACCTGTATGCATAATCGCTCCTATATCATCATGGGCGGCTGCTGTGAGCGGTACAGTCAAGGATGTAAACGGTATACAGCTTTTTATCAGTACGATACCGTACAATCTTTATGCCCTGCTGACACTTGTAATGGTAATATTCATTGCTGTTACCAATGTGGATTACGGTCCTATGCGTCTGCATGAGGTCAATGCAATAAAAGGCGATCTTTTCACTTCACGCAGTACTGTATATGCAGATGACGATAAGCCCTCGACTTCAAAAGGAAAAGTAATTGATCTTATCTTGCCTGTTGTGATACTGATAATCTCCTGTGTAATGGGAATGCTCTATACAGGAGGACTTTTCGGCGGTGCAAGTGTGATAGATGCTTTTGCGGATTGTGATGCTTCATACGGTCTTTCGCTCGGTTCTATCGGAGCATTCATAATTATAGTCATATATTTCCTTTGCCGCAAAGTACTTAAATTCACAGAATGTATGGAGTCAATTGTATGCGGCTTCAAGCAGATGGTTCCTGCAATAATGATACTTGTATTTGCATGGACTCTCAAATCTGTTACAAATACCTTGGGAGCGGCTGAATTCGTCAAGGGGATTGTTGAAAATGCAACGGCTGTCCAGATACTTCTTCCGCTGATCCTTTTTGCTGTTGCACTGGGACTTTCATTTGCAACAGGCACATCATGGGGTACTTTCGGAATACTTATACCGATAGTTACAGGAGTGTTCAGTGCACAGCTTGAAACAGCTTCTCAGACAGGTATACCGTCAATGGTAATAATCTGTATATCAGCTTGTCTTGCAGGTGCAGTATGCGGAGATCACTGTTCACCTATATCAGATACAACTATCATGGCATCAACGGGTGCACAATGCGACCATGTCAATCATGTATCGACACAGCTTCCATATGCAATGACTGTAGCCGCTGTATCGGCTGTAGGATATCTCATCGCAGGATTTGTGCAGAATGTATTTGTGGTACTCGGAGTTTCAGTGGCACTTATGATAGGAGTTCTTTTCGGCATAAAAATGATTTTCGGGAATGATAATAAACCAGCACACACTGCAGAAACAAAATCCGAGAAAAAATAATAGCTGATATTTATTGAGAATAAAAAAGACTGATGCGAAGAATCTTTTCTTTGCATCAGTCTTTTTAACGGAGAGTGAGGGATTCGAACCCTCGAGCCCTTTCGGACTACCTGATTTCGAGTCGGCAAATATTTTCGGAAGTTCACGGAAAATAAAAGAACTTAAAGGAACTTTTTTCTCTCAAAAGTCCCGATGTTTACAGGATTTTTTAAGAATTTCAATTTCAAGAATCCCATAAAATCCACATCTTTTTATCCTCACAAATTACAGCAGTTCTAATAAAAATCGTCATGGTTCTATTAGAACTGCCGTGAGAACTTCTTGAAAACTGTTCGTAAAAAGGCAAATCCGGCAGTGCAGATTTTCGGACGTATACGCACTGCAACACACAGAATCGTGTATGATTAAGCATTTTTATGACAGATTTATTTTTTTATTGTT
>CADCDE010000089.1 GCA_902800065.1 uncultured Ruminococcus sp.
TTCAATAATACAACCAAAGTGGTCAGAGATGACCTTATCAAGACGATACAAAAAGGCAGCCGTATATCTGTGGCGTCAGCCTGCTTTTCTATATATGCTTATCAGGAATTGAAAAAGCAGCTTGAATCATGTGAAGAATTAAGATTTATTTTCACATCACCTACATTTGTCAGTGAAAAGTCAAAAAAGGAAAAACGGGAATTTTATATTCCTCGTTTGATAAGAGAAAAGAGTTTGTATGGTACAGAATTTGAAATAAGACTGCGTAATGAACTCAAGCAGAAAGCCGTTGCAAAAGAGTGTGCGGAATGGATACGAAAAAAAGTGCGTTTCAAAACGAATACTACTCATGAGGGAATGAACAACTTTTTATTGATTGATGGTAATGACGAAACATATACATATATGCCGATCAATACATTTACTACGGTTGATTTGGGCTGTGAGCGTGGAAATAATCTTACGAATATGGTCACACGCATGGAAAATCCCGAAAGTAAGGAATTTTTGAGGATATTCAATTCCATTTGGAAAGACTCGGAAAAACTGAAAGATGTAACGGAAGAAGTTATTGAAATGATCGGTGCGGTATATCAGGAAAATTCTCCCGAACTTGTTTATTTTATGACACTGTACAATATTTTCAATGAATTTTTGGAGGATATTTCGGAAGATGTTTTGCCCGATGAAAATACAGGTTTCAAAAATAGTGTGATATGGAATAAACTGTTCAACTTTCAGAAAGACGCTGCTCTGGGTATCATCAATAAACTTGAACAGTATAACGGCTGTATTTTGGCTGACAGTGTGGGACTTGGAAAGACATTTACAGCTCTTGCTGTTATCAAGTATTATGAATGCAGAAATAAAAGTGTGCTTGTGCTTTGCCCGAAAAAACTATCTGAAAACTGGATGAATTTTCGTGGCAATCTTATCAATAACCCGTTATCGGCAGACAGATTGAGCTATGACATTCTTTATCATACAGACCTTTCGAGAGAAAACGGAAAAACGATTATGGGTATGCCGATTGAACACATCAACTGGGGAAATTACGGTCTTGTTGTCATTGATGAAAGCCATAATTTCCGTAACGGCAACGGAACGAACAGTCACGGCGGAGAAAAAGAAAATCGTTATATGCGTCTTATGAACCGTGTAATAAAGCCGGGTGTCAAAACAAAGGTGCTGATGCTTTCCGCAACGCCTGTCAATAATCGTTTCAACGATTTAAGAAATCAGCTTGCCCTTGCCTATGAGGGAAATCCTGCCGAAATAAATGAAAAATTAAAGACAAAATCTGATATAGACACGATATTCCGTCAGGCACAAAGAGTTTATAATGCCTGGTGTAAACTTCCCGATGACGAGCGTACAACAAATGCACTTTTGTCAAGGCTTGATTTTGATTTTTTTGAAGTGCTTGACAGTGTGACGATAGCACGTTCAAGGAAACATATTCAAAATTTCTATGATATAAGTGATATAGGCACATTTCCGAAAAGAAATAAACCTGTATCATTGAGTCCGAAACTGACAAATCTTTCAGGTGCAGTCAACTATCGTGAAATATTTGAAATTCTGATAAAACTTAATCTGACCATCTATACACCGATCATATACATACAGGCGAGTAAACTGCATAAATATCTGAACGAAGAAGAAACAGAGAATTTCCGGAAAGGTCGTGAAATGGGTATCCGAAAATTGATGGGTATCAATTTACTCAAAAGAATGGAAAGTTCGGTACATTCTTTTCTGCTGACGGTACAGCGTGTATATGATTTTCTCAGCGAAACTTCAAATGTGATAGAAAACTTTATCAAAACAGGAATTTCGGTTCTTGATGAAACAGAGGATTTTTCAGAGATTGCGGGAGATTTTGACTTTGACGATCAGAATACGGATTTCTTTGCAGTCGGAAAGAAAATTAAAATAGACCTGCGTGATATGGATTATCTTTCATGGAAACGTGACATTGACGAAGATATAGAAAATCTGGCTTTGCTTATCTCTATGGTTGAGGATATTACACCGAAATATGACTATAAACTGAATGAGCTTTTGAAAATTATTCGTGAGAAAATTTCTTCACCTATCAATGAGGGCAATAAAAAAATACTGATCTTTACCGCATTTTCTGATACAGCAGAATATTTATTCGATAATATCAGTGCAATTATCAAAAAAGAATTGGGATTGAATACAGCACTTGTTACAGGTTCAATCGACGGCAAAACAACTATCCCTAAATTCAAGGCGGATATGAATCATGTTCTTGCGTGTTTTTCTCCCGAATCAAAGGATAAAAATGTTTTATATCCCAATGATAAACATGAAATAGATATTCTTATTGCAACGGACTGTATCTCTGAGGGACAGAATTTGCAGGATTGCGATTACTGCATCAACTATGATATACACTGGAATCCGGTGCGTATTATTCAGCGTTTCGGAAGAATCGACCGTATCGGCAGTAAAAATGCCGTTATTCAGCTTGTCAATTTCTGGCCTGACCTTGCCCTTGATGAATATATCAATCTCAAAAAGAGAGTGGAAACGAGAATGAGAATATCTGTCATGACTTCAACGGGTGATGACGACCTTATCAACGTCAATGAAAAAGGCGATTTGGAATACCGCCGTACTCAGTTACAGAAATTACAGGAGGAAGTCGTTGATCTCGAAGATATGACAAACGGTGTTTCTATCATGGATTTGGGACTGAATGAATTCCGCATGGATTTGCTTGCATACATGAAAGAACATCCCGACATAGACCATACACCATTTGGAATCCATGCCGTTGTAAAGGGCGATCAACCCGGTGTTATCTTCATTCTTAAAAACATCAATGAACATATCAACATTGAGAATCAGAACAGACTGCACCCGTTCTATATGGTATATGTGGGGATGGACGGGGAAATTATCACCAACCATTTACAGCCAAAGGAAACGCTGGATATAATGCGTAGGCTTGCCCGTGGAAAGTCTGTCCATGATAAAGTATTGTGTTCCATGTTCAACAAGGCTACCAACAACGGTAAAAATATGGCGAGAGTATCACATCTTCTGGAAGATGCCATTATGTCAATTATCAATGCCAAAGATGAAAGTGATATTGAGAGCTTTTTCGGCGGAGGACAAACTACATTCCTGTCGGGCGGATTTTCGGGACTTGATGACTTTGAATTGATATGCTTTATGGTGGTGATATGAGCAATTAATAATGAATAATTAATAATGAATAATTGATTGTGTCATTTTGGCTTTTTACAAAGGGGGAAGTATTTATGATAGAATTTCCTGTTTCAACGAGGGTACACAGACGTTTACCCAAAGAGGCTTTTTATAAACATCTTACGCTGACGGCGGTTTTGAAAGAAAAATTTGTGACAGACGTTGAACGTATCGACATGGAAAACAGCCTGTCAAATCGCAGTTTGAATCTGGATACACCGTCGGAAATACAAGAAATACTCGTGCTTTGTATAACGCTTACAAAAGAGGATTTTGACGGCAGAATTCTGGAGGCTATTGCAAAGCAAAATCAGCATAAGTTGTTGTTTGTGCTTGTGTGTGGCGAAAAAGAAAGTCTTGCACTTTATCACAATAAATTGTATAATACAAGTTGGAAGAATGAAAATGAGATTTCTTTGACATTGAACGGCAGTTCGCTTGATGAAATATGGAGTTCGTTTGTGGAGCAGACGGCACTTTATGAAGAACAAGCCGAAAATGTGGGCAGTCTTTCCATAGATGAACGTCTTGCGTTGCAGGAGCAGATAACAAAGCTTGAAAAGCTGATTGCAAAGACAGAAAAATCCGCATGGAAAGAGCAGCAGCCCAAAAAGAAATTTGAAATTTATTCAAAGCTCAAAGAATACAAGAGAGAATTGGAAAAGTTAAAATTTTTACACAACGAGTGATAGATTAAGAAAGGTAAAAAATTATGAATAATTCAATAATTGGTATTTTAGGTACTTTGCTTGGAACATTATTGGGGTGGATTTTAGGAAGATATGATAAAAAAGGAAAGTTAAAAATATACATCATATCTTATAAAAACGAATTTTTGTGTATGGATGGTAGAGGCGGACAAACCATTAGTACAAGTGTAGAACAGACAGAAGATTATATAATGAAATTTGATTTTGATGTTTACAATTCAAGTACAGAAACTAAAATAATGAGAGATATTACAGTAGTTTTTAATAATGGAAAAAAAGATATATTTTTCAACACACCTTTAGATGATAGTACCCGTCATAGCAACGGACATTGGTATAAGTATGATATTATCGAACCGATTAATATTCCACCAAAATCGATAAGCAATTTTAGCTTACATACAACTTTAGATAAAAAAGAACTTGATGTTATCTGGCAAACTAAAAAAATTTATTTGACATATAAAGGCGAAAATGATAAAGTCAGAAAAATTTTGATTAATGAAGAGGATTACAGTAATTATTTTGAAAATCATAATCAGGAGGAAACTCAAAATGGATAAGTTAAAAATGCACACCGTTGACCGTGCAGAAGAAAACTTTAAAAAACTTTGTGAATTGTTCCCCAACGCAGTTACCGAAACAAAGAATGAAAACGGTGAAGTTGTGAGGGCGATAGACGCAGACGTATTGCGACAGGAAATTTCGGGAGAAGTTGTGGAGGGCAGTCAGGAGCGTTATCAGTTCACATGGCCGGACAAGAAAAAATCGGTTGTGCTGGCGAATCAGCCGATTGCAAAGACACTCCGCCTTGAGCGTGAAAAGTCGGTTGGACGTGACGGCACAGCGGGTTCTATCGACACGGAAAATATATATATCGAGGGAGATAACCTTGACGCACTGAAACTTTTGCAGGAAACGTATCTTGGCAAGGTGAAGATGATATACATAGACCCGCCGTATAATACAGGGAATGATTTTGTATATGAGGACGATTTTTCGCAGGATAAAGACGAATACATAACGGGGAGCGGTCAGCTTGACGAACAGGGCAGACAGCTTGTGCAGAACCCCGAAAGCAACGGCAGATTTCATACAGACTGGCTGAATATGCTTTACCCCCGTTTGAGAATAGCCCGAGATTTGCTGAGTGATGACGGTGTTATTTTTATCAGCATTGATGATAATGAACAGGAAAATTTGAAAAAGATTTGTGATGAAATTTTTGGGGCAAGTAATTTTGTTTGAAATTTTCGGAATATCAAATTTTGTGGCTACATTCCCATGGAGAAAGAGAACGGCAAAATCTGATGTTCCTTTTGGTGTTTCACAAGATTATGAATGGATTTTAGTTTATGCAAAAAATATTTCTCTAATGACTTTTGGAAAATTACCGCTTACAGATAAAGCCAAAAATGAATACAGATATAAAGATGATAAGGGACTTTTTAGGAGAGCGATTTTGC
>CADCDE010000090.1:0-5185 GCA_902800065.1 uncultured Ruminococcus sp.
AGTTTTGGAAACTCAACTTTCTGCGTACACCGTTTGAAATACAGTGTATGCAGAATATTCAGTTTTCAAAATCTCATTGTAATCAAATATTCGTTTTATCGTATCAATTCAAAATTTTAATGCGTTAATAAACATAAATCATCCCCATTACTATAATCTACACCGTTACTACATACGTCTTTCCGCCATGTTCCATCCACCTGACCAGCAATGCAGTACACATAGTCATGATAAGGGATAATCGCTGTCGGTTTAAATCCTACAATGCTTTCTGCAAATGTCTGTAAATTCTTTCCGTTTAAATCCAATTCAATAGGATTTTTACCTTCTATATCATCTGCATAATAACCTTTTGTAACAAATTCATTACAATCATGTTCAAGACATATCATACAATGCTCATCCGATTCTTTTGTCAATTCCTGAATCATTTTGTCGAATTTATCTTCAAATTCATCCAGAGGTATTCTAACACATCTCATCATTTCCATGTTTTTCATCCTCTCGTGTATCAATATCCGTAATGCACCACAATCAAATCTTCCCATTGTGTCTTGTCAAATGCTTTCAGATATGCCAACAATGGTTTTAATCTACGGTAGTTATCAGTTTTAATTATTTCCTCTAACCATGCAATAACTGTATCAAAATCCGCATACTTAACATGGTCACCATATTTGTCTGTTGTCAAATCGGCATCGTTATCTCCATAAATTTCAAAATCAACAGGCATAGTAAACAATTCTATAAAACCGTTGTCATATCCCATCACACACATATTGATTCTGGCTAATTCTTGTGCATAATGATATACGGTTTTATCTGTATTTTCCCAAGTTGTACGATTCATTATGAACAATCTACTTTCATATCCCATATTAGATACCTCCTGTTTAATTACAACTATCCAATTTGTCCATCAGTTCTTTATAATGCTTCTCGGCTTTCAAAGTGTCCCTATACTCTACCAAGCCAGCATCAGCAACCTTTTCAGTCCATTCTATGCGGTCATCATAACCGAAACACTTTGCCACGATTCCGCTTGCCACTCTTAAAATGTAGTCACTCTCTGAATGGCGGATTCTCAAATTTTCCAACGCTGCCAGCAATTCAAGTTCTGTTAGTTTCATTTTTTTCTATCTCCTTTATAATTGTTATTCTTAGGTTTATTTACATATTTCCCAAAGCTCCAATTAATTCTTTGTATATTTTGATTTCTTTGGATTCGGAATCTTGCAATATCTTATATCCTCTTGCTTTACATACTTCTATGCTTTCTTCGCATATACATATTAATCTTTTAAGTCTGCTGATAACTTCTGATTTAGTTCCGCAATCAGATGTTGCCCATTTCCAATTATCGCCCTGCCAGTAAAATCCGTACTGACTGTCGTCATTTTTGAATGTTTCCAAAACCATAGATTTACCAAATTCATTTGTGTTTTCTGTTACATAATATTTGCTCATGCTAAAAACTCCTTTTATAAAATAGTTATGTTATTTATTCGACATAGTAGTGATACTCATACCTGTTGCTACCTTCGTTCAACATTTCCACATAGTCACCAATGTATTTTTCGCTTTCCCAAACCGTTTTGAAATATTCCTCAATGTCATCTTCATCTTCTAAATCGGTTCGCCATATAACATACCTATGATAATTCGGATAATCAAGTTTAGTCATGATTATTACCTCTTTCCCGTTACGCTTAAAAATTAATTCCACGTTCAGCACACCAAGCGATTAAATCCGCTTTTGCGGGTATGCTGTAAAGTTTCCCTTTGTCTGTCAATTTGCCTTTGCTATTGAGATAATACTTATGCAGCACTCTCTCGACAGAATTATATTCTATGACATACAGATAATAATATCCGTCTTTTCCCTGTGTGCAGAAGGCATTTCCAACCTGCCACCATGATGACATTTTTCCGTCAACACACGGTCTTGACATTTCTATCCTGTCGAGAGTTTTCTTATCAGCATTTTTGTAAATATTGTTTATCATTCAATCACTCCTTATACAAATAGTTGTCAGCCCATTCTTTGAACTTCTGCGAATGGTCATAGATAAAGTCAAAGATTACTTCCATCATTGCAACCGCACCTATAAACACTCCTGCCGGAATCATGCTAACTAAAACAATTCCGATATTTTCCATTGTATTCATCTCCTTATGCTTTTAACAACCAACTGTCCACACCTGCGGTAAACCAATCAGCGAATATGTATGTAACATTATCAGACTTATCGTGATTTTCTTTTTCTATATCATTCATACTGTATTCCGCAAGCTCTCCGTTGGAATAGTACAAATATCCGTTTATTTCGGAATCTTCCTGCATTGTTTCCTCTGAAACTTCATAGAAATATTCATAGCCGTCTGCTTCAAAGTCATCACACAAATGTTTCATATACAGTTGCACAACCCTGTTGAATT
This sequence comes from uncultured Ruminococcus sp., assembly GCA_902800065.1. GTDB lineage: Bacteria > Bacillota > Clostridia > Oscillospirales > Acutalibacteraceae > UBA1213. The sequence continues at coordinate 2,440 of CADCDE010000090.1, forward strand.
TTCCTATCAGTTCATAAGGGATATTCCTGATATAGTCACATTTCAAATTATCCTCAATATCTTCCATGTACTCATGTTTATCACATATGCAATAAGCGTATCTGTCATTGCGTTTCATTGTATATTCCGTATTGTAATTGCTGAATATCCATTTCAAAGTTTTTAATTCCTTTTCGGAAAATTTGTCTTTGATATATGCCAGAACGTCATCAAGGTACAGTTTTCCATAGATATTTAAGCCGTCACCCTGACAGTATCTCAAACTATACTCAACAGACAATTCACTGTTCGGGAATAAATCGTACAATTTGTCATTACAATTCTCCTCAAAGAAGTCACCGTCACGAGCTTCGAGATAATCTTTTTTCGCCTGTTCTTTGGCTGTTTCGGAAAGTTCCTCATACTTATACAGATGGATAGTTTTATTCATTTTAAACATACAAAACACCTCATACAAAATTTATTTTTTTTGAGTTAAAACTCAACTCCATGCACACTACCCGTCAAGATAGTGTGCAAAGTATTCAGCTTTAACAATTCCACTTAACAATATCTTTCATATCTTTTAAACTGCCGTTCCTGCTGAAAAATTCCTCTTTGCCGTTGCTTATGATATAATCTGCCGTTCTCTGATAATCTGTTTTCGCTGCTTCCCTGTCCTCTGCCGTGACTTTGCGTAATGTCAAGCCATGTTTATTCATGTATTCGGACTTTTTCATAATTAAACCTCCCCAAATACCATGCTACTGTTCTTATTCCGTTGCGATATAGTGTGTGTCTGTGAAGTCATTGAATACTACTGCCCCCACATCATGATACCCGTTTGTTATCATGATTTCTAACATCTGTTTCATACCCTGATAGTATGCCTTCTGAATCATATATGCAGCTTCACCGTTCAATTTTTCCGTCATGCAGTTATTACGTTGCACATCAAGCGTATTTAATGCCGTCTGCAATGCCGATTCGTGTATGCCTGTCATTGTTTGCAACTCACTCATTATAAAATCATCCTTTCATCACATTTTCTGCCTGTTCAACACGTTCCAATATGCTGATAACTGCTCCGCCGTATACAATGGCGTGTGCCTCTCCGTCAGCCTGTAATCTTTTTATGTAGTCAGATACGGGCATTGTTGTATTACTGGGGATTTTCCAACCATACATATTCACCCAATCAAACAACAAATCCAAGAGTGTATAATCCAAAAACGGACAACCCTTCGGGCTTGTTTTGTCGAGAATTGCAACAAAATCATTACTTAAATTAACTCTGCATTTCTCACGGTCAAACATGATACAATTTTCCATTTTTTAACACCTCATTATAAATATTTTCCACTATGACAATTTTATCATAGCATCAGAAATATGTCAACTAACTTGTTAATAAATTTCTGATATTTTTTGAGTTTTGACAACTCAACTCCAGTCACACTGTCGCTTGTACAGTGTGACAAGTATTCAGTCCTCAAAAGTTCCGATTAGTCGTCACTTAAAAATTTAATCACAATAACCAGCAAAATAATTGCTGATATTATTAGCTCCATGTCATCACATCCTGTCTTTAGTCAAAAATATAAGCTGTGCCATCTGATTTTGTTTTACATGACATTCCCCATTTGAATTGGTATTTGTCCGCATCTCCGTTCAGATTCCAGTTTAAAGTTTCTTTCATATCCTCTTTGGATAAAAACCATTCGATACCTCTTTCATGGATTTGTTCTTTTGTCCAATAACTTTCTGTACGATTATCAAATACCGATACCGTAAATATTCTGTTGGTTGTTCTGTCACTTTCCACTTTGACAACTAATTTCGCTGAGTTTAACATTTTTGTCCTCATGGTTTACTCCATTTCTCCCCGTCTTGCCGATAGGTCAGCACACTTTTAAAAAACCTCTTTTATCCAAAATGATATTATCAAGGCTTCATCAAGAAATTTCTTAAACTTTTCATTATGTCGTTTCTGCTGCTGAATATGTCTTGATATGATACATAAAACTTACCATTGTACTTCTGATAAAACGAATGTATAGTGCTGGTCAACGCTTCACTGATAAAAAATCCGCCATTATACCATTTCACAGGCGGTAAAACATTCAAAGCATTTTCATATTCTTCTTCGGTAATTTCCGCCCAATCGTTACAAAGTGCCGTTTCGTGTTCTTTGAGCAGCGTGTTGAATGTTTTTTCATCAACTACAATATAGCCTTCCGATGAATAGTCATTAGTTGTCTTGCTGTCAAACAAACATTTGCCGTTATCCTCAAACATGGTATACCAGCCGCACAGTCCCTTGTTGATAATTTCCTCTTTTGATTTAATTGCATACATCATAATAGCAACCTCCTATTTATTTATCTGAGTTTTGGAAACTCAACTCCAGACAAACTACACTTCATGCAGTTTGTCCAGTATTCAGCTTTCAAATTTTCCGCTATGCCGCTAATGATTCTACCTTAATAAATTCCGTATATCCTTTGGTGTGCAATGTGTTCATTAATATCTAACGGTTTATACACTTCTTTTGCGTTCGAATTAGGTCTATAAAGCTCTATTCTGTCATCCATAGTAAGATAATAACAAGTAACGATTGAACCATTAGACAACGCTTTTATAGGCTTTACTCCATCTGGTAAATCTGCTAACTTCCAAAAACCGCCATATCCTAACGGTTCTACAATGTTTTTATCCATTGTATAACGCTGATATTTTCCAAATGAAGTAGATGTTTCTTCTACTA
>CADCDE010000090.1:5207-6011 GCA_902800065.1 uncultured Ruminococcus sp.
TGTTTCAGCCAAAAAGTCTAATTGTTCTTTGTTCACGAATGATGCAAAACGCCATGATGTATAACCGTTTTTACGGATTCTCCACTGTGCATCCCCTGCCTCACGGGGATTTTCTACATATTCGATACAACTATGTTCCAATAAAATAACCTTATTATCAATTTTTTCTGTCATCATAAATTCCACCTTTCAAGATTCAACATTTTTTTTGACAATATTAACCCATTCATTAGATTTTGCCATTGTATACGCCTTTTCTGCCGCCTGCTCTGTTTTGAATACGCCAATAATTCTACAATTACAGTATTCCTCTTTTGTTGTTGCAAGTGCAATATACACTTGCTTTATAGATTTTTCCATAATTCTACCACCTCTCAAATTTTAGCATACTCCGTCACTTTGGATTCACGGATGTAGCTTTAACGCTTCCAGCGGATTGTAATTATCCGCTTTCCACGCCCATCAGCTTTTATGCTATGATTATCTTTTTGCGTTCCACTGCACACAATAGGGAAATTCTTCCTGATTCAAACCTCCATACCATACAGCATTACAATAATCAATTCCAACTCCGCAAGGTTTACCAGTACGCTTGTTAATTTTGAAGTACGTCAATTTTCCGTTGCCTCTGTCTTTGATAAACTGCTCTGCCTCCGCTTTTGTCTTAAATCCTTTAAATTCTGTCATTGTAATAACCACCTTTTCAATTTAGAGCGTGTTAACATAAATATTTACAAATCGGCATGAAAGCTGTATAATGGAAGTATGAAACTGACTAAAAAACAATATCGAAAAATCGAGCAC
>CADCDE010000091.1 GCA_902800065.1 uncultured Ruminococcus sp.
CCGTGATAAAGAATTTCAGGCGGTTCTTTTTTGTCCATTTCTATAATTACATCAATGGAATGTCCCTGACTTGCACGAATCTTTTTACCGTCATCACTTATTTTATAACGCTGTTTGTTGTCCTCACGGACTATTTGTTCAAGCAATTCCCTGTCCAGCTTGAATTTTCCATGAGCATTTACTCCTTTTATAAGCTCACTGATATTTGCCCATGCACCGTATTTTTCGATTTCTATTCCGATAATTTCAGGCTCATGCCGCAAAATACGGCACAAAAACTTACTTAATTTTGTATTGTCCATAAATTCACTCCCTTAAAAAAATTTTTTCCAAAAATAATTCTATCACAACAAAAAATCATTGTCAACACAGCCAAAAAATTACTTCAAGCAAAATATACTATTGGTAAAAAATATATCCACGCTCCACAAGATGATTTGTGAGCGTGGATTTTTCATTTTATCATTCCGAACGTAGTGAGGAATATTTAAAAGATTCTTCGTCGCTTTGGCTCCTCAGAATGACAGTATAATAATTTTTTGTTTTCATCGAATTCATGTTATCTATTTATCGTATATATGCTTTTCTACATAATCCATCATTGAATTATATCTCCAGATGTGTCCAAAAAGCAATAGGATAACAGAAGCCGAGCAAAGAATCGGATTTTGAAAAATAATTCCGGCAACCAATACTCCTAAAGCACATATTCCTATAACTATAATAATAAAAATATGGTCTTTCAACCATTTTTTCTTAAAGAAATCTCTCTCATCCTTATTGGTGAAACTACTGATTCTGATTACTTCTGTCAGATTTTTTTCAGCAGTTTGTTTGTATTCGTCATCTGAAAGTCTTTGCCCTGAAAGCAGTTCATTTATGCTTACATCAAATAATTCACTCATTAAGAGAAGAATATCAGCAGGTGGAAGATACTTTCCTGTTTCCCAACGAGATACTGTTTTATTGGTTACACCCATCTTATCTCCCAGCTGTTCTTGTGTTAAGCCTTTGTCTTTTCTTAATTTTGCAATGAACTCTCCTGTTTTTATAATATCCATAAATCATCACCTCGCATGTATTATAGCACTCTTGATAATAATTGTCATTACCATAAACAGCGAATTATTGGACATTAAAACATTTTTACGAAATTTAATCAAGTACACATTCATTTAAAACCTGTCCTATCGGATCACGGATAATTATATCTGCCTCATTGTCGAAAGGAGTGGATGATTTGTTGAGAAGTACAATTTCATTTCCCTGAAAGTATCTTATAAAACCTGCCGCAGGATAGACATTGAGTGATGTACCGCCTATGATAAGAACATCTGCTTTTGATATTGCCTTAACGGATTTTTCTATTGTATCCTCGTCAAGACCTTCTTCATAGAGTACAACATCAGGCTTTATCGTACCTCCGCAAGTACATTTCGGGATACCCGTACTTTCGGTAATAGCTTCGATACCGTAAAACTTGCCACATTTCATGCAGTAATTTCTCAGAACAGAACCATGCAGTTCATATACTTTTTTGCTGCCTGCCGCCTGATGCAAACCATCAATATTCTGAGTGACGACTGCTTTCAGCTTTCCCTGCTTTTCAAGCTCAGCAAGAGCTATATGAGCATTGTTCGGTTTAGCTGATGTGCATATCATCTTGTCACGGTAAAATTTATAGAATTCCGCTGTTTTATGGATAAAGAAGGAGTGGCTTAAAATAGTTTCAGGCGGATAATCGTATTTCTGATTATAAAGCCCGTCAACGCTTCTGAAATCCGGTATACCGCTTTCGGTAGAAACTCCTGCTCCTCCGAAAAATACTATATTATCACTTTTGGCTATAACTTTTTTCAGTTCATCATACATAAAAAGACACTCCTTTCAATTTTTACACATTTAATTTATTTGTATATCAGCTATTTTCTGCGGCACTTTCAACAGAACTCTCTGCTGCACTTTCAGGCTGTGCAGCACTTTCCTCTGACGATTCATCTGAGGATTCACTTGTCAATGCAGCTTCATCAACAGGGTCAAGAATAGTATAGATATAGTCATCATCAAAATCTATTGTAACAGCTGCTTTAAGTTCTTCATATTTCTTTGAATAGTCGTCCTTACGCATAACGGCATCAGCGGAGGATTTCCATGCTACAACGCTGTCACCGACAAAATACATGATATGATAGCCGTAATCTGTTTTTACGATACCTGTATCACCCGGTTTTCTTGACTCATCAAATACCCAGTCATTGAAGGTAGGCACCATTTCACCCTGATACACGTCTTTATAAAGACCGCCGCTTGCAGCAGAATTCGGATCTGACTGAGCATTATACTCAGTTGCAAGTGCAGCGAAGGATTCTTCGGTAGCCTCACCGTTTTTCCATTCCTCATACACTTCATTGGCTTTCTTTTCAGCTTCCTCGTCAGCCTTCTTTTTAGCTTCTTCATCTGTATCAGTTGAATCAGCCGTTATGAGTATATGTCTGACATTTTTAAGGATACTTTCATCTCGGTAAGGGGTTTTGAGTATCATAACAACATTGTATGAACTTGTTCCCTCAAACAAATAAGTTTCATTTTCCTTTCTGCTATCATCGAAAAGCCATTTTCCCGCATCAGTACTTGTTTCATAAGCATATTTCTGTTTCAATGCAGCGTTTACCTGCGATTCAACAGCCGCATCAAATTCCTCCTGTGTATATGAATTCTCAGACGATATATTCACATAGTCGGGATTTTCATTAAGATATTTTGTTATATAATCCTTGAATTCCTGTTCGCTTTTAACCTTTGCAAGTTCATCGGCAGCCGCTTTTGCCTTTTCCTTCTGCTTTTCATCGACAGTTACAGAGGAATCGGATGAATCCACCGTACCGTAGCCAAATGTAAACGTAAGGAAATCTACATACTGATATGACTCTTTATTTTCACTGTAGGTTTTCTCGTACTGCTCATCTGTATATGAAAAACCATCATATATCTTTTTGTAATATTTTGAAGCGAGAGTCGTCTGTTCAAGGTTTTCACGGACGTCCTTTTCTGTAAGTCCGTCACCGAAGGTTTCTGAAATATATTCATCAACAGACTTTCCTGCCTCTGAAGCAGCCGTTTTCATACTGTCGATAGTCTTTTCGATATCTGCTTTGTCTGCATCATCAATAGACATTCCTTCTTTTTGTGCAGCCTCACAGAGAGTAAAAAGCTGTGTCACTTCACTTTTGGCACTGTCTATAAATTCATCATACCATGTAATTTTATTTTCTTCATCATAGTATTGCGTCTTTGAGCTTTTTGTCGTATCGAAGCCATAATATGAAGCATAATAAGCGGTAAAACTGTTGTAACTGTTTTTGAATATACGCTTTATCATCGGCAGGGTAATGCTGTAATGCTCAGACTTTGCGGCTATATTATCGCCAAATTTACTTTTTACATCACTTACCTGAACAGCAGAGCTGCTGGAAGTTTGTTGACTTGGTTCCTTTTTCTTGAAGGAGTCGTTACAGCCTGTCAATGAGAGAGATAAAGCTGCTGCAATGGCTATTGCACATAATTTTGTTTTGATATTTTTGGACATAAATATATGTCTCCTTTCCAAATTCCAAATAAATTCAATTAATATGATACTAAAAATTTCACCAATTAACAATATTTAATTATAAAAATTTTAGATAAATATATTCACAGCACCGATTATTGCACCGAGAACCGCTCCGAGATTTATGACAGCCTGCAGTTCATTCTTCATGACCTGCATGAGAAGGTCTTCAAGCTGTGCGACTTCAAATGCATTTATCTTATCCGTGATTATTTTTCCTATATCTATTCTTTTAGGAAGCTCCTCAGCGATTTTTTTTGCAAGGATATCAAAGCCCTTTCCGACAATGTCAAGCACTTTTTCTCTTTCAACACCCGTTTCAGAAACTGCTTCATTCAGGGGCTTGTCATATATATCCTTTATCATATCAAGTATATAATTTTCCAGAAATTCCTGACCATTTTCCTCGATATAATCCTTTATCCCTTCTTCTATCTTAAAATCTATGGTCGGAAGAAAACTGACAAACAAGCTGATTTTTTTATTTTCTTTTAATATATTGTTCAATACCCCTCTTATTATCGGCTTCATGTCAGTTTCAAGCAGCTTGAAGCATATTTTATTCGACATACCGCCAGATATGCTCTTTACAAATTCATTATTTTCAACATTCTCCTCACCCAATGCCTTTGAAAGAGAAATATCGGATGTAAACAACATATCTGTAATTTTTTCCGTAATTTCCTTTTTGGTTTCTTCATTTATTATGCTTCCGACAATATCCTCTGATGTAAAGAGCTGACTGCTGACTGCATTTCCGACAGATTCCGCCATTCTGCCCTGATTTTTGGGAATAATACCGGGTGTGAACGGCAATTTGACATTGCCTATTTTTATTTGCTTATACGGATGAAAAAGCATTTTTATGGCAATAAAATTCGTAAAGTATCCTATCACACCGCCTATTACTATGGGCATTATTATTTTCAAAACTTCCATATTTTTTTCAACTCCTGATTATTTTATAGTCTTATTATATATTTATCAAAATCAGTTGTCAATAAAAAATACAGCCTTGATGAACTTTGTGTCCATCAGGGCTGTAAAAAAATTTTTGTGATTATCCTTTAGCCTTTGAACGGTTTACATACCAGTAAGCAATACCGAACATAAACATTCCTGCAAGCATGAATACAAAATACATTCTTGTATCTTCAAAGCCTGCATCTGGTAATTCATACGGCTGGAATATCTTTGTATTTGTGAATGCTGCCGTTACTGTGATATCTTTAACGATAACACTTTCAGCATTTGTTGATGACGGTGTAAATCCTGCCATATAGGATTCTTCAACAGTATAGTTATAACCTGCTGGAATACCTTTGATAAGAACGCTCTCATCATCACAAAGCGTCACAGTTGCAACACCTTTTACAAAATGCAATGTATCATCCGATACTCCTGTAACTGTAGTTTTGGTCATGCTGAAATCGTCATCTGTTGTCAACTCAGCATTGTTCTTGTCTGTGAGTGTTACAGTAAATTCAAATACCAAAGTCTTGTC
>CADCDE010000092.1 GCA_902800065.1 uncultured Ruminococcus sp.
ATTCCGAACGCAGTGAGGAATCTTGATAAGATTCTTCGTCGCTGACGCTCCTCAGAATGACAGTATAATAACTTTTTGTTTTCATCGAACTCACGTTATTTACTTTTATATCAAAGGATAGTGTATAATGAAAACATCACTATAATCTGACATAAGAGCAAACACAGATAGTTTTCTTCCGATAAGGAAACAATTTCTTATTTCTTTATCAGAGGACAATCGTTATACAAAAAAAAGGCAGAAACAACTTCCTGCCTGTTGAGGTATTGAATATGAAATGCCGGTGGTGGGACTTGAACCCACACACCCTTGCGGATAACAGATTTTGAGTCTGTCTCGTCTGCCAATTCCGACACACCGGCTCATCTGATATAAATCTTACCTGAATATTATATATCAGATTCAATATTTTGTCAACTGTTTTTTTCTAAATGTGCATAAATTTTTTAATTTTCGAGAGCTTTGACAGCCTTGCAATTATCACCAGAAGTACCGCTAAACCTACACACGAGACTAAAACAGGTACAGACCATACAAAATCTATCATTCCAAAACGGAATCTTTTGATGAAATATTCAGCCATAACACAGAATATTCCTGCAAAAACAATTCCTGTTGAAATTATATACAACAATTTTATTTTTTTTACTGCAAGGAAGTACAATAGAATAAATTCTCCGAGAAGATATAATAATATCGGAAAGCTTATATTCATAAACCAGTTTATATCAGGTGTCGTAAAGTAATTCATAAATGAAAGATAAACACAGGCTGACAAAAAATCTATAAATACACTTTTGATAAATATCTTTTTTTCCATGATTATAGGCGGGACTACACAAAACCACAGGAATACAACGGAAATTATAACATATCTTGACCATGTTATCCCGTCACTTATGATATAGTTACATAGGGGACATAATATCAATATTACAGAAAAAATGACTGTTATAAAAGCTCCTACCAGTTTTTTTATCTGTCTTACGACTTTTGAGATAGTTTCAACGGGATATGTAGTTATAATATTATCATCATCAATATTATTAGGATTTATAACAACAGTAGAACACAACGGACATTTTTTAAGAGACTTATCCAACTCGACACCGCAGTTTACACAGTATGACATAAACATCTTCTCTTTTCATTTATTTTATACAAGATTTGACTCTATTTTGACAGGAATACCCATTTTTACAAGAGAGGTAAAAAAGCCTTTTTCTATTTCTTTTTCACGGAAGCCGCTTGTCCAGTTTATATACATATTGCCATTATAGCTTGACGCTGCCGCTGATGGCATACCCGACATGAATTTTCCGAGCATGAATTCCACTCTGTCGATATACTTGGACATTTCAGACGGAAGGTCTACCCTTCCGAGATTTGAAAAGGTCGATGAAACGAGGGTTTCACCATAGGTCTTGAACGCTATGAACAGTGCTATATTTTTCAGTCCCAAAGGTATAACTCTTACAAGGGGATTGAATTCATCACTGAGATTTTTGCAAATTATGGCATTGAGATATTTTTCTTTATTATTCATTCGCATGAAATGGTGTACTTCTTCTGTTATTTCTTCAAATGTAAATTCACCGTAACGTGGTTCTATTCCGGGATTTATATACAGTGCAAAGTTTCTGAGAGTTTTGCTCGGATAGAGCTTTCGCAGATTTACAGGAACACTTACCTTAACAGGCTTTTCCTTTCGTATACTGCTTTTGCTCTGACATTCCATAAATGACTTTATCATCAGTGAAACTATGAATTCGGTTACAGTGACTTTATACTCCTTTGATTTTTCGTGTAATTTATCAAAAGGTATTATTCCAGTAATAACACTTGTTTGGTCACTCGGAAGAACTGTTCCTTTGAAGTGATAGCCTTTTGCTTCGCTTCTGTCCTTGAGAGTACGGAATTTTGCATATCTTTTGAAGGCATCCTCCATTTCCTCGGAAACATACTCACTGTCGCAGAGGATTATATCCTGAAATTCAGGTATTTTTTCATGATATTTCAGTTCAATATATCTTGCTGCAAGTGATTTGAGGAAGATAAGACCGCCTGTACCATCAGCAAGGGCATGAAAAATTTCTATTGCTATCCTGTTATTATAATAGGTCACACGATACGGCATATCCCTGTTATGTTCACCGCCTATTCTTCCGCAGGGACTTTGCCTTTCATGCTGTATAAAAACATATCTGTCGGTCTCCTCGAAAAAATACCAGAAAAAACCCTTTTTCAGTACCAGATTCAGATTGACTATCCTTTTTCTGATATCATCAAGAGCCTGCTGAAGTACCGCAGGATCAACAGCTTCTTTGAAATTCAGGGACAGTCTGAAATTGCCCGACCATTTTTTTGTACGAACCGCAGGATATATTTTAGCTGCATTATCAAGCCTGTACCAATTTGTCTGCTTCAAGCTCATCATCTCCGATCATATCATCAGAAAATTTGCTTTTTATAAATTCATATATACTGTCAATGGCAATTTCAGCTTCTTTTATCCTCCAAAGCTGAAATATATGGAACATATTGGGATAAACCTCAAGTTTGCAGTCAACACCGCTTTTTTGGAGTACCTCGTTCATTCTTACGGAATCACCGTATAATACCTCCTTGTCCCCAACCTGTATAAGAATAGGCGGATAAGTCTCGTCATATTTACCGAATACAGGAGATATCAGAGGATTCAGCGGAGAATCGTCATCAATATAATCCTCGGCAAATTTTGCGAGAACATCAGCCGAAAGTAAAGGATCAGCCTTATCCATTGTATTGTAGGTATCAGAGGTTATTGTAAGGTCAGTCCACGGTGAAAGTGCCACGCCGCAGTGCGGCAATTTATAACCGTTCTGCTTGAGATACTGCAAGAGAGCAAATACAAGTCCTCCCCCCGCAGAATCGCCCAATATAACTATATTTTCAGGCTCATAGCCTTTTGATAATATATATTCGTAGGCTTTTGTACAATCCTCGATAGGTGCAGGAAAATGATATTCCGGCGAGAGTCTGTATTCAAACGAAAAAGCCCTCAGCTTGCAGTAATTTGCGATAGGTGATATCAAAGCCCTTGACGAAGTCAGATCGCCCATTCCGTAGCCTCCGCCGTGTGTATAGAAAATTATCCGTTTTTCATCATATTCATCAGGAACTACCCATTCCGCCGTCATTGAAAAATCCTCCACAGGTTCAAAGACAACTTCCTTGGGAAAGCCCCGGACATTAAAAAGAGTAGTCTGACCTGAACGCTGATTTTCAAGAGGCATCCTGTGTATGATATGCTGTGCTGTCCTTATAGTTCTCTCCACTACATCACTTTTCATCAAATTATCTCCTCAAAAATCAATTTTTCAAAAAATTTATCATTGCAAGACCTGCTCTTGCACCATCTGAAACTGCCTTTGAGACCTGAAGCAATCCCCCGATACAATCCCCTGCCGCAAATATTGAAGGTATATTCGTCTGCATATTTTCATTCACGATTATCTTATTATCTGCCACTTCAATACCAATCTTTCTCGCCAAATCAACACTTCCTGCAATTCCCAATGCAACAAATATTCCGCTTGTTTCAAAAACCTCACTGTCATCAAATGTCACCGACTGAACTGTATTTTCACCGTTCACAGAAATGATTTTTTTATTGATGTATTTTATATTTTCAGGAATCTCTGTTTCCATATCAAGACCGTTTGAAAGTATGGTGACACTTTTTGAAGTCTGTGCAAGTACAGATGCTTCATGAAGGGCATATTCACCGTTTCCGAGAACCGCAACATCCTTGTTTCTATAAAAAAATGCGTCACATACTGCACAATAGCTGACACCCTTTCCCTCAAATTCCTTCAAGCCTTTTATATTCTGAGATTTTCTTGAAACTCCCATAGCTAAAAGGACTGCATCAGCCTTATATGAATTTTTGTCCGTTTCAATAACAGGCTTGAAATTTTCATCAAAATCAATTGAAACTGCCTGTTCTTTTATAAATTCAATCCCCAATTTTTTTGCACTTTCGATGCCACGTTCATATAATTCTGTTCCGGATAATGCTTCTGTTCCATAGAAATTTTCTATTTTTTCAGCCTTTTCCAATGCACCTATACCCTTGGATATCACTGTGACATCTATATTGCTTCTTTTAAGATATAATGCCGCCGATATACCTGCAGGTCCTGAACCTATCACTATTGCTTTTTTCATTTGTACACCCCTATTTTTATTCTTCCCGTTTTTTTATAAATATATCAATTTTTATTTTCTTCATCAATATTATTATCATATTCCAAAAATATCCATTCATCTTCATAATCTTCATCATTATAGCTATCAAAAATATCCTCTTTCAGATCTTCTGTTTCAAATTCCTTTGGATAGTCTGCAAAATCCAATGTATTTTCATATCCGTCATTGTCTGTATCAAATATCCCTGAAATGTAATTATATCCATTGCTGATTATGTTATATAAAATAAGATTATTTCCATCAAATATCCTGTTTTGTTCACCGTAGTCGCTTCGTATCGGTTCATCCATGCATATCTCTATATTTCCCTTGTCATCATAAGCCTTTAACGATATATATATTTCTTCATAATTACCAAAATAAATATAAATATTTTCCTGTGTATATTTCAATCTTGATTTGCAGCTGTTCAGTATCTGCCTTGATAAAATACTTAACTGCTTAGGAGTTTTCCCGACCAGTTTAAAAAGTCCCGCCGAGATCATCATATCATTGTATGTCTCAAAATCAATATATGTCTCCTTGTCCGAAAGGTCAAAGCCTTTCCCCTTCATAAGTTCCTCCAATGCAGTAGCAATATATTCATATACAGGATTGAATGACATTGCTTTCAACTGATCTCTGAGCCTTTCCGCATAATTGAAATTATTTTTTATCATCGTATCACCTTTTTATATAAAAAGTTTTTTCGGCTGTACACCATATTTTTAACGTGAATTTGATGTAATTTAAAAATATTCTAACAATGATGAAATGAAGTATGTCATTCCGAACGCAGTGAGGAATCTTCAAAAGATTCTTCGTCGCTGTCGCTCCTCAGAATGACACAAAAAAATTCTTCCACATTGTAAAATTTTACTTTAAATTCAGTGTATACTTTAAGAACACAATTCAACAAATCAGGAGGTACAAAATATGTTGTTTTTTAAGATAAACATAATTAAATCCGAAACGAGTCCAACCCCTTTGAACCATCTTCAACCCAAAATATTACGTTCAATAACATCTGATATCGAAACGGAATATGACAACAGAATAAGTGTATTTGCCAAGGATACTCCTGTTGAAAAAAACATATACTGTATCACAAAGGAATATGACCTGATAACAGGTGCCATATCGGAGTTTTTTGAAAAGCTCGGCATCGATCCGATAAAATACAGGCTCAAGGAGCTTACCTACGATCAGATAACAAATATAATGTCATCTGCTTCACGAAATGAAATGATAGAACAGGAATCAAATATTCTTCCCGAAGCATTCGATTTTCTGAGCTGCAGTGTGGGAAATGAGCATATATGCAGGTACAGAACCAAAAAAAAGATAGAATCGGGTATTGCATTAAGTCCGTATCGTGATGATCTTATGCAAGAGTTCAAAAGGATATATCAAGGGGCGAAAATAAACAACTGCCGTTACAGGATACCTGTCCATTATATCATCGAGACTGAGGACTCCGAAAATGTCAGGGAACCTATCGAAGCACTTGTCAGTACACTTCATGCCAAAAACCGTGTGCTTTCCTCCAGATATAATATTCTTGATGACACAGATATCAGCAGTATCCAAAACCTTGAAAGCATATCGAAGGATACCACTCTTGTACTTGATCTGCGTCCGAGTTCATCAGGCAGCTTTGAATTTATGGAATGTATGTCCTTTTTCAGTATATCACAGCTTTGTTCATTTATCAACAAAACAAAAAATAATATACAGTATATATTTCTTTTTTCAAAAAAAATGGACAGCAATTCCAAAACGGAACTTCTCTCCCATCTCAGAGGATTATCCTTCGTTGAGATACACGGCAAAATGCTTTCATATGAGGAATTCTGCGAATGCCTTAAAATGAAATCAAAGCTGGATAATCTTTTACCCGATCCGTCACTTACGGCAAATGTCAGCGAACATCAGAATTACAGCTATTCCCAGATAGACGGGATATATCAGGACTGGGTGACTCAAAAGCTCAAAACCGAAATCTATCCGCAGTATGCACAATGCCATACATCTGCTGAGATGCTTTTAAAAAAGACTCCTGACAAAAACTCTGCATATTCAGAGCTTCAGTCAATGATCGGTCTTGCAGGCGTTAAAAAACAGATCGACAAGATACTTTCCTTCTTCAAGCTCTATCAGATGTATAAAAACAATGATCCCGATTTTGAAAAGCCTTCAATGCACATGGCTTTCATGGGAAGCCCTGGTACTGCCAAAACTACTGTTGCACGACTTTTCGCAAGGATTCTCAAGGATAATAATATCCTTACCAAAGGCAATTTTGTTGAGGTCGGACGTGCCGATCTCATCGGACAGTATGTCGGCTGGACTGCTAAGATGGTCAGACAAAAATTTGAGGAAGCCGAGGGCGGTGTCCTTTTCATTGATGAGGCATATTCTCTGCTTGAAGACAAACACGGTCTCTATGGTGATGAGGCAATAAATACCATCGTTGACGAATGCGAAAAAAGACGCAATGATACGATAGTCATATTTGCCGGCTATCAGGAGCCTATGAAGGAATTCATCGCCAGAAATCCCGGTCTGCGTTCAAGAGTCAGCTTCAAGATAAACTTCGAGGACTACACTCCTGCAGAGCTTCTTCAGATAATCAGGCTCATGGCAAAGAACAAACACCTCAATATCTCCTCCAATGCCGACAATATGCTCACGGAAATATTCTCATCTGCCTGCAAAAGCAAGGATTTCGGCAACGGCAGATTTGCACGAAACATGATTGAAAAGGCTCTCATGAACCATGCTCACATACTTGCGGATTCACCCGAAAATATCAATGATTCCGTTCTGTTCACGCTTGATAAAAATGACTTTGAGGGAATATATACTCCTGATGATACCCAAAAATCAAAAATCGGTTTTAATTGACAAGCGTTTTTGATATATGCTATAATATTTTTGTTAGATAGAGGCTGAAATTCTCTTGAAATAACAGGAGGATTTCAGCTGTCGAAATTTTAATAAAGGAGGGTTTCCTGTGAATGACAAAACAAACAAAAAGATATCCCATTCAAAAAAAGAATGGAATGACGGTATGCTTGACGGCATAATCCTTAAAATACTCAAATCACATAATAAACTCCGTGCAACTGATATAAGAAAAGCTCTTGTTTCACACGATATACAGATATCAGACAAAACAGTCACATCACATATCAGAAATTTGCAGGAATTCGGACAGACAACAGGTCTTTTTTCAATACTTGAAAAGAGAAACGAATCCTGTAACGAAAATACCGACTCCGATATCTCGACCAAAACCCATATATACTATACCTTCAAAAGTCCTCTCTCGGACGGTCACTGCAAAATGCTTTTTGATTCATTTGCGAGGATAAAGGGCATATCAAATACTCACCGCTCTGATATAATAAAATTTATGACTGCCTTCAAAAACGAACAGACTATTAAGACTATGAATTCCATGAATGATTTTGACGATGACCGCTGTGCCAATGAAGCACTTGTACAGAACGTACAGAGAATATTGCTGGCTCTGAACAGTTCAAAAGCACTCCGATTCAACTACAATGACTATAACGAACAAAAAAAACTTTTTCCTCGAAGGGACAAGGACGGCAATCCTAAAACATACATTGTCCGCCCGATCAAAATAGCTGTTCACCTCGGAAGATACTATCTTATATGCCAGCACCGCAATCATGACAATATCTCAAATATAAGGATCGACCGTATGACATCGGTCATGGTGATAAAATCAAATATCACCTTTCCCGATATTTCCGAAAATGGTATGTCCAATCTCCAAAAGCATATATCTGAACATACATATATGTTCTCTGATAAAGTCGTGAATGCAGATATCGTCATACCCAAAAATTTCCTTAATGACATCATCGACTGGTTCGGAAATTCCGTAGTCATATACAAATATGACACCCAGCATTATAAAGTGAGCGTAAAGGTCGATGAAGCCTCTCTTATATACTGGGCTTTGCAGTATTCGACTGTTGCAGTTGTAATTTCTCCCGAAAGCCTTGTGATAAAAATATCCGAGCATCTCCAACAGGCTGCAAATAATTATAATAATATCCTCATGAAAGACAATCTTGACGGATAACACTGAATATGCACCCAAAGCCTTTTGGGTGCAATTTTTTTATAAAAATATTTCTGTATTTCTTGATTTCTTTTGACTGTCATGCTATAATTATTCGTATATTAACGTGAGTTCGATGTAACTTAAAAATATTCTAACAATAATGAAATTAAGTATGTCATTCCGAACGCAGTGAGGAATCTTGATAAGATTCTTCGTCGCTGACGCTCCTCAGAATGACAGTATAATAACTTTTTGTTTTTCATCGAACTCACGTTATATTATTTTATGTGAAGGCGGAATTTTATGATAAATGGTGCTGAAATAATGGTAAGGTGCCTTCAGGAAGAAGGCGTTTCAATAGTATTCGGCTATCCCGGTGCAGTTATATGCCCGTTTTTTGATAAGCTCTATGATACAGATATCAAAGCTGTTCTTGTCCGTCAGGAACAGAATGCTGCCCATGCTGCAAGCGGATATGCAAGAGCTGCTTCAAAGGTCGGTGTATGTGTCGCTACATCAGGTCCCGGTGCATTGAATATGATAACCGGTATCGCTACGGCTTATATGGACTCTATCCCTCTTGTCGCAATAACAGGTCAGGTCAGGAGTGACGTTCTCGGACGTGACGTTTTTCAGGAAGCCGATATAACGGGTGCCTGTGAATCCTTCGTTAAACACAGCTATCTTGTAAAGGATACTGCCGATCTTCCGAGAATATTCAAGGAGGCTTTCCACATTGCAGCAACAGGTCGTCCCGGTCCTGTTCTGATAGACGTTCCCGTTGATGTCCAGCAGGGCGAGATTGAAGAATTCGTCTATCCCGAAAAAGTAAATATAATAGGATATAAACCGAGTGTTCAGGGACACCCCCTACAGATAAAGCGTGCACTTGATGTTCTCGCAAATTCAAAGAGACCTGTCATATGCGTAGGCGGCGGTGTACTTACATCAGGTGCAAAACCCAAGCTCCGTGAATTCGTCAAGCTCACAGGAATTCCTGTAGTATCAACTATGATGGGAATAGGTGCAATGCCATCAGACAATCCTGCCTATGTCGGTATGATAGGTTCACACGGTATCAAAGCGGCAAATAAAACTATACATGAGTCGGACCTTGTTATTCTTTGCGGTGCAAGAGTCGGTGACAGGGCAGTCGCTTCACCCGATCAGGTCGTACAGCACGCAAATGTTATACATATTGACATAGACCCTGCCGAAATAGGCAAAAATATGAAAACTACTATCCCGATAGTAGGCGATTTAAAAAATGTCCTCAATCAGCTTCTCAAGGAGGTATCATACAAAGCCCCCAATGAATGGCTTGAAAATATAGCTCAGTGGAAAAAAGAGCTTGCTCTGCCTCATAAAACCTTTGACGGTTTTGTTGAACCTCAGAGCTTCCTTAAAAACCTTTCGTCTCACCTCAGACAAAAAGCTATCTTAATAGCCGATGTCGGTCAGAATCAGATATGGTGTGCAAACAGCTTCAAAATGTCAGACGGAAGATTCTTCACCTCAGGCGGTATGGGTACAATGGGTTATTCAGTTCCTGCGGCTGTCGGTGCAAAATTCGCCCGCCCAACAAGAGATGTTATTGCTGTCTGCGGTGACGGTGCTTTCCAGATGTCACTCAACGAGCTTGCAACAATAGCACAAAATAATCTCAATGTAAAGATAATCGTCATGCGTAATACAGTACTCGGAATGGTACACGAATTACAGGATTTCCACTATAACAGCCGTTATGCAGTTACAGAACTTGATGATATCCCGAATTTCATCAAAATTGCCGAGGCTTACGGAATTGAATCGGCTTTTGCATCATCAAATGAAGAAGCAGAAGCATACTCCAAGCAAATGCTCAAAAGTGATAAACCGTTCCTGCTCGTATGCAATGTCCATCCGCTCACCCCGTCAAAATAAGGAGGAAAAAACACCATGAAATATACCCTTTCAGTTCTCGTTGAAAACCATGCCGGTGTTCTTTCCAAGGTCTCCGGACTCTTTTCAAGACGAGGCTTCAATATAGACAGCCTTGCTGTCGGCACTACCGAGGATGAAAACATCTCAAGAATAACCATCGTTGTCAACGGTGACGAATATGTTGTCGAACAGCTTGAAAAACAGCTCAATAAGCTGATACCCGTAATCAAAGTCCGTACATATACAGAAGGCGGCTTCATAAGCCGTGAACTCTATCTTGTAAAGGTCCATTGTCCGGCAAAGCAAAGGCTTGATATTATGAAAATTGCCGAGCTTATGGACGCTAAGATCGTTGATGTTGCTCTCAATTCAATGACTATCCAATTTGCAGATACAAGCGAGAGATTTGAAACATTGACCGATCTTCTGAAACCGTATGGTATCCGTGAGATCGTCAGAACAGGCACTGTCGCTATCGAAAAAGATTCCGCTGTGTCAAAAAAATGATGGTCTAACGAATTTCATAAATATATTATTTTTACATAAACAAAATTTATGGAGGTCTTTAAAATGCCAAAAATTTATTACGAAGCAGATTGTGACATCAATCAGCTTAAGGACAAAACTGTTGCCATCATCGGTTACGGAAGCCAGGGCCATGCCCATGCACTCAATCTCCGTGACAGCGGTGTAAATGTTATTATCGGTCTTTATCAGGGCAGCAAAAAATGGGCTCATGTAAAAGAACTCGGCTTTGAAGTTTACACAACAGCCGAAGCTACTAAAAAAGCTGACATCATTATGATACTTACTCCCGATGAAAAGCAGGCTGACATCTTCAAAAAGGACATCGCTCCCAATCTGACAGAGGGCAAGGCTATCGCTTTTGCACACGGATTTAATATCCACTTCAAGCAGATCGTTCCTCCGTCAAATGTAGATATATTCATGATAGCTCCGAAGGCTCCCGGTCACACTGTTCGTTCAGAGTACGTTGAAGGCAAGGGTACTCCTGCTCTCGTTGCTGTATATCAGGATGCTACAGGCAAGGCTCTTGACATTGCTCTTGCTTACGGTGCAGGTATCGGCGCAGCCCGTGCAGCAGTTATGGAAACTACATTCAAAATTGAAACAGAAACAGACCTCTTTGGTGAGCAGGCTGTACTTTGCGGCGGCGTAACAGCTCTTATGCAGGCAGGTTTTGAAACACTTGTTGAAGCAGGCTATGCTCCCGAGAACGCTTACTTTGAGTGTATCCATGAAATGAAGCTCATAGTTGACCTTATCTATGCAGGCGGTTTCTCAAAGATGAGATACTCTATCTCCAATACCGCTGAATTCGGTGACTACGAGACAGGCAAGAGAATCATAACAGATGCTACAAAGGCTGAAATGAAGAAAGTTCTCGCTGAGATTCAGGACGGTACATTCGCTTCCAAGTGGATTGCTGAAAACAAGAACGGTCTTGCACACTTCAATGCTATGCGTGCCATCAAGGCTGAGCATCAGCTTGAAAAAGTCGGTGAAGAAATCCGTAAGATGTATTCATGGAACGGCACTGACAAATACGCTGACTGATTTTTAATTAATACTTAAATCAATAAAGAGACTGAAAGTATTTCAAATTGCTTTACTTTCAGTCTCCTTTTTATTTCATTTGTCTTTTCTTCATTCTCTGCCAATTTATAAAACCGTAACTGTCATTCAGAAAAAACATTGCAAAACATACTGTCATAGGCATATACGAAATATTTTCCATTGTTGCAAACGACCATAAAAATATCAATACCAAGTCATTTACCGCATATCCCAAACCATAGTATGCACTTCTCATAAACGTCAGGTATGATGCCAAAAAACTTGTAAATATCGAAATTGTACTCAAAATCAAATTTGCATTTCCAAAAGCTTTCAGTATGAAATAAAATATCACTGTTATAATACTCCCAAGTATCAGCATTATTATAATTTGCCTTTTGGTGAGCCTGTTTACCTCAACTTCATCTGATTTTTCAAACGGATGTTTCAGCCATTGTATGACAGTCAAAATTGCTATTGGTGACGTCATACACAAATATGTTATCATTTCCCCGTAGTATGCGAAAAAATATGATATTATCCCGTAAAATACCGCAAATATTACTGTTAAAACCTGTCCTGCAACCATTCCTTTTGCTACAAATATCAATGCTGTTACTCCAATCAATGATGCCGTAAGCGTCAGATAGTCATTTGAGTATATCATAAATGATAATGTTACTGTTACAATAGAACTTATCCACAAGCACCATTCAAATTTTGTCAGTGATTTGAATAATTTTTTCATTAAATATCCCTCCAAATTGAAAAACATCCGCCTGCACATCTTCAAAGACCTAATGATGTGCATACGAATGTTTTTTTATTAATGTGAGTTCGATATAATTTAAAAATATTCTAACAATGATGAAATTAAGTATGTCATTCCGAACGCAGTGAGGAATCTTGATAAGATTCTTCGTCGCGTTTATTACATTCTCTACCCGGTGGCAGATTTTTTGTTTATTCTTCTT
This sequence comes from uncultured Ruminococcus sp., assembly GCA_902800065.1. GTDB lineage: Bacteria > Bacillota > Clostridia > Oscillospirales > Acutalibacteraceae > UBA1213. The sequence continues at coordinate 12,808 of CADCDE010000092.1, forward strand.
TTATAATACCTAACTGCTTCAACTTTGCTTCCCAGAATTTATTTGCCGAAACTTTATATTTTTTGGCTTTCTCCATGTTCGCATAGGCTTTGCTCTGAGCCTCCTCGTAATCCTCGATATCAGCCTGTTTATGTACTATCCTTTCCTCAACCTCAGCTACCTTTTCTTTTGCAGATTTAAGCTCGTCATTGAGTTTATCCAATTCATGATAAACATTTTCCAAATCCTCATTGCACTTTTCAAGATTATTCTCGTATGCCTTGACCAAATCATCTACCTGTTCAGGAGTTTTCTTTGGAGGCATTATAGCCTTTTCAGCCGACAATATCGCCGATATGCTGACATCATCACCGCTTCCGCCCTCACTTATCTTGGGCAGAAGGTCATTTATACTTTCAAGTGCAGTTTCTTTTCCCTGTTCGAGCCATACATCTATCGAGTACAGACAGTTATACAAGCCCGACCTGTCAAAGCTCTCCTCCACGCCGTCAGAAAATACAAACACACCCTTTGGAATTATATCGCTGTAATAGTGCATGAAATTAACTTCGGCATTTTCTCCGCAAAGTGACGTTGAATAATTCGCCACACAGTTTTCGTCCTGCGGTATAGGTTCAACAAATACACCGTCGTCATACGCCGAAACACATTTTCCATCACCTATTTGCAAACCGTACCAATATTTTTCCGTCATCACGGCAAGTATCAGCGTACAGCCATACGCTTTTTCCATTTTCTTGCCTGAATTGTATACTTCCCTCATTTTATCAGAAACACCTTCAAGTTCCTCGTCAGTAAAAGGCTCATTCTCGGCATCTTCAAGAACTTTCTGCTTCCAATTTTTAGCTATTTCCGCTTCAAGACCTTTCAGCACATTTTCCAATGCATCTTTTCCGTATTCGCTGAACATACTCTCACACGTTTTGTAGAACTTTCTGCACAATTCCACAGACGTTTCACACGCAATTTCCGCACCCTTGCCGCTGCGAAAACAGTTTCTATCCCCGTGACCGTCACTTATCACGGCAATCGCCATATTGTCATCTTCATACGACATGGAAAAATCCTCACACGGCAGATTTTTCTGTATGTGCATATTCCCGATATGATGTGCATTGATTGTTGCATAATCTTTCAAATTCCGTCACCCCTCAAAAACAAATTTTCATATTTCATAAAATCCTGTAAAAATCCGAATAGCCTATTTTTTCCAATATTTTTTCACCGTCTTTTATACTGACTTCTCCGCTGTCCGTATAACCGCAAATATTTTTAAAAACATACTCTATAACTTGTCCTGCAAAATATGGTCTGCATAAATTCAATTCTGTTTTCTGACCATCGAACAAACATTCAACGCCCTCTTTATTGCTGTAAGCATTTAACTTCATCTGCGGCTCATACTTTGTAAAATACACTCTTACTTTAAGACGCTTATTATTTTTAGGTACAAATAAGTAATACGAATAAGGATAATTTACAAAATCCATATCATCGAAATTATAAGACCACAAATATTCTTTATCCTTTACTTTAATATTCCTTAATTTTACCCTGTTCTTCAAATTATAAAACACTTCTTTCTGTCAGAAATTAAAGTTGTTCTTCAATTTGCGTAACATTATGAAATCGTATATCCGTTTTCACTTAAAATCTTTAATGAACGTTCAAAATTTTCTTCTTTCACAAGAATATAATCCGTATTGTATGTGGATACGGCAAAGATACCT
>CADCDE010000093.1 GCA_902800065.1 uncultured Ruminococcus sp.
ATAAAACGAATATTTGATTACAATGAGATTTTGAAAACTGAATATTCTGCATACACTGTATTTCAAACGGTGTACGCAGAAAGTTGAGTTTCCAAAACTCAAAAAATATTATATCAAAGGTGGAATTTTTAATGAAATTTACAATCGAATCAAGCGAGTTAAAATCAGCAGTAGACAAGTGTGCAGCATTGATACAGAAAATTTATACTGCAATAATGCCGGAGTGCATACACATCAAGGCAAACACGGATAATATTGTATTCAGTGTAAATAACTTATCGGAAGTTGTTAGAGTGACGGCAAAGGCAAAAGTGGTGGAAGCTGGGGAAACGCTGGTAGAATATGCAAATTTGAAAATGTTACTGAATGTTAAAGGAACTCTGACGGTAAAAACAACAGATGACAAATGTATATTAGCAGACAATGGCAAAAAAAAGGGTAAGTGTAACATTGTTCCGAACATGGACACGATTGTTTTCCCTGACACTTACGCTATTAACATTGAAGCCGACAATCTGATTTCAACGGTGGAATCTGTTGAGTTATTAAATGTTTTAAAATATTGCAAAGATTTTGCAAATACCAAAGATACCGATCCGCAGGAACAAAAAGGGTTTCTTCTTGATACTGTCAAGAGAAATATCGTAGCTTTGGATGGATATAGGTTGTTGCAATATCACATAGAACATTGGAAAATCTCAAAAGAAACGTCTGCTATCATGCCTCCTTGTATTGCGGACAGTTTGAAAAAGATAATACAAAAAGATAAAACATCTGTCAATATCTATGTGGATAAAGAGTATGTATATGTCTTATCGGAAAATTTCAGCTATCGTGCAAGACTGATACAAGGGGAATACATGAATTATCAGAGTGTCATTCCACAAACTGCTAATTTTGAAGCCCAAATTGACACAGACGAAATTATGACGATCTTGAAAGAATACAAAGAACTGTCTAAAAATGATAAAATACCTATGTACATAATGTTTGAAAATGAAATGATGTACACGGCTATTTTCTCAAGGAACTATCATACAGTAGATACTATCGAATCCATGACGGGAGAGAACATTCCTACAAAAGAATTTTTCATAGGCATGGATGCACCATATTTATTAGACTGCATACAACTGTTTAAGGCTGAACACCTGAATCCGACATGGAAATTCATCAATGCGTTGAAACCTTGTGTAATGACGGACGGAAATTATACTGTCTTGCTGATGCCTGTCAGGATAAAGGATTACGAAGCGGCAGACAAAATACGCAAAATGGTAAATGAATAACAAAAAATGTGCATACGGATTTAAAAAATTTTCTTTAAATCTGTATGCACTAAATATCAAAAAAGTATTGACAAAGTATCAAAAACGGCGTATAATAAAGCCAATACGAAAGGAAGTGTATAAGAAAATGTCTAATAAGATTGTGAATTGGTGGATAAAAAAATCTCGTGAATCTGCTGGCATCACACAGCAAACATTGGCAGATATGTCAGGCATCCCTCTGGCAACAATCAAGAGAATAGAACTGTCGGACGGAGAACCTTCGCAGGAACAGACTCACAGGATAGCAAAGGCTCTCAATACGGAAGTGACAAACATATCTAAAAAAGCGTGTATGGATTCCGCAATCAAGGCTGCAAAGGAAATCAAAGAAGTAGCAGAAAAACAGGAATTGCAGGCACAGAAAATCAAATTATCAAATTGCTTGGTTAGCAAAGAGTTTGAAGAGATTATCAATACTGTTTTGCTGTTGAGTGCTACATATAATGTAAACACACAGTTTTTGTTTCCGATAATAGAAGATGTCAAAAATGAGTGTGAGCATACGAAAACAGTAGTGTATGCGTTTATCAATGCACTTTAAATGGGGGGGAGTTTTATGACAAAACTTAATGGAACAATTATCCTGATGGACATAGACGAGTATGACAAATTATTGCAGAAATGGTCTGACGAGAATATATCCGTTGCATACGAAGGTGGTCAGTATTTCCATGCTTTCAGCGAAGAAGTAGACGAGAGTGACTTGCTTACAATCGTGGGGGAAGGTTTGCATACTGATGTGTCATATATCTTTATTGATTCGGAAAAAATGAAAGTGGTTATTATCACTTAATTTATATAATACTATGGATTAGATTTTTAGAAAGGCGGAAATATTTATGACCAATTTGGAAGCAAAAGAATATATGAAAGAAATCCACAAAAACAGTTTGAAAAGACGTATGGTTGATGCTGGAAATTCAAATGATGTTGCAAAATATATAGTGTGCAAATCACACATCAAATCATGCGAGAATTGGATAGACGGATTTGTGACTATACTGTATTTTTATCGTGGCGGTGATTGGCACGAAACAAGGCGTAAACAGTTTGAAACAATCACAGCAGCAAAGCAGTTCGGAGAACAGAAAATTGAAAGTATGTTGAATTATGCCAAGCGTAGAAACTTAACCTAAATAAAATTATAGTGTTATAAAAAAAGAGGTGTCTTTATATGACAGAATTTTGGTTGACAACAAAAGTAGATTCAAAATTGCCAGATGACGAAGATTATATTCCTACCGGTTCAACGGGTAGGGTCATTGAAATGATGATTGAAGATGGACAAGCAATGTTTTTATTGGAATTTTTTGGTGATAATGGTAATGGTCGTGGTTTAGAATGGTACAAAGCAAACGAAATAGAAGATTGTGACTGCACAACAAACGAAAAGAGTCCCAAGAGCTGATAAGACAGGATATTGAGAAAAACGGATTATATTGATATACGGAAAGCGAGGTGAAATATATGGGTTTACTTGTACCACTTGGAATTTTGGTTGTTTGGGCAATCTTGAAAATTAAAGAGGAATTAGAACCGCCAACCAACTTAACAATACAAGAGATGAGGTATCTTAGTAACTTCATCGACTACAAAGACAGAAAACGAGAGTTAAAGAAAATTCAGAAATCGAGAAGAAGATAATACAAGTGTGACTTATAGACAAAATTTTAGAGGGGAGGTTGTTATGCCTCTCCTCTTTTGTGTTGCAAAATATATAAAAATCTCACAAAATGTACGCAATTTTTCTCATGCAATATCACATTTTTAGTGTGCAAAATTGCCAAAAACGACTTGAAAATTTAGAGATTCTGCATTATAATATAGCTGTTGCGGAAACGTAATAATTTAGATAAAGGAAGAATACGCATGGTTAAGGTAGTTTGTCAAAGCGGAGAATACGCATATATCTTGTCACAATCAACAGTTATATCGGAAGATTTCGACAGCGTTCAGATGTACGGTATTTCAATCATTGGTAAGGATTCAAAATCGGCAGTAGAAGATATTTCAGACGATTTCGATTCTGTCTATGCCTTATTCGATCTGATAGTCAATGGGGAACTTTGTCCTGAACACCTTGAAAATGTTGTAGAAGATTTCTTGTCCGATAATTTGCATATCATACCATTCAGAGTGCAGCAGCACACAGCTTAATATGTTTCGGGATAGGCTATATTGTCCTATCCTGTTTTTTTTATACTTTCAGAAGTTTGTAAGAAAATTTGTCTATATATTTTTGAAAAAGCCTTGAAAAAGCACAGAGTTTATTGTATAATAATAGCAGAGCAAATATAAGCTCAATAATTAAGACCAACAGAAAGGAGGGTTAGTCATGGCAGATGTGAAAAGGAAAACTTATACCAGCTCCGAAGTTAAGGCAAGATACAATAAGAAAACATACAAGAATTACCATATCAATTTGAGAATACAGGAAGATGCAGACGTTATTGATATGATTGAAAAAGAAAAAAATCAAGGGTACGCAACAACCGAGGCAATTAAAAGATTGATAAAAAAGAAATAAAAACATCAAAAAAAACGCTTGACATACTTGACTGTATGTGATATACTATATTCAACAAAGCAAAAGCTACATAAAGTGGTGAGTTGGGGAACTGTTCACTTTATGTAGCGGAAACAAACCTAAACTATCTGAGATACATCTGTAGATCACAAACAGCATAGGATTATTTGTCATATTAACTTTTTAATCCTCTCTTTGTTGGAAGTGAATCCGCAGAGGAAGGAATTTTTATGCTCTTTTTTACAATCATCAAGCACAATAAGTCACCACCGCACTATCAAAGCAACGGGAGAAATCAACCTATAATAAATTATACTCTATTAGGTTGATTTTGTCAAGAGAAAATCAATAATGAAAGGAAAAATTTAACATGGAAGAATACAAAAATATCGATCCCAAATTGCAGGAACACCTTAACACTTTCCCGATAAAGGATAAGAAAGACAGAGAAGTGTTCAACGTGTATGTGCATTTCTTGTCCACATCACAGAACGGAAAATGTGTAACAACTCTTGCGAAAATCACGAAAGCCACAAAATTGTCATATACGACTGTCAGAACTGCACTGAAAAGATTGCAGAGTAAAGGTTTGATTCGTGTGGCTACAACTCCCAAAAGTACAGAAATCACTTTGCTGTATCTCACAGGAGAGCTTATCAGTGAAACAGGTACAGAGGAAAATTTTGAAATATCACCTCTTGTAGAGGATATTGAACAGCCCGAAGAAGTGACCGAAACAGCAGAACCGCATATAGAAAATGCTACCTACAGTTCTATGACAGACATGGAAACATTCATCTATGAAGGCAACAATATTAGGACTGTACAGATTGATGGTGTCATTTGGTTTGTTGGAAAAGACGTTGCACAGGTGCTCGGATATGAAAGACCAACAAAAGCAGTTGCTGACCATGTTGACATAGAAGATAAAGATGAAATCCCAATTCAGGACTCCATCGGAAGAAAACAACAAACACCCATCATCAACGAAAGCGGTCTTTACAGTTTGATATTATCAAGCAAGTTGCCCGATACAAAGCCTTTCAAACGGTGGGTAACAAGCGAAGTGTTGCCGACTATCCGTAAGCATGGTGCATATATGACACCGCAAAAGATAGAAGAAGTTATCCTGAACCCTGACATGATTATT
>CADCDE010000094.1 GCA_902800065.1 uncultured Ruminococcus sp.
TAAGCTTAACTTCTTCATGATACACTCACCTCTTTTTTAGTGTACCATATCTTTTCTTAAAAGTTGTTAACAATTTGTTTACTCATTCAAAAACCCTGATATATGGTAAAGAGGGTCTTGAAAATCATCGGCATTATTATGTTAGTCGTCCTTGTATTGATTGTGGTATTGTTTATTATAGCAGCACTCAAACCCGCTGTGCCAGATGACTACACCGATACTGTTAAAACAGGTGGTAATATTGAAAAGAAATATCTGAATAATGGTACATACGCTGTTGCATATACTGAAGTCAAGGTTGATGAAGATTTTGAAAAATATGAAATATACTATCCGGATGATCTTCCATCTGGAAACAGGAAATACCCTGTGATCGTAGTCAGTAACGGAACAGGTATCAAGGCTTCCAAGTGCAAAGCAATGTTTGAACATTTTGCAAGCTGGGGCTTTATCGTGATCGGTAACGAAGAGGAAAATTCATGGGACGGTAATTCTGCGGATATGAGCCTGAATTACCTGCTTGAATGTAATAGGGATTCAAACAGTATTTTTTATCAGAAGATAGACACTGAAAACATTGGCTCGCTCGGTCACTCACAGGGAGGTGTCGGTGCAATCAGTGCCGCTACAAATACTGCTCACAGCGATATGTATAAAACTGTTGTTGCAGAAAGTCCCACAAATCCGGAGCTTGCCGATAATCTTAAATGGCACTATGACATTACAAAAGTACAAATACCCTTCCTTATGCTTGCGGGTACAGGTCAGTTTGATGCCGAAACGGTTATTCCTCTTGTAAAAATGAATGAAATGTATGATTCTCTGAACAGTGTGTCGATCAAAGCAATGGCTCGCCGTAAGGATACCGAACATGGTTATATGCTTTATTCTTCTGACGGCTATGTAACAGCATGGCTAATGTGGCAGCTGCAAGGGGACGAAGAAGTTGCAAAAGCCTTTGTCGGAGATGACGCAGAACTGTTGCATAACGAATTATATCAAAATCAGCGGATAGATATGGAGGAAACGGAATGAAATTTAAGGAGCTTCCACGCAAATGGAGAATATCTATAATATCTATGAGCATTTCGGCTATCCTGCTGCTGACGGCTCTGATCGCTTATGTGTACAGCACCATAGGCTCTTTGTTCCATGTGATGATAGGGTGAGGTGATGTTATGAGATACAAGGAACTGTCAAAGAAGTGGAAAGTCATTACCACAATACTTATAGTATTGAACGCCTTGCTGATAATATTAATAATTGTCTTTACATTATTTTTATCATCCTACAGAGAACAATGTGCACAACTTCGTGCTCCTCTTAAAAAGGACGATAGTCTGCTTATCGGAGAGAGAATGAAGATAGAGCGCAGTGGTAATGAATCTGTAGCAGTAAATCTGTATATGCCTGAAAACATCGGTAACGATAAATTGCCCGTTGTATTTAATATTCACGGTGGTGGGTTCGTCGGCGGAGATGCGGATATGCTCGATACTCAGAGTGATCGCATAGCAAATGAGTGGAATACAGTTGTAGTAACGATCAATTACACAACTGCCGATGTAAAGTCTGTTTTATATGGTTCGGAAGAGGTCAGAGATACCGTTCTGTATTTTGCCGATCATGCAGACAGCTATCATGCTGACACCACAAGATTTACAATTATGGGTTACAGTGCCGGTGCTTATTATTCAGCAGAAGCAATGCGATTACTGAAAGAGAATGACTTTGATATTGCTTCGCTTGTATTGTGCTATCCGTGGACAACCGGACTTCCCACCAAGAACCTGTCAAGCGACTGCCCGAAAACCTTATTTGTGCTTGCCGGGGAGGATTCTATATCCCAGAAGTCAAAAAGCTATATAGAAGCTATGAAAGCCGCAGGTGTCGATGTTGAAGTTATCAAATATGACAGTGCTGTGCATAGTTTTATAGAATCAAACAATCCGGAAGGTGCAAATGATTCTGCTGAGGGAATAGAAAGCGTTGTCAATTCGACACAAGAAGCTATTGCGAGAAAAGCAGAGAAAATGATTGGAGAATGGATTAATTGACAAATTTCGATGATATTATAGTATCATCATAAAGAATACTTGTCAAGTATCGGGAGGGTATGAACATGAGTAAAGCAAAGGAGCATAAAGCATTGAAAGTCATCGCTGTTATTATTGTCATCATTATTATTTTGATTGTTTTGTTGATTGTTAAGGCAATGCACGATGCCAAATTAAGACAGGAGGATCAAGCTCTTATGGTTAAGTCTGATGATGAGCTTGTCGGTGAACATTTGTATATTGAGCGTGACAGTGCAGACGATATTGATGTAAATCTCTATCGTTTTGAGAGCGAAAAGCCTGTTCCGCTTGTAGTCAATCTTCATGGAGGAGCTTTTGTTGCAGGTGATGCAGATACTCTTGATACGCAAAGCGAGCGAATTTCAAAATCTTGGGGCTGTACTGTTGTAACTATCAACTACAAGCTCATGAGTGATGGCATTACAAAGCAGTATGCTGTGAATGAAGTCAAAGATACTGTAAAATACATGATAGCTCATGCCAATGAGTACGGAATAGACAGTGATAATATTTATATTCTTGGCTATTCAGCAGGCGGTTATCACGCTATGGCAGCTGCTCTACAGCTTCACAAGGAAGGTGTGACCGTCAAAGGGCAGATACTATGCTACCCATTCATCAGCGATATTTTAGAGCAGTATAATGAGCTTACCGATGTGCAAAAAGAAACCATCCCGCCCGCATTATTTATTCTTGCAGGAGATGAGCCTATCGGTAAGGGTTCGCTTGAATATAAGACAGCTCTCGATGAGAACAGTGTTCCGACAGAGCTTGTTACATATGACGGTGCTATACACGGTTTTATAGAAGAAAATAATCCTGAATATGAAAAACTGCATTTCCATGACAGCAAATCTCCCGAACAGGAGAAAATGGCAAGACAGGCTGAAATAAAGATCGGTAATTGGCTGCAAAACACTCTAAACGAGAACAAGAAATGAAGTATTGGAATTATAAACAGCAAAAATATGATAATATGAAAGGACTTATTATGGGCATAACAACAATTTTTTTCGACCTTGATGGAACACTTCTTCCTATGGACAACGATGTTTTTACCAAAGGATATTTCAAACTGCTTGTGCAGAAACTCTCACCTTACGGCTATGATCCGCAGGAGCTTGTTAGTGCGATATGGAAGGGCACTGAAGCAATGGTAAAAAATGATGGATCTCAAACAAATTACGATGCCTTTTGGAAAACCTATGCCGCAATTTTCGGGAATAGTGCTTATGATAATATAAAGCTCTTTGATGATTTTTACTCAAATGAATTTGATAAGGCTAAAGAGTTTTGCGGCTATGAACCCCAAATAGAGGAGATCGTCCATGTGTGCAGGAACAAGGGGTATCGGCTCGTGGTTGCAGCAAATCCTATCTTTCCAATGGCAGCACAGAAATCCCGGCTCAGTTGGGCAGGGATTTCATCAGACTGCTTTGAATATATCTCGTCTTATGAAAACTCACATTTCTGCAAGCCTGATACCAGATATTTCTCCGAAATTATGGATGCAATGAATATATCTCCGGAAAACTGTCTTATCATTGGAAATGATGTAAACGAGGACATGATAGCCAGGTCGCTCGGAGCATTTGTATTTCTGTTGACGAATTATATCATCAATCATGACGGCAAAGATATTTCAGTTTATCCAAATGGAAACTATGATGATTTGAAAAAATTTTTAGAATCAAATATATAAGCAGCAACGGCACGGAGTACACTCTCTGTGCCGTTTAATATTCATAACTTTGGGGGCGTTCTCTTCAAAATTGAGTTCTGTTTTCGTAAGTTCCAGATACTCCCGTGTATGTCTTGTGGAGTAGGTCATATAAGCATAATACTTCTCAACAAGTTTATGACAGGTTTTATACGCTTCTTCTTCGCTACCGTAAAGGAAATGTATCCGTTTCTGCATTTCTTCGAAAAACTTCGAAAAATCAAAGGTGTAACAGCATTTTGTTTCGTTTTTTATATTTTCATTCGTCAAGTATAGTACAACTCCTACAAATGATTCTATCATGGGTCTGAGTGCTTCTGTATCGCCGTTTGTAAATTTATTTATAGTAAACGTCAATAAAACTGATACAGGCACACCGCATTTTGTCAGTGTGCTTGTATCAGTTTTTTCAAAGCATTGCTTTAATATCTTATTCGGGTGTGGTTATGGGAGCAATACTGTATTTCTCAATAAGGAAATGAAGGACATTCGGAGAGATGAATGCTGGCAAATTCGGTCCCAGACGGATATTCTTAATGCCAAGATAAAGGAGTGTCAGCAGGATACAGACTGCCTTTTGTCCATACCATGAAAGCACCATAGAAAAAGACAGGTCATTTACACCGCATTCAAAGGCATTTGCAAGAGCCATCACTACCTGAATGGCACTGTACGCATCGTTACACTGTCCCATATCCATCAGTCGTGGCAGTCCGCCAATGGTACCCAAATCAAGATCGTTGAATCTGTATTTTCCACATATCTGGCTATCTCTTTTACTTTTTCTTCTTTTTCATATGCCATTACTATTCTACATTTGCTATCTTAGCTTAACATTTATCCTAATGCGGCAATTCATCTCCGACTTCTATAAGTCGGAGATGAATTGCCGCCGGCCCGTAAGGGCTGCAAAAATCTTGACAATTCAAAAGTCTGATGATAAGATGTAATTATAAAATATCTAAAAAAATAGGTGGTGAAGGTCAGTGAACAAGGCATATAAGTTCAGAATATATCCGAATGAAACACAAAAAATATTGTTCTCAAAAACTTTTGGCTGT
>CADCDE010000095.1 GCA_902800065.1 uncultured Ruminococcus sp.
GCCGCAAATCAATGCTGTGTATTTTTTATGAAAATCGTTGATATCCTGCTCGGCAAGATCAACGATTTCTTCTGAACCTATCAGTTCATCTATCGTAATATGAAAATATTTTGCGATAGCTTTCAGAGAATCTATGCTTGGATATCCCCTGCCGGATTCCCATTTGGATATTGCCGCACGGGAAACATACAATTTTTCTGCAAGTTCCTCCTGCGTCAGATTTTCATTTGTTCTCAGTTTTTGCAGTTTTTCATTAAACTCCATTGATTTCACTCCTGCATAGTCTTGTCGAAAAATAAACTTTTTTCTATTTCAATATACTCTCATAAAATCATTTTGTCAATTCAAAATATTTCGCCCTTGTGTGACATAGTTACGTTTTTCTGCTATACTTGGCATATACTTAAAGATAGAAATACATTCGGAAATAATGGACATTCCGATAGCAGTGGATATTTTTTGCGTTCTGTCCGTAAAAAGTTTTATTCAAGGTATAAATGAGCAAATCTGAAATTTGCACAAAGACATATCCCCGAAATCATTTTTTGTCATTTCAAACTTTATTTCCACCCCAAGACCCCTCCGTCATTTCATCACTAACGTGATGAAATGCCACCTTCCCTTTCAGGGGAGGCGTGAAAACGGCTTACGCCGTTCTGTATTCACAGTCGCTGTCCGATATTTTTGAGATATATTCGATAAAGTTGCGGTGGCTACAGACCTCCCCTGAAAGGTGAGGTGGCAAAAGTTGACAATTTTAATTGTCAACTTTTGACGGAGGGGTCGGGACAGCCGATAAACTTGATTTTTCGTTTTTACTGGCACAACGAGTAAAATTAATATAGTGCTTGTAGTTGTCATAAAAAATGCTTTCAAAGATTCTCTCATACATTACAAAGATAAGCTGAATATGCAGTTAAGAACAAAAATGAAAATATGGAATGTAAAAAATATATTTTTTATTGATGAAGAAACCGCCCGAAAGAAAGGTTTTGTCAAATAACTGATACATATGAAAACCATCAATATGAGTGGAACACTTATGTTGATGGTCTGTTTTTTATGCCTTTTTGACGGTGCATTTTTCTGATAGAACGATACACCGTATTTCCAAACGACTTCATCTCTGAATGAAAATATATATTCCCTTGAAAATCAAAAATCCCCATGTAAAAAAATCCCCCCGACAAAATTTTTAGGATTTTGCCGGAGGATTCCTTATTCGTTATCGCCCTCTATTGATTTCAGAAATTCAGCCAATATCTTGAATTCAGACTGTTTCAGATCCATTTTGGCATCTGTGTAAATATTCATAGTGGTACTGATATCTGCGTGTCCGAGAATATCCTGTATAACCTTCATATTCACCTTCGCTTCACAAAGTCTTGTTGCAAAGGTATGTCTGAGTGAATGACAGCTGAATCTTGGCAGCAGTGTTTTCGGATTGCCGTTTGATTGATCCAAAAGTTCGGCATTGCAGTCACGGACAATTCTTTTCAGTGCCTTATTGAGAGTGACCTGATTATGTACATTTCCGAAACGGAAAATAAAGTCCGTATAGCCGTCAATTTCTGCTTTGCAGCTGATACCCAGTATCTCCTGAAAATACTTTTCCTGTTCAAGTGCCGTTTTTACACTTTCCACCATAGGAATTACTCTTATACCGGCTTCTGTTTTGGGTGCATGGATATTATAATAACAGCCGTCTTTCTTGTGATTGTAATAGACAAGCGTATGGTCGATACTGATATAATTTTTCTCAAAATCCACATCACACCATCTCAGACCTGTTATTTCACCGACACGCATTCCATTTCACCGACACGCATTCCGGTATTTGCCATGACAAAGAAGATAGGATACCAGTGCTGATACTGACGATTGTTTTTAAGATAATCGAACAATAATTTTTGTTCATCTATCGTCAAGGCACCATGTGTATCGGGCTTGCTTTTATGTATGAGTTTCAATTCCTTCAAGGCATTATCTGACGGATTGACTCTCAAATAGCAATCCTGTACGGCTAATTCAAAAATCTGATGGAGTACTGTATGGATATTATCGATTGTGGAAACTTTCAGATTTTTATTTTCATAGAGGGTATTGTAGAAACGGCGGACATCGGAATGCTTGATAAGTGAAAGACGCATTTTTCCGAGATCACCCTCCACGAATGTCTTGTACATATAATCGTAATTCCGGAAAGTATTGTCTTTTAACCCCCTCTTGATTTCCGACCATTTATCGAACATATCATTCAAGGTCATCGTTCTGCTTTCGGATTTTACTCCATCAAGTTTGTCACGCTGTACTTCTTCCTCTTTGACACGAAGTTCTTCAAGAGTGGAACTGTAAATATAATGTCTTTTGCCTGTTGAGTCGCTGTATCTGTACATATAAGTACCGTCACTACGCTGTGTTTCTCCCGATTTCAACACTCTGCCCTTGCTGTCTTTGCGTCTGTTGCTCATTGTAATTTCCTCCTTGTATTATCAATGCCGACAATGTATGCGGTTTCATGACACTGTCGGCATTTTAATGATTATATGGAATAAGCCTTTTCAATAAACTCATCGAACTGCTTACGTTTTATAAGCCTTTTTTCTCCAACCCACAGGACAAATACGCATTTCTCATCGTCTGTAAGCTGACGGAGCTTGTTCCTGCCGATGTTGGAATACACCGCTGCCTCTTCAATCGTAAGGTTCTGCTTATAATAAATAGGGATTTCTAAAGAGTTTTTCATGGTCATTTACCTCCTTTATAATATAATAGAATAGTGTATAATCCTATTTCTTGACATTTCGTTTAGAAGTCAAAAGGATGTGGGTTAAATGTCCTATTTGGATCACTATACTTATCCGTCCATTTTAAGTCGAAATATCCACTACATAGATTAGCCTCACAATAGGGTCTCAGGTTCTCTCTTTTTATTTCAACAAGGCGGTCAACATTAATGAAGTAATGCTTATACTTTTGCTTCTTGCCAATATACAGATAGCTGGTATTTTCTCCTCCCACAATTTTTAATAATCCATGATATTTAAGCTGTTTTATTACATCGCATAATGGTGGAGCTTCTTCAAGGTTCATCTCCTGCCTTAGCCATTGTACAAGCACCTTTCCTCTGACACAAATATAAGCGCCATCATAATAAAAGCAATACTTTTCAACGATACCATATTTATGAAAAAATTTAAGTTTTTCAAGGTAAGTTTTTTTATATGATGTTACAGGACTATCATAACTGTCAAGAAATCGCTCAGATAATAAGTTAACATAATTGCAGCCTATCTTTTCATCGTTTATGAAGCTCTTGAGATGTTCGGATGTGTCATAGATACAGTCGTTGATAGCCATCTGACAACAATTGATGTACTTATCGATCTTATTGTTATCAATTTTAAGATGCTCTGTCATAAACAGCTTGAAGACAGATAAAGTGACATCCAAAATGCGTTTTGTTTTTTGCACTCTGCTAACATATGTAACTGTATTTTTATCCTGTTCACTACTTAATGAAGGTAACTTTAATTCATTTTCTGCCTTCAGCTTTATTTTTTCATAATTCCTGCATATCCACCCGATATAATCAACAATGAAAGAGATATACTTCGGTTGGTTTTCAGCAAGAAAATCAAATTGACTTTGTGTCAAGGCTTCTTTGATGTGTATGAGCACACAGCGGTTTACGGTACTTTCATTTTTTATAACATACTCAGCCGTTAAAAAGGCAGCATGATTTAACCTGCCATTGAATCCTTTGTAGACGCTGTTTCCGCTGCCTTCATTTTTTTGAATAAAAACCGAAACCTTCTCTTCATTAGAATTTCTGTTTCGTGAAGAAGCAGTCTTGTTAAGGTCATCCACAACAATAGGAATATGTCTGTATCCTGCTAATTTGTTTATCTCCTTTTTCTCGGAGGAAAGAGACATGATGTTGTCTTCACCGGCAAAGAGATTGGTAAAGAAATTTGTAACAGTTGTTTTTCCGCAGCTTGTTTCACCATATACATAATTGGTAAAGCCTGATTTTTCGGCAAATAATGGTTTTGTATAAGCCGCCAATACAGCAATCAGAAGCATTGCGAAAGTATTAGACATATTGATCAGTCGAAGTATCATGCCAGTGTAATTAGCATTAGTATCATACGGCTTTAGAACCATTTTGGAATCGTTAATTACCATATCATCATCTGACACATTAATTGTTTTATTTCCGAGACAGAAAATCATCTTGGAATTATTTGTATCAGAAGACTCAACACGATTGTATCCCTGTTGAAGCTCCCGGAATTCCTGAGGCTCTTTTCCAAAGAGAGAAAATACGATTATTTTTTTAATTTCTCTGTTTAATATCCTCTCGCTGACATAATAAAGATGATCAGGAGGAAGATATGGAATAATATTCTCAATATTTACTTCCGATATCGGAAGCTCACACAGGGTGATCTTACCATTTTTTTGCAATTCCAAAATTACCATTATTTTCTGAGAGGTATCGGGTAATTTTAAAGAGTAATAGTAAATACCAGTAATTGTGAAATCACATAGTCGGTTTTTTGAGTTCCAGATACAGCCATCTTTCTCGGTGATCCCCGGTGGTTTGAGCACTTCGTACTTTATCAGTCCTGGAAAAGGCTTATTTATTTCTTTGAACAAAAGTTTTTTGCTTATTTTGAATTCCTCCTCTTGATATGATGAATTTTGAGTTTTATAATATTACATGAAAGTCATCGATACACCCTGTTTCAAGACCTCATGTTGTCTAAATTATAACCTATTACTGTCAGTTACACAATGTTGATTATGTTGATTATGTTGATCGATTTTTATTTTGGAGGGATAGCATTATGAACGTACCATATCTTTGTGGAGGCATTTTCTTTTGGATTCTTACTCAGTATCGTAACAGTGAAGTAACTGAACCACAATTATTAAGCAAACTATTAAATATTTCCAAGATGACAAAAAAAGATCTGTCACAGGATAAAAACTTTAAGTTTTATACATCAAGGTTTAAAAATTGCTCTGACGATATCTTTAAGAAGTCAACAATTATTTTTTCTGATGGTAAAAATTATTTCTCGAATGATTTTATAAAGAACAAAGGACTTGATATACTTGATGATACAAAACTTTTTACCAAGAAATATATTAATGAGAGTTATTATACTAAATTAGCACAAATACTGCTTGATCTCATTGTATCGGATGAATCTATATCTGATGACGATGAATTTTATATTACACGGGATTTTTGGCCAATAAAGAAAAAAGAACTAAAATATCTTAAGGAAATTTTCATGGAAATTTTCATAGAAACTTTGATTTTAGGAGTATGGCAGTATATAGTAATCAATAGAGATGATAAAAACTTAAACGGTAAGGACACCTACAATCAATGGGGAGAAGGAAAGAAAAATACATCAAAAGAGATTAACTACACACCTGTCCATAAATTTAAGATTTATGTATATAGCTGTAATGACAAAGAACCCAAATATGAGAGTCATGACATTGAAAATGATTCAGATAAAAAACTGCTTGACGAATTCCTGACTGACCTCCGTCCGATTCAAAGAAGAATAAGGGGTATGCATAAATCAAGCAATCTTTCTCCACAAATGTTTATGGATATAAGTTTATTCCTTATGAAATGGAAAAACGGAGGTAAATATCGTAAGTTTATCAGTGACAGCCTTATGAAAGATGCTGCTGAGCTGTTGAGTTATCTGACAGAGTTTAACAATGTGTTCAGAGAGCAGCCTTTCGGAAAGACAGATTACAGGCAAAATTTGTTAGATGCATTAAATAACATATTCGATTCCGGATATTTTATGTCAGACGATGCTATTTTTTATCCGTTCTGATATTCCATTTTTTACCATAAAGTTAATAAAAAAATAAATAACCGCAAAATTTAGCTGATTCAGGAGAAAAAACGGCTGGATTTTGCGGTTATTTTTATTTTTCACCCAATATATAAGAAGTACAGCAGTTTCCAAGTCTTGAAAAAATAAAAGAGTGAATTACTCTCCGAAAAGGTGTAAAATGGTAAGTAACCACACAAACCATTGTGACCTTGAAGGAAGTAATTCACATGAAAGCATTATACACCCAAACAAGTATAATAATCAAGTTGAAAAAAGCATTTTTTGAAATATTTTCTGCCGAAGGCAAGCATACAAATTTATGATGGTACTTTTCTCTCGTTGGCTCATAACAATCCTCAACAATCTCGCTTTGTCATGGGCATGACCATTTGGAAGGAATTATTTTTTATGGCTTTCGAGGATGGTATTCGGTGATCAATTTCAAATGGCAACTGATTATGAATCAAAACTTTGATATTTTTTATCCACTGTCCACAACTTAAGTGTTTGAAGATTATATACCAATATTGAAAAAGGAAGATATAAAGCCACAGGGCATATCTGTAAATTTTCGGATAATTCCTTAAGTTGTGGATAGTGATTTTTTACACGGAAATCAATTTTGAAAAATGGAGAAAGTATGGTATAATAGGAGTTATGAAAAATAACGGAATAACAGAATACTTTGAAGAGGTAGAGATTACCAA
>CADCDE010000096.1 GCA_902800065.1 uncultured Ruminococcus sp.
TCACCTACTTTTTGTCTAAAAAGACAACTTCCATTTATGCTCATTATAACTCAAATTAAAATAAAAATCAATAATTTTATGAGTTATATACTTTTTCAACCATAAATGTTTTTTAATTTGAGTTCGATGGAATTTTTAAAGATATACTTGTGAAAAAAAACAATGATGTTCTTGTAATACTGGGTGAAGAAGAAAAAAAATTTATATATCAGTTTGGTTTAAATGATTCCCGTAAGTTCATAAAATTTTTGGTAGAGTCGTTTTGTGACGAGATGTGCAATATCAACGCACAATTAAGCGATATAAAGGAATACAGTATGATAGATAACATCAGCAAGATCAAAGCCGCCGCCGGAAGAATAAAAAGTGATTTTGATATGGATCGTGACAAAACGCTGTATGAACAATATATTGTGGATTTGGAATCGAGCTTTTCGGCCATAATCGAGAAAGCTGAAAAAGAAATTGATGCGATCAAAAAAATCGATGGTTATAATATCTGGCAGAGGGCAATAGGGTTCAATCATCTGGCGGATGCTCTCAAAAGTCATAATTATCTTGCAAGAAAGTTTTATGAGGCTGCTGTGATGGGACTGCCTGTTTATTACTGTATGTGCCAAAGAATTTCCGTACCCGCTAGTGTTCGTGTAGAGAAGGAGTTTAAACAATTTGCAGATTACTTATGCTCAGGAAATACCTGTCGAATGATGTATGATTATGAAACGGGGCACAGTGAATTTTGGCTGAATGTCCGTGATAATATGAAGTCCTTGCTTGGTGACGTCAAAAAGGAAGATATTGCGATGATTATCGAAGAAATTTCCGAAAACGACAAAGACGGTATTGATGATAAAAATTTTGATATTGACGACTATGAAGTTATATTTTAGGGAGGAAACAGTATGGGAAAAATTGAAGATTATGAAAAAAATCAAAAAATTGGGAGAGGTGTTATTGTAGGAGGAATTATAGCAGCAGCTGCCGGACTGATCAATACAATATCAAAGGCCAATGCAGCTGCCAGAGAAAAAGACAGCATACGTGACGAAATATCGGAATTGGAAAATGAAAAAAACAGACTTTATGATAGAAAAAATATACTTGAATCCAAATGGTTTTTGTCAGGAAGTCAAAGAGAAGAAATCAATGATACTTCTGCAAAGATAGGAGATATTGATTCCAGAATAAATAATCTCAAATCCAAACTGTAATGAGGTGAAATATATTGAGTGACGTTTTATATGCACCGGACAGCTATGCACAGGATTCTTCGCTGTACTCCTATGATTTAAAAAATGAATTGATGTTTGCAAACAATGATACTGCCTACGGAATGATGTCAAACCTGATCGTTTATAATATGGAAAAAATCGATATGATGGCTGAATGTTTGGGAAATTTTGCAAGTGGACTGGCGGCAGCAAAAGTGAATGAAAAATATTATGAATATACTTCCGACGGCAGTTTCGGCAATAAACTCAAAAAAAATACCGGAACTTTTTTCAAACGGAATGTATATCTGCCGGAGACAGAAAAGCAGAAACTGAATGTAAAAACAACTTTCTGGGCATCAGCCGCAGATGTCGGCGTTCAGGCTTTCATAAAATTCGGAACTCGTGCAGCAGTGCATTATCTTAACAAAAAAGATATATTTGAGCAATATCTTAAATTATATGCTTTTTTAAATATGTTTGTTAATGAAGATAACACAAATGCAGATATTGTAAAAAATAATCTCTATAAAAGAGTATTGTCATCTTTTGACCTCAACCTGAAGGACAAAATCAAAATCGCTCAAAAAGTATCCTCTCTGGATTTATCTTCAAAAGAAACAATTATTGATGTTTTTTCCTGGCTGAATCATAAAGATGATGAATTCAGGACAAGTGCTGCATTTTTGCTCTATGATACTGCAATGTTAAAATATCAGGATGATCCGAATATTATGAGAAAAAAACTGATCGATTATTTTTATGAACTGAATTTCGGTCAAAAGTATGCGGAAGAACTACTGTCAGAATTTGCTGATTCTTATGAAAAAATCCAGAGAGATAATCATAATATCAACAATATTTCTGCAAAATTAGTGAATAAAATGGCATATGATTTTCCTGAAATCAATTTTAACGAAATCGTACAAAGAAGTGCCGAAATTTCCAAATTTGATCCTTATGCCTTAAGACGAAAAAATGTACAGGAATTTGCAAAAAAGACCGCCGAAATATCATTTAGTGTCCTCATGCAGAAACTTCCTGTTATATCGGATGTGGCTTTATTGAATGCATTTTCACAGGTTGCTTTGAATGATGACAGCAAAAATGTTTTGTACCATTTTTCTGATCGTCTTGGATTTGACAACAAACAATCAGGAAGGTTTATCAATAATGCAGAAAAATTTCAGAATGATATCAAAGCGACCGTTATGCCGTCAATTATGGATTTTAAGTAGGATTGATACTTAACTTGCTGACAAGTTGCAAATCAATATAAATCATAATATTTGCTTTTTATCACATTTGATATCTTTTGCACATTCACATTAGTAAAAATCTCTCCGATAACGGACATAGCACCGAATTTCCAAAAGTTTTCAAGGAAAATATACTATAATCTTAACAGTAGAGTGATACCAATGAACATTCCTTTTAGAACAGACTATTCTCAGAAACATAATTTTGTATTTTCTATTATGTTCCTGACAAATAAAACCTCATAAAATCAGTTTTTAGGAACTGCAAGCGTACAAATTTACGATCAAAATAGAACATATTCAAAAAGTTGAGGACTTCCGAATTGAAACGGGAGTCCTGATTTACTATATTATTTATTCTTCTTTTTCTTTTTGGAATGAAGAACTCCGGCTGTCACAGCTATTGTTGCAGCACCAACTCCAACAACAGCTACTCCTGCTGAAGTGCCATAATCAGAAGTGGCAGAACTTTCCATTAAAGTATCTTCTATTGGGCTGGATTCAATTTCTGTCGTTTCACTAAAGCTATTATCATATGAATCGTCAATACTGCTTTCAATGTCCGAATAACTACTATCCGACATCGAACTGTTCTTTATTGATGAACTTTCCTGTGAAACATGGGAAGAGGTAGTATGTGACACTTCGCTTATATTGGAAGATACAGAAGTATCATACGAACTCTCGTCTGTAATATGAGAGGATGTAGTGTGAGACACTTCACTAACATGAGATGATACGGAAGGCTCATAGGAACTATCAGCTACGCTATAAGATGATGTATAGGAACTTTCTTCGGAAGGATAGCTGTATGAATAGTTGCTGTGTGTGGAACTACTATGAGAACTGTGCGAACTATGTGTGTTGCTATTAGAAAACGGAAAGCCAGGACGATTGATGAATTGAAGAATGGCGTAGATATTGCCTTTAAAGAAATATCCGATTCCGATTGTATAGGTTGGTTTAATTCTTGTAAAACGTGTTAATTTTATGGATTGCTATAGGTGTAAATGAATTATATTTACATAAGTCTTTTTAAATTATTATTAAAGCTTGTCATGTCAACATCTGTTTTTATTATTGAGAATAGTTCATCAATGAACTCGCTTTCGTTAATCCTGTACTTAGCAAGAGTGGGTATTATCCATTTTTGATAAAACCTCTTGCCATCTGTATCTTCCTTGTAATCTACGCCTTGTATATCTTTTTGTTTTTTTTCTTTTATTCTATATTCGCTTATAACACTATCTAGTGAAGAAACACTAAAGAATGTATCATTGATTTTTTTCTTAATTGTAGAATCAAGATTATCGATAAGCTTATCTTTTAAATATTTCTCGATACTTGGAATTGGCAGAAACAGTTTGGCAGATGCTCTGTATTTCTTTTCACTTTGACATTTAGACTGAATATCTCCATCCAAAACACTTATTACTTTTTTTCCAACGCCAAGTACATTGTTTGTTACCAATTCATACTGTAATGATAATACGTTTTGCCATCCTCCTACAGGAACAACCGAGATTAGTCTACTAGAGCGTGTTCACATAAATAATTGACAAAAAGATGAAAAAGCATTAAAATAAGAGTATGGAACTTACAAAAAAACAATTTAAAAAAATAGAGCATTTAATGCCAACACAAAGAAAAAAATCAACGATTTCAAATTATGATTTCATGCGAGCATTACTGTACATAATAGAAAATGGCTGCAAATGGAGGGCACTGCCAAAAGAGTACGGAAACTGGCATACAATTTACGTCAGATTTAATCGCTGGTCTAAAAATGGAACAATAGATAAAATTTTTGAAGAACTTCAAAATAAGAATATAATAGAAATCCGTACAGAGATAATATGTCTCGACAGTACAAGTATAAAAGTACATCCGGATGCAGCAGGGGCAGAAAAATCCAATGGCGAGCAAAGCATAGGACGTTCAAAAGGGGGCTCACCACAAAGATTCATCTGGCTTCCACGTCTGCCAAATATGCATTGACCTTTCATATTTCAGCCGGCAACAAACATGATGCTCCTGAAGGACGAAAACTTCTGGAAACAATATACTCGGAAGACGAACATTATCTTCTGATGGATAGAGCATATGAAGATGATAAAACGATAACTCTTGCACAACAACAAGGGTTTATTCCTGTTGTACCTCCAAAGAAGAATCGTAAAAAACCTTGGGAGTATGATAAGGAACTATACAAAAGACGTAATGAAGTTGAAAGGTATTTTTTGAGATTAAAACGTTTTCGTAAAGTATTTACTCGCTATGATAAACTTGATATCATTTATTCTGCTGTCATTTCTCTGGCTATGATTTTTGATGCTATTTTATGTTAACACGCTCTAGTATT
>CADCDE010000097.1 GCA_902800065.1 uncultured Ruminococcus sp.
CTATTTTATCTGCATTTCAAATTTGTCAAGAGATTGCATAAATCTTATGCTTAATTTTTGGTACTTTTTTTAGATTCTTAAGTTGTTGATAGTGATTTTTAGTATATAATTTTAAATATGACCATTTCATCCAATCCGATTTCTGTAATATCACATGGAAAATTATTCTTCGCATATGTGGAAATATGATAAAATGACAAACAGGAATTTATATAGTCTATTACTGATTTTGACCGTCTTTTGTAACCAAGTGAAGATAATAGGGTACGAAGTTTCATTCTTGCATAACCATTTTTATTGATATACAATATCCTTAATCTGAGCTCCTTAAAAGTAATATTAGAAATCGTCTTAGCTGAGTCTGTATATTCATAGTTGTTACTCAATCCAAATGTTTCCATATCATTTTTGATAACATTTTCCTCGTCAGAATCATATTCCATCTGACAAAGAGAATGTAAATTATCAATTGTATGAAGAATAAATCTTCTGTGATTAAAACGATACTCGATGGGAATAAAGTCATTTTCATTGTGACAAATACTTGACAAAAGATTCATATAACTTACAACATCCATACTATGATGTAAAATGATGAGTGCGAGTTCATACGGAGTATAGAAAAAATCATTCCTCACAGTTTATCACCTTTTTTACTATTACAAGAACGGCACAATATCTGCAAGTTATCAAGTGTTGTCTTTCCTCCACGATTTAACGGAATAATATGGTCAACTTGTAATTGCAGACGGTTACTGTACTTTTTACCACAACAAGCACATATATACATTCCATCTGCTGTAAGAGCCTTTTGAAATATCTTTTCTCGCAGTTCTTTCTCATAGTCGGGAGCAATCTGCCCTATTTCATATAACGACATTTTTTCAAACTGTCGCTTTCCATAAACAACATTTTCTTCATCGAATATATCAGGAGCAGTGAGTCTGTGAATTTCTATATCAAGCTGTTTTTGAAAATATTTCTTTCTGCCAAAAAACAGTCTTAAAATGTTGTCATCTCCATCATTCCAAAGTTGTCTGACGTATTCTGCCTGTGCCATAGGTTCCATTCTTTGCTTTACAATATATTTTGCAATGGAGCAGACATCAATTTTACTCTTGTCAAGATCGTCAAAAGTGTAGAATGTCGGAGCTGTTTCATATTGTGCGTAGTATTTAAGAATATTGATAATATCTTTTTCATCGTATGGAGGTATTATCTCACCGAGAAAAAATGTATTTCTGCATTGTTCTTCCATTTCGGACAGCTTTTCCTCTGAAAGATATTCTTCTTTATTCCCGTATATTTCAAACAGCTCAGGCAATGCTTTCATAAGCTGCTGATATGCGTTCTGTGTACTGTCATAAACCATTACTTGATATGAAATATCAAGTCCATTTTCTTCAAGATATGTAAACGCATACATTCCTATCGGTATCCGCTTTGTAAACTCCACTTTCTCGAATTTCTCGGTATCAACCGTATCATTCAGCATTTTTGCAAATTCCTCTATCTTTGAAATTGCTATCAGACGAATATCTCTCTTTTCATATTCAATCGCAGTATCAGCAAAATCGTTATTTCCTTCAAAAATCGTTTCGGGATTTGACCATGCGATCCTATCAAGACCGTTATCGACAAAGGAAACAATATAGGCTTTTTTAGTTCCGCCTGCCTTTTCTCCACGCAATGCCCTGCCAATCATCTGTGTCATAAGTATTTTAGAAACAGTCGGTCTTGCTAAAAATACAGTCTGCGTTTTGGGAAGATCAACACCTTCCGTAAGCATATTGACATTTACAATTACCTGTATTTTGCCTTGTTTGTATCCCTCAAGGACAGCAATATTGTCTTTATCACTTCTTTTCACACCAGTCACGTCATCTCTTATATCCGATACTACATAACCTGCTTTAATCCCATATTCATTGAAAATCTTTGACAAAGAGATAGCATGAAGAACATTTACAGCAAACACAATCGTTTGTCCGTACTTTTTCTTGTTGGCAACATACTGTTCAACAATAAACTTGTTTCTCGGAGCATTTTTTGCCATTTCATCAGCGAGATCTTCGGGAAGAATATCTAATCTTTGTATTCTTTCAAGCTCTTTTGCACCAATAAATCTCCCATAGTCCTCATCTGTATTGTAACTTTCAATAACAGGCTGGGAAAGTATTTGTCTGCTTATCAGTTCTTTCAAAGAAATTTGATAGGTAATTCCTTTATCATTACACACTACTACGCCATTTTCTACACCGTCTGTATATATTTTAGCCAATAATCCCTGTTCATTTTCAGCTGTACGAAATGGTGTTGCCGTCAGACCTATCAGCTTTACATTTTTTACTTTTTTCTTTACATAATCAATTATCTTGCGATAGGTTTTTGCGGTAGAATGATGTGCCTCGTCAACGATAAAATATATTTCATCTTCACCTTTCAGCCATTTGTCAAGTGCCTGAAGATTTCTTCCTGCACTATCCTTGCTCATAATAAGCAAATCATCTTTCTTATCAATATCAATCATTCTGTCGTGCTCAGATGAACCTGAAATAATTCTATAACGAAAATAAGATATATCAGGTATCATTTCCGAATAAGCATATTCCTGAAAAGTATTTGCTGCCTGATCCAACAATGTTTTTCTATGGGCGATCCATAATATTTTTTTCTTTCTGTCAATAGCATTTTTAAGCAGCCATACAGCAGCGGTATATGTTTTCCCACCACCAGTCGGCAGTACAACCAAAGTGCTGTATGCAGCATTTCTATTGATAATATCAAGGTTTGCCATAGCTTTTCTTTGATGGTCATACAAAGAACGAATATTATTATTATTTTTAGGATATATTTGTCCATTTGACTTTGTTTCTACAAATAAGTTACTCATTTTCTTTCTCCCATGTAATCTTAATATCAATTATTATCTTTCCTACCAAACAATCTTGAAAACAATCCTTGTTTTTGTTTCGGCTGTTCCGGTTCACCAGACGATTTTTCCATAACAGAATACTCAGTAAGCTGTTTCTGGATAGTTCCTGCATGGAGAGCCTGTGCAGCAGTTAAAGCTGTTGTCATATTTTCCATTGCCACAGTGATTTGTCCGATCTGGTTGTCTTTAGCAAGCAGTTGTTCTTGTAAAATCTGAATATGTTTGCTTTGTGCTATAAGCTGTTCTTGCAACAATCGAATTTGCTCATCTTTGATAGTCAATTGCTTATTTAATATTAATATTTGTTCTCTCCAAATGGTATTCTCTTGTTGCAGTTGTTCCGATTGTTGCAGTTGTTCCGATTGTTGCAGTTGTTCCGATTGTTGCAGTTGTTCCGATTGTTGCGGTTGCTCTGACTGTTGCGGTTGCTCTGACTGTTGCAGTTGTTTCGACTGTTGCGGTTGCTCCGACTGTTGCAGTTGTTCCGATTGTTGCAGTTGTTCCGATTGTTGCAGTTGTTCCGATTGTTGCGGTTGCTCTGAATGTTGCAGTTGTTCCGACTGTTGCAGTTGTTCCGACTGTTGCGGTTGTTCCAACTGTTGCGATTGTTCCGACTGTTGCAGTTGTTCCGACTGTTGCGGTTGTTCCAACTGTTGCGATTGTTCCGACTGTTGCAGTTGTTCCGATTGTTGCAGTTGTTCCGATTGTTGCAGTTGTTCCGATTGTTGCAGTTGTTCCGATTGTTGCAGTTGTTCCGATTGTTGCGGTTGTTCCAACTGTTGCGATTGTTCCGACTGTTCTTCATCACCCTCTAATATTTCCTTTTTGATTTGAAAGATTTGTGTTTCGGAAAAAATATATCTGTTCCCCACTTTGAAAATTTTATCTTTCCAACCTAACTTTACCACAGCTCTATTGATGGTGGTCTTACTTACACCAAGTTCATCTGCTAACTGTTTAATTGTCATTTGCATTTATATCAACCCATTTCTCAAATATTTTTTATTCGTTCATCTGCTAACCCAAGATTTTTTTAAATCTATTTTTCCAAAAGCAATAGAAAAAAATTTTTAGCTCAGATACAGGACAGGAAAAAAATTTTCTTCCGTTTAAAAATTTTCCAAAAACGATTTTGCTCTACCCAGAAAAATTTTGAAATCTGATTTTTTAAAAACAGCAGAAAAAATTTTTTTCAATTCCAACATAGCACAAGAAAAAAATTTTTTTGCTGATGATAATTTTCAAAATCAATTTTGATTAACCAAGAAAAATTTTCAATTTGATTTTCAAAAAAGACAGAAGAAATTTTTTTCAAACTTTTCTGTTCCTTATGGTGAGCAAAGCGATTTTACTTTTTGCTGGGTGCAAAAAGTAAGGGGGTGTTGGGATTTCACCAACAAGCGATTTTGGATGTACTTTGTATATACAAAATCTATGCTTGCATATACCTCTCTTCTACTATATTTTTTAATTCTTGTATAGAAATATATTTACAAAATTTTTCAAAATAAAAATTTTTTAGAAGATATTGTCAAATTGTCGTTGCAAAAAAATTTTCAATGAGTTATAATAAAATAAACGGGGTAGCGGTATCCCCATACCACTACCCCAACAACACAAAGAGGTTACCACTCAATGTATCATTTGTTTATTTGTTATGTTATTAAATTTCCTATAATATTGTAACATAACGAATAAAAAAAATCAAGTGTTATGAGTTGTACCCTCGTGAAAAAATTATTTTTACGGAGGGGATTTTTATGTCCTTATTTGTTTTAGACAACAAAAATATTTCAAAAGCCATCCATCTCTTACATCCGAATGAAGAACTTTTTGAAATTCGTTTGATCAAC
>CADCDE010000098.1 GCA_902800065.1 uncultured Ruminococcus sp.
GCAGCAGGTGTGAAAATAAGCAAGATAACAAATCTTTCGGATGATATAGCAATGAATCTCGCTGCAACCGGTGTAAGGATAGAAGCGCCTATCCCAGGAAAATCAGCCGTTGGTATTGAAGTTCCCAATAAAAATGTAAGTATAGTAAAAATGCGTTCCCTTTTGGAATCAAAGGAATTTCAGAATGCCAAGAGCCGACTGACTGTAGTTTTGGGTGTTGATATCACCGGAAAGATAACCCTTGCAGACCTTGGAAGAATGCCGCATCTGCTGATAGCAGGTTCGACAGGCTCAGGTAAATCCGTCTGCATAAATTCAATGCTGATAAGTCTCCTTTATAAAGCAAGTCCTGATGAAGTGAAGCTTATGCTTATCGACCCGAAAGTGGTTGAATTGGGAATATATAACGGTATACCGCATCTGCTCGTACCTGTTGTGACCGATCCGAGAAAGGCTGCAGGAGCATTGAACTGGGCTGTCAATGAAATGCTTGAACGATACAAGACCTTTGCATCATATAATGTTAGGGATATGCACAGCTATAACCGACTTGTTGACAAACAAAATAAGGAAGTGGAAGACAGCGAAAATGTCGAGGAAACAGAACGCAGCTTTGAAGAAGATGAGATGCTTGCACAGGCAAAGGCGGAGATAAACAGTGAGGATGCTTCCAAAAAAGAAGTCCACAAGCTCGAAAAAATGGCACAGATAGTCATAGTTATAGACGAGTTGGCGGATTTGATGATGGCTGCCCCGAATGAAGTCGAGGAATCTATATGCAGACTTGCACAGATGGCGAGAGCTGCAGGAATGCATCTTGTAATAGCTACTCAGAGACCTTCTGTTGATGTCATCACCGGACTTATAAAGGCAAATGTTCCGAGCAGAATAGCCTTTGCTGTTAAATCACAGATAGATTCAAGAACTATACTTGATTCGGGCGGAGCAGAAAAATTACTCGGCAAGGGTGATATGCTGTTTTCACCGATAGGTGTTACAAAACCTGTGAGAGTTCAGGGCGGATTCGTTGACGATACAGAAATAGAAAATGTCATCAGTTTCATCAAGAATAATAAGATAGTCGAGTATGACAAGAAGGTCATTGATGAAATAGAGAAAAATGCTGTGTTGGATGGCAAGGATAAAAATAATCCCGATACAGGTGACGGTGAGGCAGATATCATGCTTGAGGAAGCAATAGAATGTGTTGTAGAGGCAGGACAGGCATCAACTTCACTTCTTCAAAGAAGATTGAGAGTAGGCTATGCAAGGGCAGGACGACTTATTGATGACATGGAAAAAATGGGTATAGTTGGACCTCATCAGGGGGCTAAACCCCGAGATGTCTTGATGACTCGTCAGCAGTTGCTTGAAAGAAACCTTAAAAAGTGAGAAATGAGGAGTTAGGAGTGAGAAATACATTTAATGTGTTCTCATCTGTCCTCGAAAAAAAGTAATTCAAAACAGATATTGTTCTGTTTGATAATATATTTATATAATTTACGGAGGTCTTTTTGAATGAAAAGAGAAGGACAAATCAAAGTAGATTCGGAAAACCTTTTTCCGATAATCAAAAAATGGCTTTATTCGGACAAGGATATTTTTGTTCGTGAGCTTGTCGCAAACGGCTGTGATGCAGTAAAGAAATATCAGAGTCTTTGCATGATAGGTGAAGCAGAGGATGATGGAGTAAAGCCGAGAATAGATGTTATCGTTGATAAGGAAAAGAAAACTCTTACATTTTCGGACAACGGTATCGGCATGACTGACGAGGAAGTTGAAAAGTACATTGCACAGATAGCTTTTTCGGGTGCACAGGAATTCCTTGAGAAATACAAGGATAAAACCGATGCAGATGCAGGCATTATAGGACATTTCGGCTTGGGCTTCTATTCGGCTTATATGGTAGCTGATACTGTTGAGATAGAAACGCTTTCATATAAAAAAGATGCACAGCCCGTACATTGGGAGAGTGACGGAAGCCATACCTATGAGATTTCAGACGGAACACGCACTCAAAAAGGAACAAGTGTTATACTGCATATATCGAAAGATGAAAAGGATTTTCTTGAGGAGTCCAAAATTCGCACTGTATTGAAAAAATACTGCAAATTCATGCCGTATGAGATATATCTCTCAACGACAGACACCAAGAAAGACGATAAAGAGGAAAAGTGCATAAATGACACGGCTCCTCTTTGGCTAAAAGCTCCCAAAGACTGCACCACAGAGGAATATGAAGATTTTTACAGGGAAACTTTTGCTGATATGAATTTGCCGTTGTTCTGGATACATCTCAATGTTGACTATCCGTTCAGACTCAAGGGTATATTGTATTTCCCGAAGCAGACAGATAAATTGCAGGTAATGCCCGGAGAAATAAAATTGTTCTCGAATCAAGTGTATATCGCCGATAATATCAAGGAAGTAGTACCTGAATTCCTTATGCTTCTCAAAGGTGTAATAGACTGTCCTGATTTGCCGTTGAATGTATCAAGGTCATTCCTGCAGAATGACGGTGAAGTTGAGAAAATATCCAAGCATATCACCAAAAAAGTGGCAGATAAGCTGACATCTATATTCAAAAATGAAAGAAAGACATTTGAAAGCTACTGGGACGACATTTCACCGTTTATAAAATTCGGCTGTATCAAAGACGAAAAATTCTATGACAGAGTAAAGGATATAATGCTTTACAAGAGCATATATGGGGATTACAAGACATTTGCGGAACTCCCGAAACAGGGCGATAAAGTGTACTATGTTTCAAGCACAGATGAACAGGCACAGTATATAAAGATGTTCAAGGATAACGGTCTTGATGCCGTTATATTGGAGCATAATATAGATACGCATTTTGTAAGCTTCCTTGAATATAAAGAGTCAGGCACAAAGTTTATCAGAATAGACTCTGAAATAGGTGATGCACTTAAATCCGAAAACGGCGATGTTCAGGAAAACAATGACGAGATAATAAATATCTTTAAAAATGCAATTGGAATTGAGAAGCTGACTATAAACGCACAGTCGCTCAAAACATCAGATACACCGGCTATCATAACTATAAATGAGTATGAAAGAAGAATGAGCGATATAAGCAAGATTTACGGAAATATGTTCGGTTCAGCAGGACCTGTCTCCGAAACGCTTATCATCAATACCCAGAATGATATAATCAAAAAGATACCGTATCTTGATGATGAAAAACAGAAGCTTCTTTGCAAACATATATATGACTTAGCACTTATAAGCCAACGTAAGCTCACAGCAGAAGAACTTGACAATTTCATTTCAACAAGTGTACAGGTACTCGGTTTCATAGGCTAAAAAAATACGACTGTCATAGGAAATTTTCCTGTGGCAGTCTTTGTTATTGGATTATTTTAATATGGTTTTTTCGATTTTTGTTTTCAAAAAATCGGAAATATTCTACTTTGCTTTTTATACTTTTATGATATTATAATTGCAGTTCAAATCTAAAGACAAAACATGATTTTTTTGTAAATGACAAGGAGGACTTACTATGGGCTGGGAAATGATTTTGTGCGTAGTTATTTTTATCGTAGTGGGTATGATTAGCAAAAAATACAATATGAACAACAAGTATACTGCAGGCAAACATATGTTCAAAAATAGTGATGCAAATCTTGAAGAAAATAAAAAGCGTGATTTTTCCGACCAGAATTACTATGACGATAAGGGCATTATTGGTTAAAGTGGAGAATATGGAAATGAAAAAATTATTTGCGTTGAGCCTTTCGGCTGTCATGGCATTGTCATTTGTCGGCTGTCAGAACAGCACTACTGCTGACAGTGATACATCTGTAAATTCGATTGAAAGTACAGTGCCTGTTACTGAAAGTCAGATTAAGAATGATATATATAATTTGTACGATTACGAAAATGATGAAGTTTTCTATGTCGAAAAAATGGATTTGAATGACAAATTATCGGCTTTATGCACAACTTACGAATTCAGCTTTCTTTCTGACGGCTATCAGATAAAGGCATATATTTCAATTCCAAATGAAAGCATTGAAACTCAAAAATCCTGTAAATGTTTACTGTACAACAGGGGAGGACATTACAGTTACGGTTCATTGGATTATGAATATCTTTCCACTATTTGTGCTTATACCAAACGTATAGTTGTTGCCTGTGAGATAAGAGGTGACAACGGTTCGGAAGGTCAAGACCAATTTGGCGGTGATGAACTGCATGACGTTATCAAACTGATAGACCTGTGCGAAAATCATTTTGGATTTGTTGATATGGACGATTTTGGTACAATGGGTGTTTCAAGAGGCGGGGTTGCAACATATATGACAGCCCGTCAGGATAAGAGAATCAAAAAAATTATAGTCTGTTCGGGTATAGCGGATTTGTTTCAATGCTATGAAGAACGTGAAGACGGCATGAAACAGGTACTCCGTGACTGCATAGGCGGTTCTCCCGAAGAAATGCCCGAAGAATATGAAAAAAGGTCGGCTGTGTATTGGGCTGATGAAATAAAAATCCCTGTACTTATCATTCACAGCAATGGAGATACAAAAGTGCCATTTGCTCAGGCTGAAAAAATGAATGAACTGCTCAAAGAACACACTGACTGCACTTTTATCACATATAATGACGATATGCACGGATTTCATGAGGAAGATATTCCCAAAATAATAGAATGGTTGGAAAATAAATAACGTGAGTTCGATGAAAACGAAAAATTATTATACTGTCATTCTGAGGAGCGACAGCGACGAAGAATCTTTTGAAGATTCCTCACTGCGTTCGGTAAATTAAATCGTCTATTATTTTATATCATAAAGCTGAATTCTGTTTCAAGAGAGCCTGTTTTTCATTCCATAGCTTTTCTGATAAGTCTACATAGTAGGTATGGGGATTCTCGAATCTCTTTACTTCATCCCAGAGAGTGTCAAGCTGTTGCTGACAGCGTGTTTTGATTGTCTGTATATCTGGAAGTTCATAGCAGAGTTCGCCTTTGTCAAAAATTTGCTTGCGAATTTTAACGGCTTTGAAGTTGGTAAGAGTTTTGCGTTTCCATGTATGTTCGGCGTCAAATATTGTATAAGGCTTTGTATCGTCTATTGTTTCATCAAAGAGTGTGAGAACATCTGCAATAGCTTTGTTTGTTTCATTGTCGTAAAGGCGGTAGAGATTTTTGAAACAAGGGTTTGTTATTTTAGCAACATTTTCGCTTATCTTGATTTTAGGCGTTTCAATACCGTCTTTAAGAATGGAAACGACTTTATAAACACCTCCGAAAACGGGTTCGGAGCTTGCTGTGATAAGTCTTTCACCGACACCGAAACTGTCTATTTTAGCACCCTGACGGAGCATATCACCTATGATATATTCATCAAGCGAGTTTGACGCACATATCTGACAATCTGGGAAGCCTGCTTCATCAAGCATTTTTCTTGCCTTCTTCGAGAGATATGTTATATCACCGCTGTCAATGCGTATACCTTTGGGACGACAGCCCATTGGAACGAGAATCTCATTAAATACCTTGATAGCATTGGGAATACCCGATTTAAGAACATTATAAGTGTCAACAAGGAGAGTGCAGGCATTGGGATAACGTTTTGCATAAGCGGCAAAGGCTTCATATTCAGTGTCGAATGACTGTATCCAGCTGTGAGCCATAGTACCAAGAGCAGGTACACCGAAATCCCTGTCGGAGATAGTGCAGGCAGTACCGATACATCCGCCGATATAAGCCGCCCTTGCACCGAAAACAGCCCCGTCATAGCTGTGGGCACGTCTTGAACCGAATTCCATTACACCACGACCGTCAGCCGCACGGACAATTCGATTTGCTTTTGTAGCGATAAGGCTTTGATGATTTATTGTAAGGAGAATCATTGTTTCAACGAGCTGAGCTTGGATTATCGGACCTCTTACTGTAATGATAGGTTCATGTGGGAATATTGGAGTACCTTCTTCAACAGCCCATACATCACACGCAAATTTGAAATTGCGGAGATATTCAAGGAAAGGTTCGCTGAAAATATTTTTTGTACGGAGAAAAGCGATATCCTCATCTGTAAAGGTAAGGTTTTTAAGATATTCGACAGCCTGTTCAAGTCCTGCCATGATGGCAAAGCCGCCCTTGTCGGGATTTCTTCTGTAGAACATATCAAAGGTAGCGGTAATGTCCTTCATACCGTTTTCAAAGTAACCGCCTGCCATTGTCAATTCATAAAAGTCTGTAAGCATCGTAAGATTGATTTTATTGTAAGCCATAGTAAAAACTCCTTTATATTTTGTCATATTTTTCTTTTGTAAAAGTCGCAACGCTGTCTTTATAGTCGCTGCAAAGACGGAATCTCATTGTGGCAAACCAATTACCGAATTTTGCTTCTATTTGGGGAAGATTATCGGGGAAAGCGTCAAATTCTTCTTTGGAGATTTTGAATATTTCGGTGTAGCCGTTTCCAGCACTTGAACCGAACTGATAGTGTGATATAGCATACATATCTTCATCAAAGTAACCCACACTCCAGAAATCCTGTCCTTTTATGCTTTTGAAATCCTTGTATGAATAAGTATTTTTTTCAGCCATAATAACAACTCCTTGTATTTAAATTCCTTTTCTGTACATAGCATAGCCGAGAGTAGTCGCAAGACCTGAATCACATATTTCAATGCCGTTTGTGTTCATGATATAGAGAGCCATAATTTCAGCAAGCTCGGGTTCATGGTTTGGAAGTGAGCAAGTCGCTGTAAGGTCATAGGGGACTATCACACGGCACGGAACATTTCTCCTGTTGAAATCTGCTTTGAGGGTAAGTGCGAATTGTATCACGCACATATCGGTGCAGTCACCTGTAATGATGAAAGTATTTTTGCCGGAATTTTTGATAAATTCCGAAACATCGGGTTCAAGATAGCCGTTGGTTGAGTTTTTTCCGAAAACTTTAATATTTTCGTCAGCACCTGCAATTTCATCTGTCAAAGCACTTTCAGCAGTACCCTTGAGGCAGTGAACGGGATATGTCGAAAATTCCGTACTGTCTTTTGTATGTTCATCAGCAAGGGCAATAGTCTGTATACCCTCATATTTGCAAAACCTTGTGAATTGAGCAACGGAATCATTTATGGAGAGGACTTCATTACTTGATAGAGCACCCTCTTTAACAAAGCCGTTTATCATATCGACTATTATATGAAGTGTATTGTAGGAATTAATGTTGTCAAAACTAAGAGTGGGAAGATTTTTAAACCAATCATAAACAGATTTGAAATTATTATTGATAGCATTAAAATCTTTTGTGTGTTTCATATTTATCAAACTCCTTTTGATATTTTTAATTTGATATTATCATCTTGATATTATTATATACTATCTTTTCAGAAATTGCAATAGGTAAAATGAAATTTTTTTTAAAATTTTTTTAAGTGAAAAGTTGTTCAAAAATGGTACAATTATGTATTATAAAACTATTATTTTGTATTTTTCACAAACTTCAACAGTAATATTCTTGCATAATTCCTATTGTTATTTGTTCACAGATAATTTATAATTCTAATGGTGTCAAAAAATAGACAAATATACCATAAAAGAGGAGTGTGAGTTAATTGAGGTTGCGAAAACAGGCACTCGGTTCGAGGAATCTTATAGGTACAAGAGTAGAGGAGGCTCGCAAAAAAAAGGGTATGAAACAAAAAGAACTGCTCGCTCAGCTTCAGGTCAGTGGTGTTGATATGAATGCATCGGGACTGTCGAAACTTGAGGGACAGATAAGATATGTAACAGATGTTGAGCTGGTGGCTTTGGCAGATATACTTGAGGTATCAGTGGACTACCTTCTCGGCAGAGATAACAAAAAATAATAAAAAAATTCTCTTTTACCCCATGGTGAAAGAGAATTTTTTTTAATTGAAAGCCTCTCAAAAATATATTATAATTTAATAAAATGTATTTATTTCGTGAAGGAGTGAAAGATGAAATTAAAGAAAATATTGGCAGTATTGATTTCAGTAATGGCAGTAAGCGTTTTTGTGAATACAAAGGTATCAGCCGAAACGTATGGTGATTTTGAATATAGTGTATATGCCGGTGAAGTGTCTATACACAAATACATAGGCAGTGCGGAAAGCGTTGAAATTCCCAGCGAAATTGACGGAAAAAAAGTTATAGGGATAGGTGCTCACGCTTTCAGAGGATGCAGTGACGTGACAGAAGTGGTTATACCTGACAGTGTGTCTGAAATAGAAGATGATGCATTTGAATGCTGTAATAAATTGGAGCTTATTGAGGTTGATAAAAACAATAAAAATTATGTATGGGAAGACGGTGCTTTATTTGACAAGGAAAATAAGATAATCAAATTTATCCCCAAAAAAAATGTAAC
>CADCDE010000099.1 GCA_902800065.1 uncultured Ruminococcus sp.
ACCTTTTGGGTGCATTTAGAATGTGAGCTCTTTGCTTTGTTTTTGGCTTCCAAGCTGACTTTTGAACTGATTTGATTTTTGAGTTTCACGGATTCAGGTCAAGTCAATATAATTCCCTACCTGAACAAGAATCGCTCAGGACCATATTCTCCGACGGCTCCGGAGAATGATGATTTTCGGGTGCTTCCATTCAATCACAACCCCGACGTTCACTTTGATACCACCGGCAAAAAATAAAATCGCTCAGAAGCACCCTACAAACCCCTACACGGCGTTATAAATCAAAGAGGGTAGTTTACCCCCTTAAAGAATTAAATCGCTGTACAGGCTTGTATGACGCTCTCAGGGGCATTGCAGAGCTATAAGCCTGTTGCCTCCGTTTTTGGGTCTGCTCTCCACTGCTGTCGGTGCTGTTCTGCCCTGTAAAAGAATAGTGCTTTTTCTCTTTTTACATGCTTTCACTTTTTTTGTGACTACATCAAGGAGTTAGCGGTACTTCCAAAAAGTACCGCAAGTTAAGATTTTGTATATACATTGTACGCACAAAATCGCTTGTCAGTGAAAACAAATCGCTATCGCTCACCAATACAAAAATGCTGCCGTGGCTGCTCCGGCTCTGATCGGCAGCTGCACTCTCCGGATCAGAAAGTGTAGGCGAAGACAAATTTGCCGTATTCAGCAAAAATGCAGACGGCAAGGATCAGGGCGGACAATATAATATAGTCTTCAAGGAAGATGATCAAAACAAAATAGACACGGCTTTGAGGAGGAAAAGAAAAAGATAATGTATATCTGTCCATCAAAGAAAAGTGTTGAACCTCCCGAGGCAGATTTTAGATTCGGAGTTGTTCTTTGATGTAGAATGACTTGATATATTATCTTGATATTTTATCTTGATATAGGCAAAAGAAAAGCCCTGTATTTATACGGGTTTTGAGCTTTTAAGGACATAGACTTTTTCATGAAGGGACATAGACTTTTTCATGAAGGGACATAGACTTTTTCATGAAGGGACATAGACTTTTTCATGAAGGGACATAAAATATATTGACTAAAATATGACTTTGTGGTACAATTGTGGTAAAATATCTTTGAGGGTGCGCCAGTTCGGTGCAGATAATACAGTTCGGTGAAAGTCCGAACCCGGTAAAGCCCAGCAAGCAGCCGGTACACAACCTTGGAGCCAAAGCCGCGAGGCAAGGCTTAAGCGTAGGCAGTGGAGTGCGAGAGCCGCAATGCGAAAGCGTGAAGCAATACAGCCCCGTAAGATATATAGAGTGGAAGCCGATACCATCCTCTGGGTCGCAGGCAGTAATACGGCAGTCGATAAACGAGAATGCTGTAGATTCCGTCGGGGTCAAAGAGCGTGGCGAGCGCACAAGGTAGTATCTGCATACCTGGGAGGTCTGACAAATTCCTGAATCAAGGTAAGGGCGATTTAAGTCTTGTAAACGGAGAGAACCCGAAGGTTTGTCAGAAGTCGGACTGAACCATAGTAGTGATGAAACCTGTGAAAACAGGCGGAACGAAGGGGTCAGCAAACAGTCGTTCCCGAAGCGGAAACATATACGGCACAAAGAGGTCATTGTTGTATGGAAACGAAAACAGAAGGAATAAGAGAACAGTCGGCGAAGTATTTAAGAGTGCAGAACTTAATGCGCAATGTAAATGAAGAAACGCTGATGTCGGAACATCGGAAACAAAGCCCAAGAAAAGCTGTAGGTGCAGACGGAGTAAGCAAAGAGCAATATGACGAAAATGCCGAAGGCAACATAAAGGAACTTGTGCAGAGAATGCGGAAATTTCAGTACAAGCCAAAGCCTGTTAAAAGAGTGTATATCCCGAAGGCAAATGGAAAGCAAAGGTCGTTGGGTCTGCCGTGCTATGAGGATAAGCTTGTACAGGGAGTAATGGCAAACATACTGAATGACGTGTATGAGCCAAGGTTTCTTGACTGCTCATACGGGTTTCGGGAGAACCGAAGCGCACATGGTGTGGTAAAACTTATCAATCAGACGATAATGCGACAGAAAGTCAACTGTGTTCTTGAAGCTGATATCAAAGGCTTCTTTGATAACGTAGACCATGACTGGCTAATGAAATTTCTGGAGCATGACATTGATGATAAGAATTTTCTGAGGTATATCAAAAGGTTTCTGATAAGCGGGATAATGGAAGGAACAGAGCTAAAGGACAGCGACAGAGGAACGCCGCAGGGCGGACTAATTTCGCCTGTTCTGGCAAATGTGTATCTGCATTATGTACTTGACCTGTGGTTTGAAAAGGCAGTAAAGCCAATACTAAAGGGAGAGGCGTACTATGTAAGATATGCAGATGATTTCCTGATATTGTTCCAGTATGAAAATGAGGCACAAAGAGTAATGCAGGCACTAAAACCGAGACTTGGTAAATTCGGGTTGGAGGTTGCGCAGGAAAAGACAAGAATACTGCCAATAGGCAGATTCAAGGGAACAAAGGACGACTTCGATTTTCTGGGCTTTACCTTCTACAACACAACTACACGCACAGGCAAATACAGACTGGGCGTGCGGACAAGTAAGAAGAAGCTGAAAGCGAAGAAGCAGGCAGCAAAAGCTTGGCTGAAAACAAGGCTGACAAAACCGCTTGCGGAAACGATGAAAATACTGGAAGCGGTCATCAGAGGTCACTGTAATTACTACGGAGTGAACGGGAACTTTCATGCGATACAGAATTTCTGGAAATATCTGAAAATTGGTACATACCGAATGCTGAACAGAAGAGACCAGAAAGGAAAATTCGGATACAAAAAGTATCTGAGAGTGTGGAATCATTACATTTCCGAGCCTCATCTGACTACCGATATATGGAACTGGAATCAAATGACTGTTTGAAGAGCCGTATGCGGGAAAACCGCACGTACGGTTCCGTGAGGGGCAGTAGGCAAGCCTTTCACATGAAATACATTGAAAGGAGTGTCGAGACTGTCTACTCGACTGATATTATGCCCAAAAGAAAGAACCTTCCGAAAATTCCCGATTACACTGGCATTCCAACAAACGAAAATAAATTAATGGTTCAGAAAAGCAATCCTTTGCAGTCACTATCCGAAACAGGAATGTCACTTGTTGAATTTAAGATATTGGACGCTTATTTAAGCCGTATCAATAGTCATGACGAAGAAAAAAGATATGTAAGATTTGAAAAAGGAGAGCTTGAAAAAATACTTGGTGTGTCGAGAATTTTGAAATATGACCTTGAAGCTCGTCTTGATGGTCTTTTCAGGGTAGTTACTATCAGAGATGGGCAAAAAAAAGGAGGATTTACAAAAATTGCTTTGTTTGAAAAAGCTGAAGCATTTCAATCTGATGATGGGCTTTGGCAAATAGACCTTGCTTGTTCCCCTTCAGCTTTGGAATATGTGTTTAATTTAGGTAACATCGGTTATTTGAGGTATCGGTTAAAGAATATCATTGAATTGACAAGCAGGTACAGCTATGTTTTGTATCTGTATTTGGAAAATCGCAGAAAAGGAAAACAAAGTAAGTCTTGGACTGTCCCTCTCGATGAATTGAAAAAAATGCTACGCTGTACTGCTGATACTTACAATCAATATAAGCGATTTAATGACCTTATTCTAAAAAAGTGCCATAAAGAACTTCATGAAAAAACAGACTTGCAGTTTACTTATGAACCTGTCAAAATAAAAGGACGGAAAGTAATAGCAATCCATTTTACGGTCAAAGCATTAGCTGAAAGCGTGCAGGAATCTCTCGCCGAACAGATTGAGGATGGAACAAATCAGTTATCATTTACCGATATTCAAAAAAATATCGATAATACTTCAAATATTGAAGCCGAATTCGTCGATGGGACGGATATTGTCTCTCAGTTGTGTAAGGTATGCAACTATGAGTTCACTCGTGAGGATATACAGTCAGTTTACAAATTTGCAAAGACATTTATACACGATAAGGGTATACAAGTATATTTTGAGCAGACATATCTGAAATTACTTGGAATCGGGAAAAAGAAGAAAATTAATAATCGTTTTAGATACTTCTGTCAAATAATTTATAACGATGCTGCTATACAAAGAAAAGAACAGCAGGATAAGGAGCGGGCTATAGGATATCAACCCACATACGACATTGCCGAATACGAATCAACTTCTATTATTGACGAATTCGATGATGAAGATGATGATTTGTTGAAAATAGAAAGCTAAATAATAGGGTAAACTGAGGGACGCGCTGCCCCTCAACCTACTACTGCATCGTACATACGAATCTCGTATACGATACTACACGAATACAGATGTTACCATCTACGATTAACTCCCCAACGAAGAAAAAATAATACTTACTTTGAATTTTATAGGAATGAAAGAATATGGGAATGACAATTAAGCAACTTGCGGATCAGTTAGAAGTAAGCAAGACAACAATTAGCAAAGCTATATCTGCATTGGGTTTATCAAATAGATTGGACCGTTCCGGCAATAAATATATAATAAGATGAACAAACTGAACAAATCAAAATGCAAATTGCAAACTCAAGACCGCAAACCGCAAACGATAAATCGCAGCTTGAAAATCAAATAGCACTAATTGAACTCTTACAGAAGCAATTAGCGCTTCTGAATGAGCAATTAAGCATTAAGGATGGTCAGATCAAGGCTTATCAGGAACAAATACGCATTTTGACTGACAGTCTGCACGATGCAACAGTGGCTCTGACGCTGGGACAATCCAACGGCAGCTCACAGAGCAAATTAATCCAAAAGAAGAAGCTGCTCTGGATCATCAAGAGCAGCCAAATCATAAACAAAGTATATTTTCAAAATTATTCGGGAGAAAAAATGGTATGTAAAGTTCCCTTTCAAGATTTATAGGGTACATTTTGATGTTATCGCAACTCAAAATGTACCCTATAAATTTATCATATTATAATTTCATGCCAAAATATGCCAGTCGACATACTGCTCTGTTCGGTACCTCAAAAATTCTGATCCAAAAGAAAATCGATCAAGCCGATATTCAGAACACCGCTCTCGTTATACCAACGGCTGCGAATATCCTTCCGGATAATGACCTTCGGGAAGGAATCATTTGTAAGAGAAAACGGCTTCAGCTCCTGTTCCGCTTTTGCCTCGTCTGGCAAGGCGAAGGCTGACTGTATATACAGCATACGATTTCCTTTTGTGGCAATGAAGTCTATTTCTCTTGTGACCTTGGAATAGCTGCCGGTGCTGTTCAGATCATTGGAATAAACAACGCCGATATCTACCGAAAAACCTCTGACGATCAGCTCATTGAAAATGATATTCTCCATTATATGTGTCATTTCCTGCTGTCGGAAGCCGATGCGGGCATTCCTCAGTCCGATGTCCTCGCAGTAATACTTATACGGATATTCAAAGTACTTACGACCTTTTACATCAAACCTTTTGCTTTCTTTGAAAAGAAAAGCGTCCTGAAGATGATCCGTATAGGAAGCGATGGTATTTACTGAAATGCTCTCGCCTGTTTTAGAATTCAGCGTATCGGATATTTTCTTCGGATTGGTCAGCGATCCGACAGACGAGCACAGCAGATCTATCAGCAGCCCGAGTATATCCTTTCTTATTATCTTCTTGCGCTCTACAATGTCCTTGATATACACCTCAGAAAAAAGCGACTGTAAATAATGTGCCTTTGCCGTATCGTTAGGACGCGAAAGGATAAGGGGCATACCGCCGTAAAAGGCATAGCTTTCAAAGGCTTCCTCTTTATCTCCGCCAACGGCAGAATAAAACTCCGAAAAACTCAGAGGATGCACCTGTATCTCATCGCTGCGCCCGCGGAACTCCGTCAGTATATCCCTTGACAGCATCTTTGAATTGCTTCCCGTAACGTATATATCAAGATTTGGGAGAGAACGCAGGTCATTCAGTGCATCATAGAATGTGATCCGCTTACCTTCCGGATTATACGGATTTTTTACGCTGTCCGACATCTGTATCTCATCGACAAAAAGATAGAACTGTCCGCTCTGCCCCTCAACTCTGCTTCTGACGTATTCAGCCAAAGCCAGCGGGTTACGATATTTTATATCCCTTGTGAGATCAAGCTCAACGGATATTATATGATCCTGCTCAATTCCCTGCTCCATCAGGTATTTTCTGAACAGGGTATTCATCAAAAATGACTTTCCGCAGCGTCTGATGCCCGTTATCACCTTGATCTGACCGTCCCACATATAATCAATAAGCTGCTGCAGGTATCTGTCTCTTTTTATCTCCATAAAAACCACCTCATTGAAAAGTTTTGCTATTATTGGTGCAAGTTTTCAATATTATACCACAACCGAGAAGAAAAGACTATATGAAAATCAGAATTTTCGGCAGCAAAAACGTATCAAAATAAACGTTATCCCGAATAGTATCAAAAATCCCCTCCGAACATATCGTTTGGAGAGGATTTTGCAGTATCAGATTAGACGAACATTTTAATCACCTCTTGGTATTTTCTTATATTCTTCTTATATTATAGCATAATTTATATTTGCTTTTGTGAACAAAGCGTTAAATAAGCTGTAATCATTCAGGAAGTTCTAAAACCGGGACACAAGGCAGTTGGCGTCAGACAATCTTTTCGTAGGCAAGGCTTTGGGGCGAAGTATAAGGGGAAATTGGCAGCAAAATGCCCGCGGAGTTGGTTCAGTACTTCCTCCTGTAATTTCAAAAATTCCAACGGCATCACTTCCTCATTAAAAAGTCATCTATAAGATATAGAGTAGCGACGATTTGCAAATTGTCAAAAAACATAGAAAAAATTTCTAATATTTCAAACCTTGTAGCATTGCACAATGATAATATATTAGGGCAGCACCGCATAATTGCGAAGTCATTGAAAATATGATATAATAAAAACATGAACAGACAGATGACACTGGCAGAAATGAATGATGAGTTTGGTGCAGCCAGA
>CADCDE010000100.1 GCA_902800065.1 uncultured Ruminococcus sp.
CTAAATTAATAAGTGTTTTAATTATATCTGTTTTCTTGTGCTCTATGTTGAGCATAAGCGTTTCTGCAAATACGAATGGCCCCACTCTATTAAGGCAAGATCAGCTTGACAATACTGCAGGCACTTTTCTTGATAAAAAAGTACGTCTCATGGTGGATTCCAATGTATTAGATGTACAAAAATCAAATGCCCGCAAGCTTAAGTCTGCATCGCTAGATAAAGAGGCGTCCCTAATAGTTGATTTTCGTCGAGAAATGTCATCATTAGGCGAAACATACATTAATCCTAAATCTGAGCTTGAAGTAATATCGCAAAGGGTAGGTGAAGATGGGAATCTATATGTAGTTGCCAACGAAACCACAACGCTTACCATAGCTGAAAATGGTGTAGAAACTGGCTATTCGGCAAATCATGAATTTGTGTACTCAAAAGATGATAATCAATGGGTATTGATAGAAGATAGACAGTTAGAACCGACTGGCTTGCTTCCCTTATATCAAGCGGAAGAATTCGTATATCACGGACAGGGTGACATCAAGTCCAATAAAGAACTCGAAACCAATCCTAGTTCTGAATCAAGCGAAAACTTAACAGAAAAAATCAATTTGATTCCTGAAATCGAAGCATCCATAGATAGAAAAAACAATATTAACAAAGACACAAAAAGCGATAATGCAAAAAGCACTAGTTTAAGAGCACCCGGAGGTTACAACTACTCTGCCATGGCAGCTTACTTGGAAAAATACTGGAATAATTATAATAAATCGTACAGAGATTTTTCTAAGAATGGTGGTGACTGTACTAATTTTGTTAG
The DNA here is from genome assembly GCA_902800065.1 of uncultured Ruminococcus sp. Classification (GTDB taxonomy): domain Bacteria; phylum Bacillota; class Clostridia; order Oscillospirales; family Acutalibacteraceae; genus UBA1213. The sequence goes on from CADCDE010000100.1 coordinate 815, forward strand.
TCAGGCTCTTAAGGCTGGCGGATGGCAACACAAATCTGGCTACTATAAAAACTCAAACTATTGGTGGTATAACAGTACAAATCAGTCCTATAGTTGGATTAACGTAGATTATCTTGGAAGTTTTGCGCGTTCAAGCGGAAGATGCAAAATGTTAGATAACGTTTGGAAACTAAGAGTAGGAGATTTTCTACAGGTTAAAGGAAAAAACTCATCATCTAAAGATCATTCTATGATGGTATCTTATTTTAAGAACGGAACCCCATACTTCACTTATCATTCAAACAATCGGTATAGAAGGAGTATGAATCAAGTTTTATCAGATTGGCCCGGTGGTACATTCTATGCATACAGAACGTAAATTACCAGTTGCTTTTTTGAGTATAAGCCTCTGTATATTGATAATGTTGCTGACAAGCTGCACGTCTAATACAAACGATAAATCCTACGCAACTCCCAAAGTCGTTAATCATTTCGGAGAAAAAGCTAAAGAGTTAGACCGCAAATGTGAGGATATCAATCAATTAAATATAGCTAATCAATTAATTTCAGCAGCTAAGATGATTTTTGAACTCCGCACAAAAGGAGATAATTACGGAGAATTATCACAATACTATTATGATAATCCAGATATTGTTAAAACTGAAATTGACATACAGCTAATAACAACATCTCAAAAGGATAACACCGGGGTTGTTTGGGTGCAGTATAGCGCGCTTTATTACAACCAACAGAATAATTTAATACAGGGATCTAGTGAAGTTATATCGCGATGGGAAATAGAAAAAGTCAATCAAAAATGGATAGTTACAGATATTGATGACTTGCCCTAATTAAGCATTTATAAAACTTATTTCTATACGCAAACATGAAAGGAGTAATTAATGAAAAGAATCGTGAATTTAAGTGCATTTGCGCTTATTATTTCAATAATCACAGTAATACTGAGTTCAACTGCTGTTTCTGCAGAATCAATCATTCAAACTTCTGATTTAACATTGCCTTATAATGACGAAGTCTTATCCAATCCTACAAAAACGATTAGTAAAGATATTTTGACGGACAGTTTCGAAATCAATGTGAAAGATAAGTTCATAAAGAGGGATGGTGATGAATATTTCAGACAGTCTAATCAAGAATATGATATTGACTTAATTGACAATAAATCGGTAGAGGATTATGTGTCGCCAAATAATCTGATTGATATTAAATACACAACCTCAAACGAAAGTGGATCAAGTCAAAAGAGTAAAACAGATGATAGTATTTCAGTAAAAATTACTCTAACAGTGGATTACAGTATAACAAACGATAAAATCAAAATGTCAAAGGTAACCAGCAAACTCATAGCATGCAACGGAAGCACATCGTCAAATGTTGGCTCAGGCGTGTTTATTGTTTCAAACTCTATTACCTATGGACAAGTTGATTATGGGCATACTGGACAAAAGAAAACTGTGACTCTTCCGAATAAGGCATGTACCAAAACTTTCAACACGACTTCATGGAGTGCAGTTGCTGTTTCCGCAAGCATCGTTGGAGCTACTCAGGATGTTACGCTTCGTAGAGGGAATAGCAAATGGTATTTAGGGTTAACCAATAACATTATTGATACAATGCCAATGTATTAGCAAAGGATTAATAACATGAAGAAAATATTTCCAACTATCCTACGTCTTTGTGTAATTACACTGTCTGTGTTGTTTAGTTTTGTTTCATTCCAGATACATCAACGGTCAATTACTACTTATGATATTACAACAGAACTGTGGGTAAAAATAGCTTTTATAATTATAATTGCATTTTTGCTTGGTATATCAATCAAAAAGTTTTCACTAAATTATAAAATAGAGAAAGTAAGTACAGCGATTATAATTATGATAGCACTATTTACAGTGTTTTTTTTACAAAACAACTCCATAGAATTCTCATATATGACTATTTTGATTTGCACGGTTTATGTCACCGATTTACTTATAAAACGTTAGTTAGATTGTTTACGAACAACAAGTATTATTTGATTTTTTTGGCTTAACCACAATATAATATTATATTATTTAGCGAATTGTAATTTGAAATATAATTACAATTCGCTATTTTTGCATGTAATACTTTTATATCAAATTATATTACACTGCAGATCTCCCACTCTGATTTCGATTAATTAACTATTACAAATCGAAATTGGAGGAATTATTTTTGAAACAAATTAACCTGCGGGACTATTACCCGCATTATAAAGAAGATAAAATTGTTGAGGTGCCGGACGAGGTTGCCGCGCTTTTGGAAGATTTAGACCGCAAAGAAGAAAGTTATCTCAGATATTTGCGCCGTTACGGCGCTTTCTTTACGTTTGACCTCGGAGACATAAAGGAAAAGGATATGCCTTTTCAAAAATCACCTATTGATATATTAGAACAGCAAAGGACGCTTTCTTTATTGTATCAAGGTCTTGCAAAGCTGCCGAAAAAGCAAGGTAGAAGAATTTACGCTCACTATTTTTTAGGTATCAGCAAGTCGGAAATCGCACGTCTCGAACATTGTCATAAGAGCACAATATGCGAAAGCATAGACAGCGGTTTAACAGCCCTTGAAAAATTTTTTGAAAAATTTTCGTAAAGCACCCCGACAAATGGCCAAAAAATGTCCGTATATTATAGAAGGGTATTTTTCGGCAGGACAAAATCTCAAAAAGGACAGGATATAAAACTGTCAACGTGAGAACGTCATTAACTGCTTTTGTCCCCTTTATTGCACTTTGACAACTGAATATACATTGTTACAGGTACTTCATTCCGTGTCCTGAGCGAAGAATGAGGCGGCGCCAGAACAGACAAGCCTACGAGGTGATGAACCGGCTTGCCCGAGCGATTAACGCAACTTATTAAATTTGCCATGGCCGGCAAGGAGCGAGGACGGTGCGGATGATAATGGTATACGCTGCCGCTTGTTGGTATTTTCTCTTGCCGTTGCCGAATACACTGAACGCTTCCGCTTTGAATTTTTCAATTTCTTCCTCTGAAAAGACCGTGATGCTCTCTGTCGGAGGGAGATTTTCTTTGCCCTGGGCTGACATGAAGTTGGCTTTCTTGAGCATTTCTACATTTGCCATCGGGTTTTTCGTGATGATATCCTGCTGATAAAGGTACCGAAAATATTCATTGAGGAGAACATAAACCTTCTTGACTGTCGTGTAAGCGTAGTCCTCGGTCATCCAATAGTTGAGCAGCTTTTTGATATCCGCGGCTGTGATATCGCCGACGACCTTCTTGCCAAGTCGAGGATAGATCTGGTTTTTAGCGATTGACTCTGCTCTGTCGTAGGTAGTACGCTCGACTGCCGGGAACTTGAACACCTGCAACCAATTCTGCAAACTATCTTCCAAAGTTTTCAAAGACTCAACCGAATCGTTTTTATCTTCGTTAAACTCCACGATATACTTTTTCATTTTCTTGTTGACTTCCGCTTTCGTGGTGCCGGAAAAGCTCTTGCGTTTGCGCTCGCCGTGCTCGTCTTTGTACCAAACAACGCCGCACCAGCGACCGTCTGTGCGCTTAAATGCGCTGCCGTTTGTGAGTATTTCACGTTGTGACATGGCAGTTCACTCCCTTCTTTAGCTCAACAATATACCACAGGTTTTTGCAAATATCCAGACTTATTCTTTGTTGTACCAGCCCTTTGCGATATCGTCGAGCTTGATTTTACCGCGCGTTCTGCGGACATTATTGATGGCTTCACGGCGCATTTCGTCCAGTTCATCGTCGGTGAATTCATGCGTCTGCGCGATGTAACGCATCATCATTTCGAGCTGAACCGCGTATCGGAACAGTCCTTTGGAGATCGCCTTCGCGTTGTCCTCGGACACATTTTCAACCGCTTTTGCGAGCTTTTCACTCAT
>CADCDE010000101.1 GCA_902800065.1 uncultured Ruminococcus sp.
AGCGTTAACTAACTAATCAACATTTAAAGACAAACCGCTGCGGTTTGAGTCACCTCAGAACAGTCTAAGCCGTATTGCAATAGGAACAAATCCGCAGTGCCTGTCTTTTATTATACAAGCAGGTAGCTACTCCTGCATATATAACCAATATTAAAATTTTCGAGAAAGGAGAATTAATAAAACCACCCCTTTCGGAATGGTTTTATTATACGTGAAGAAATGGCAATTAAAAAAGGCGGTCTTGGAAAAGGATTGAGTGCAATTTTTTTGGAGAATGATAATGAAAGTACAGGAAGTATAATGTTGCCGATATCAGAGATAGAACCAAATCGTTCACAGCCCAGACACGATTTTAATGAGGAAACCTTAAGAGAACTTGCAGATTCTATTGCCGCACATGGTGTGCTTCAGCCATTGCTTGTAAGACCTATGCCTGAAGGAGGATATCAGCTCGTTGCAGGGGAAAGGCGTTGGCGTGCCAGCCGTATGGCGGGATTATTTGAAGTACCTGTTGTGATAAGAGAAATGGCAGATTCAGAGATGATGCAGATATCAATGATAGAAAATCTTCAAAGAGAAAATCTTAATCCTGTGGAGGAAGCTATGGGGTATAAGGTACTTCTCGATGAGTATGGGCTTACACAAGAGGAAATTTCCAGATCTGTGGGCAAGAGCCGACCTGTTATTGCAAATGCATTGAGGATATTATCATTACCGCAGGAGATCATTGATATGGTAAAGTCAGGTGAAATTTCGGCAGGTCATGCGAGGGCATTACTGGGATTTTCTGAGCAGTCAGAGCAATTGATGGTTGCAAGGTCTGTAAAAGCCAAAGATCTTACTGTAAGAGATGTTGAAAAGCTTGTGAAAAACTCTCGTAAGCCGGAAAACAGAGAATTGGAAATATCACATGAAAATACATTTTATGGTGAAGTAGAACTTGCACTTAAAGAGTATTTAAAAAGAAAAGTAAGAGTCATAGGCAAAGGGGAAAAGGCAGGTATACTTCAGATAGAATTTTATGATGAAGAAGACCTTGCAGAAATTGCAAGACTTTTTGCAGGAAATTAGTGGAATATTTTTAGAATATATGTTATAATTATATCCGCAGAATTTTTATTGAAAAAGGAGTTATAAAAGATGATCGATATCAAGTATTTAAGAGAGAAGCCTGATGAAGTAAAGGCAAGGATTAAAAAAAGAGAAATGGATCTTGACAATGTGGTAGATGAGGTAATAGCAGTTGATGCACAGAAGCGTGAGCAGATGGGTAAAATCGAAGCTATGAAAGCTGAAAAAAATGCTGCAAGCAAGCAGATACCTCAGATCAAAAAAGCCGGTGGAGATATTTCTGAAATAATGGCTAAAATGAAAGAAATCGGTGCATTGATAGATGAGGGCGAAGCTGTAATAAAAGAGCTTGACCAGAAACAGACGAATCTTATTTTGTCATTGCCTAACCTTCCTGATGAAGATGTAGCTGCAGGCGGCAAAGAGCAGAATGAGCCTGTAAGATATTTTGGTAAAAAACCGGAATTTGCGTTTCCTATGAAAAATCATGTTGAGCTTTGTGAAAGTCTTGGAATGATAGATTATCAGAGAGGTGCCAAGATAGCTGGTGCAGGAAGCTGGCTTTACAGAGGATGGGGCTCAAGACTTGAGTGGGCTTTACTTAACTTTTTCATCAACGAACATATAAACGATGGTTTTGAATTCATACTTCCTCCGCATATGCTTGGTTATCAGTGTGGATATGTCGCAGGTCAGTTCCCAAAATTCAGGGATGAGGTTTACTGGATACAGAATCCGACAAGCAATGATGAGAAATTTATGCTTCCAACTGCGGAAACTGCTCTTGTAAATCTCCACAGAGATGAGATACTTCCAATAGAGGAGCTTCCTAAAAAGTATATAGCTTATACTCCATGCTATCGCCGTGAAGCAGGAAGCTATCGTTCAGAAGAAAGAGGAATGATAAGAGGTCATCAGTTCAACAAGGTAGAAATGGTACAGTATACTGAAGATGATAAGTCAGATATTGCTTTTAAGGAGCTTGTTGAAAAGGCTGAGAGACTTGTACAGGAATTAGGACTTCACTATCGTTTGAGTAAGCTCGCAGCAGGTGACTGTTCATTCTCTATGGCAAGAACATATGATATAGAAGTATGGATACCGAGTATGGAAATATATAAAGAAGTAAGTTCCGCATCTAATGCTCGTGATTATCAGGCACGCAGAGGAAATGTACGTTACAGGGGAGAGGACAAGAAAATGCACTTTGCACATACCCTCAATGCATCAGGACTCGCAACAAGCCGTGTTATTCCGGCAATAGTTGAGCAGTATCAGAATGAAGATGGCTCTGTAACAGTTCCTGAAGTTCTCCGTCCTTATATGGGGATAGATGTTATTAAAAAATAATTGTTTCACGTGAAACATTTTTTTAAAAAGTAGTAGTTATTAATGCACGATCATTTGTCAGAAGATTTATTTTTGATATTTGATCGTGTATTTTTATATTTGAGTTTTCAACATAATTTTCAACAGATGTTGAAAATTAGAAGGCTTTTATAGCCTGAAATAAGTATTTCAATATGCTTTTTTATAAAAATTGTTGAAAAGTCGGTTGAAAGTATTGAAAACTTGTTATACAGCAGTTTTATGGAAATATGACAAAAAATGAAAAAATATACATTTTTTTGTTTGAATCTTGAAATAAAATCTACATTTAATAAAAAATAAATTTCTATAAAAGAATAATAAATTATTCTTTTATGGTATAATTAAGCATTAAATATATAAAATTTATAAAATATGGGGGAGATTTTATATGATGACAGCAGGTTATATGGACAAATTCGGTAAAGAAGGTCTGACTTTTGATGATGTTCTTCTCATACCAGGCGAGTCAAATGTTCAGCCGAGAGACGTTGATATCAGTACATGGCTTACCAAAAAGATCAAGCTTAACACTCCGCTCATAACTGCCGCAATGGATACTGTAACTGAAACAAGAATGGCTATCGCTATAGCTCGTGAGGGTGGTATGGGTATTATACACAAAAATATGACCATTGAACAGCAGGCTGATGCAGTAGATCGAGTTAAGCGTTCAGAAAATGGTGTTATAGTAAACCCGTTTTTCCTTACTCCTGAACATTATGTATATGATGCTAACCGTCTTATGGCGAAATATAAGATTTCAGGTGTGCCGATATGCGAAAACGGAAAACTGGTCGGTCTTATTACAAACCGTGACCTTCGTTTCATGGATGAGAGTGATTACAGCCAAAAGATATCACAGGTCATGACAAATAAGGATATAGTAACGGCACCTGTTGGAACTACATTAAAAGAAGCACAACTTCTCCTTAAACAACATAAAATAGAAAAGCTTCCTATAGTTGATGAAGAAGGTATGCTCAAAGGACTTATCACAATAAAGGATATCGAAAAATCAGTTCAGTATCCGAACAGTGCAAGAGATGAGAATGGAAGACTCCTTTGCGGTGCTGCAATAGGTGCAACACCTGATGTGCTTGAAAGAGTAGAGGCACTTATAAATGCACAGGTAGATGTTCTTGTACTTGACTCAGCACACGGTCATAATAACAATGTAATAGAATCTGTCAGAAGGGTTAAAAAAGCATTCCCGAATGTGCAGCTTATCGCAGGAAATGTTGCAACTGCCGAGGGTACAAAGGCACTTATCGATGCAGGAGCAGACTGTGTTAAAGTCGGTATAGGTCCTGGCTCTATATGTACAACGAGAATAGTTGCCGGTATAGGTGTTCCGCAGATAACTGCTATATTCGATGCAGCATATGAGGCTTCAAAGCATAATATCCCGATCATCGCAGACGGTGGCGTAAAATATTCAGGTGATATCGTTAAGGCTTTGGCAGCAGGCGGAAGTGTTGTTATGATAGGCTCACTTGTTGCAGGATGTGAGGAGTCTCCCGGAGAAAGTGAGATATATCAGGGCAGACAGTTCAAAGTATATCGTGGCATGGGCAGCCTTGGAGCAATGGGCAGAGGCAGTGCAGACCGTTATTTCCAGTCAGGCAACAAAAAGCTTGTTCCTGAAGGTGTTGAAGGCCGTGTACCTTACAAGGGACCACTTTCAGATACTATCTATCAGCTTATGGGCGGTCTCAGAGCAGGTATGGGATATACCGGCTGTGCTAATATTCAGGAGCTTCACGAAAAAGCAAAGTTTGTTCGTATTACTGGTGCAGGTCTTAAGGAAAGTCATCCACACGATATCCAGATAACAAAGGAAGCACCGAATTACTCATACAACGGATAAGTAATAATGATCATACAAAGCGGCTAAGATATATGTCTTGGTCGCTTATTTTTATTGTATTATAAATTTTTTTGTTGTAAATGTATTGTTTTTTTGTAACTTTTGTGTTATTATAATGAATAGGATATAAAAGAATTTTTTATAAACATATACAGGAGAAAGAGCATTTTTATTATCATTTATGATATCGCTGGGGGTTCAGCTCTTTCTCCTTAATGTTTTTTAAAAAATTTGATTTTTTTTGCAAAAAAGTGTTGACAAATGGGAACGAGTGTGGTATTATAAACAAGCTGTCGCACGAAAGAAAGTTTCGACAGAGTTCAATAAAAAAGATT
>CADCDE010000102.1 GCA_902800065.1 uncultured Ruminococcus sp.
ACGGCTTGCCCGATAAAAAGTGTGCAATCTGCCCTTTCAATGCACCTTCGGTGACGTAAATGGCATTACTGCCAAAAACATCACCGCTTATCTGCACAGGACTTTTTGATGAACAGCCGTTTATTCTTTCCGAACTCGAAAACCACATATATTTTCTTTTTGTGTCCATCGTGTCAAGTCTTATCTGCATACCTTGAATCTGCCTTTTTTCATTGAACACAGGCACGAAAAAACCGCACATATGATTATGGATATTCACCCTGATTTCTCCGTTTACATCAGTGAAGAATCCTGGTACTCCTATCAAATCACAGTCCTTTTCAAGAAGTTTACCCACCAAAATGTTGTATGTATCCACAGGAACGGATTTGTATAAATTTTTCTGTATCGCTTCTTCCGAAAATCCTCTTTCAAGCAAATTCCATTTGTGAGGAGTATCCAATTCCAACTCGTCAAGCATGGCACGATAGCAAAAATCAAGCTTGTCAATATCAGCTTTTTGGACTTCTTTTATCATACTGACAGTCGCCTGACGCTGTTCACGCTTTTGAATGAAAAAATCATCACTGCTGTTGACGGCAAGACAACGATAAGCCGTTTTTCTGTCCGTAACATTCGTGCATTTACAAAACAAGTCCAGCATACCGCCGTAAGCACCGCATTTGTTGCAACGATAGGCATTGTATTCGACATTCAAATTCAGCTTGCCTATACCGTCACAAAAAGGGCAGTTATAGTCAGCAGATTTATTATGCTGCCGTTTCAGCACAAGACCGATTTTTTCAGCAACATCATATATGTCAAAAGGAAAATCCATTTATGAGCCACCTCTCGAATTGAAATATTTCCATAACTCCTCCATATCTTCTTTCAGTTGCTGAGCCGACATTGAAGGCAGGTCATCTTCACAGACAATATCATTTGGCTGTATTACGTTATCCAGAACATGAATATAATCAAACCAGTTGTTATTACAGACTTCAATATCAGGATTATTCATATATGTTCCATTTTTGAATTCATCAAGCAATTCTTTGGGCATTTCTGAAGCAAGATGGTATCTGTCATCCTTATAATAAACATTGACATATCCGCTTACTTGAAGTGCCACATAATTGCCGTCATTTCCATATGTTGCTATACGTTCATAACTGTCAAACAGCATGGAATCCTGACATTCCGACAAATCTTTGTAAATCTCAAACGTATTATCCATTTTCAACTTTCCTTTCAAAAAAATTTACAGCTTTGAATAAACGGCGTGTTGTCCATATATCTGTAAAAAACATCGGTGTTATCCACAGATTTTCGTCATCACACGGAATCAGGACATCACCCGTTAAAGGTTTCGTAAGCGAATTTCCGACAATAACATACCCTGCACAGCCCATCAGACTTAACTGTATGTAACACATTTTTGCAACAACGGGATCAATGTCCTGCCCGACAAAAAGCACCGACTGTTGATAATTCTCATTTAACGTATTTTTATAAGCTTGTGCAAATGCCAGAAGCATACAGCCTGAGCCACAAGTCGGATCGTTCACTGAAATAAAACCTTTTTCTTCAATTTCCTGTTTCGTTCCGTCACCGATACTCATTCGTGCCATCATTTCGGCAACGTGCCACGGAGTAAAAAACTGTCCCGTCCAGCCGTTTCCAAAATTCAGGTGCATATACAACTGCCCTAAAAAATCCTGATTTGGATTTTCTGTAAGGGCCTTTGCAGTCAAAACCAAAAGATTGACAAACTGCTGAAATTCGGTTTCGGAATACTTTTTAGTTGTCTGCTGATATTCATCCTCTCTTTTTTGCCAGACATTCTGCCTTTTATCAAGCACGTTTGAAAGTGAACAAGCCGACAGTGTAACAAAATCCTGCCATACCGTCCATGAACCGTGCCTGAATGAAAGGCTTTCAAATGTTTTGACGAATTCCTTTTCTATTTCCGTATTCAACGGAAGTGTTGTTCTTTTAGCCATTGTAAACTCTCCTCTAAAATAAAATCCTCCCGCAGCGTTTAAAAACTGCGGAAGGTCTTTGTAATTGTTACTGCCACTGTTCGATTGTGTAAATACCGTCAATGTGACCGCTGAAATCATCTGCTTTTTCGATTTCCGAATGGGTATAATATCCAACACCTTTTGTCAGTGTATCGCTGTTAATACCTTCCTCGTAACTGTACGGAAAATCCTCATTTTCATTATAAGAACCAAGCAGGGAATTAACTTTTTGGAATATATCTTCCATCTGCTCTTTTGAGTACATTTCAGAGGTTTTCATAATGAACAAATCCCTGTCAGTATCTTCAAGAGCGTCCGAACCCGCATAAAAAGTTAAATTTAACAGATATGTGTACATAATTTATGCTCTCCCTGTATGTTTATTGCGGATAACGATTGCACCTGCTCTTATCAGGTTATATTTCGGCTGAGAAAGATTGTTTACGATCCATTCAATACAACTGAAATCCTCAATCGCAATCTGTCCGAGAGTTTGCCCCTTGTGATTTCCGTTGCAGGGATAAATCAGCTTTACAGCATCTTCATAGGACATTTGCCTTGCAAGTTCTTCGGCAGGCATATTTTCATTATACGCAGGTGCAGAGGGTGTCGCATACTGCACGTTGTTCTGATATGGTGCGTTGTACGGCTGATTATAGCCGTTGTTTGCAGGTACTCCATACTGATTTCCGTTTGACATAGGCATATTGTACTGTGGTGTACTGTTCGGGGCATTGTAGGGCGGTGTAGTGTTGTTCATTGTGGATGGTGACGGCATTTGCGGAAACGTCTGCGGTGAATCGGCAATCATCATATCAGGTTCGGCACAAAACTGTAAACCATATCCTGCATCAGCCAAAGCTCTGCCGACTGCCGCAGTTTCCGCACTTTCAAGATATCTGCTGCCATATTCCATGTTTGACGGATCAGCAAATCTCTGTGCAAAAGCGTTGCTGACGAAATTTTCCTCACTGTCATTCTTGTCAAGATAGACTTTTGCCTCAACGACAGCCAAGTTTCCGTCAAAGTTGCAGATTTTCTTAACGATCTTTCCGTTGGGATTTGCAAGGCGAAACCACATTTTGCGATACTGCACATCGAGATAAAGACTCGGATTGCCGTTTGCATCGGTTATCTGCCTTGCGTAGTCAAGAGGATTGAAGCCCTCGACCTTGTTCAGTTCATTTGCCATTTTTTAAAACTCCTTTGTAAAAAATTTTTATTAAAAAAAGAGCAACATCGAATATACAAATCTGTTGTCACTCTATTTTACAGAACGCAAAAAACGGCTGTCAAAGCATCTTTGTATGCCTTAACAGCCGTTTGAATATAGTTATCCTGTATGAAATTTTAATTCTCAATCGCAGAGACCGCTCTGCCGTAAAACTGCCATTACAGAATGACAGCTAATGTTGCACTGACACTTGAAAATGCCGTGCCGCAGACACCTCAGACAAAATGCTGATATGGTGCCGAATGTAAGACCGTCCAAAGCCAAGTTGGACACACTTGCCTAATGCAAATGATATAAATATTGACTGTGTTTATTATATGATATGGTATTTGATTTGTCAATGAAATTTTTTGTTGAAATGCCATTAACAAAGAAATATTCTGTCTTAACAATGCTTTATAACAGGCACCTGTTTTATTTTGTTTCCAACTTTCATACGTTTCAATCCAAATACCATTTCAGGGGCTCTTTCAAAAAATCCGGTTGTTTCCATCCAACTTATTCCACATTTACAATGAAAAAGACCTATAAACTGTTGTTTCATTTTTCTGTTACATTCAGGGCAGATTTTGCCTTTTGAAGTTTTTGAAAGCTTTTCCATATAAATCTCCCTTATTTTTTAATCAATCATTTTATACATCACACGAGTATTAAGCCATTCCTCAAAACCACATTCTTCATATCTTTCCCATAAAGTCATATCTTTTGCGGTTTCAGGATATGATTACCCGTCTCTGCGTCTGCCTGCAATAATGTTGAACTGATCCCTGCTCATGATAAGATGAGGTTCGTCAGATACGTTTTCGTTGAAATTACGGTCAATCACATCGGAATACGCCCTTACCGCAAGTTCCTTTTCCAATTCTTCCAACTTATTTTCATACGGCAGCGGTCTGGGATAATATATCAATATTTCAGACCAAACATGATAATGGGTAAAAAGACTGTCCGGCAATTCATCAATAATTTCACTGAATAAATCTTCCGAATAATATTCTTCGTTTATTTCGATTTCATCTATGTAAAACATATCGGTCATGTAATTTGCTGCAACCGGTCCGTTATTTTCCATCAAGGCAGAACAGACAAACTCTAAACTGCCGCTTATCGCATCACATTCTTTATAAAGGTCAATATCATGCTCAAACATTGTACGACCAAGAATCATCCAGCCGTCAATCCTGCCGATTTTTACGGCAAGTTCGGGATTGTCATATATTTTTTCCTTTTCATTCTCGCTTATGTTTTCAGGAACTCCCTCAATGTTCAGACTGCAATAGAAAATATAATCATCTTCATGATCATTCATTCCAAAATACCTTACACTTTCATTGCTTGCACGGGTAAAAATTCTTTCAAATTCCAT
>CADCDE010000103.1 GCA_902800065.1 uncultured Ruminococcus sp.
ACTTTCAGGAGAGCTTGCAAATGCTATCCTTTCGGACGGTACAAATACTCTCAGACTTATATTTGCAGACGGTGAAATTGAAATAACTGTCAATGTAACAACAGAGGAAGAAAAAGTCATAATGGCAGAACATACCAATATCACTTGGGGACGTTCAGGCGAAAGTATCGTCATCAGGACAAATTCCACATCTGATACAGTTGCGATACGCATAGGCGGTGGTTTAGCTGCAACAGAAAATACAGAGGGTGTTACACTTGAAAACGGTACAGTAACACTTTCAGGAGAGCTTGCAAATGCTATCCTTTCGGACGGTACAAATACTCTCAGACTTATATTTGCAGACGGTGAAATTGAAATAACTGTCAATGTAACATTCGGTGACACAGATTTCCGATCATACAAATACACCCAAAACAGGAGAATCTTATCCGTTCTTTATTATACCGATGTTTATAGTATCAGGATTTATTGCATTATTTGCTTCAAAGAAGAAAAACAGAAAAGATATATTTTGATTAGCTGCCATATTTTCGGATGAACTCAAATGAAAATCTCCCTCGCTGTCAAGCAGTGGGGGAGATTTTTTACTATGATTATGTTTGCTTTGGTAATGCTTGCCCATGAGTATTCACTCATATACTCGCCGTGAAAGTAATTGATTGTATCAATATTGCCGTCAAAAAGATAATGAACGTGAGTTCGATGAAAACGAAAAATTATTATACTGTCATTCTGAGGAGCGACAGCGACGAAGAATCTTTTGAAGATTCCTCACTGCGTTCGGAATGACGGAATGACATACTTCATTTCATCATTGTCAGAATATTTTTCAGTTATATCGAACTCACGTTTATTATATCATGGTGAAGAAAAAATAAAAGCACTTTTTTGAGTATTTATGTTGAACTATTGTAATTATAACTGATGCACCTTGATGAGGAAGAAAATGTAAATTCTGCGATTAAAGTAACAGGTCTTGAAATTGTGGAAACTAAATAATAAAAGACAGTTCTCGTAATACGGAAACTGTCTTTTATATTATTTTTCAAAATTCTGTAACCAATTGCGATAAAATACGAGTAATTATATAGAAGGACTTTTGAAAGGAGGTATTTGCTGTGACTGATGAGCAGATCATAGAAATGTATTGGAACAGGAATGAACAGGCTATTTCCGTTACCTCTGAAAAATATGGTACCTATTGTTATTCTGTTGCTTACGGTATCTTACATAATGAGGAAGATTCCAAAGAAAGCGTGAATGATACCTATCTATCCGCATGGAACAGTATGCCACCACATAAGCCGGGCATTTTGAAAACTTTTCTCGGTAAAATAACAAGAAGGCTTTCTATTGACAAGTGGAGGCAAAAAAATGCAGAAAAGCGTGGCGGTGAGATAGCAGAGGTATTGGACGAGTTATCGGAATGTATTTCTCCAAGCGGTGATCCGATAGCTGAAATGGAAAAAGAAACACTTGATAAAACTATCAACACTTTTGTCAGAGAGTTAAAGGACACGGAACAGAGGGTGTTTCTTTGCCGTTATTGGTATGCAAAATCCGTAAAGGAAATAGCAAAGCTTTTTGGCTTTTCCGAAAGTAAAGTTAAGGTCATGCTGATGAGAACAAGGAACAAACTGAAAGCAAGACTTGAAACGGAGGGATTGTTATGACAAAATTCGATTTATTTGACAGTATCGGCAATGTTGATGATGAGTTTATCGAAAAAGCAATGGAACCTAAGAAAAACAGTAAAAAGGCATTTTTAGCAATAACCTCTGTTGCTGCCTGTGCCATTTTTGCTTGTGCGGCTGTTCTGACTGTTCAGAATATGAACAAAAACAATAATATTGTTGTTTATTCAGGTGTTTCCTCTGCGGTTGGTACAAACTCGGTTAAGCCTGTTAATGAAGAATCTCCTGAAAACGGAGTAACAGGAGGCTCAAGTTCGGAAGCTCTGATACTTGAAGATTCGTATGAAAAAGCTCTTGAAGAAATGTCGTTTGAAATTTATTATGTTGTTGACGGAAAAATTGAACATAAAACAACAAAAACTTCCGCATCAGCGAAAGCTGTTTTTGAAGTATGGAAAAGTGAAAATCAAATAGGAGAAGAAGTTAAACTCCTCAATGTTGATTTGGAACAAAGCGGCATAGAAATCTCTGAATATGAATACAGTGGTGTTGGTATTGCTGACCACAAATCAGACGGCAAAACAATATATACACTCAAAGTTACAAAAAATATTGAAAATTATTATGTTGATACAGACAGAGAGCTTCTTCTTGAAACCCTCAAAAAAACAATGACAGGTATGAATGAAATGCAGATTTATGATTATGATATTGTGCTTGAAGAAGAAAGCGAACAATTCTTTGAAGATGATGAAATATTGTCTGACGAATCCGAAAGCAATCGAATTGATTTAAATGATATTCAATACAACGATCAGGGAGAAATACTTGAATGAAAGCTCTTACAAAACCAGTCAAAAAATACTTTCCTCTGTTTCTTCCGCCTTTACTAACTTTAACAGTAATGCTATTTGTGTTCAAAAATTATAATATGTACCCGTTCGGACAAGGCAGTATTGCTTGGTGCGATATGAATCAGCAGGGTATCCCCCTGCTGATGAATTTCAAGGATATGCTGAGCGGAAAAGATAATCTGTTTTTCAGTATTTCCAATGCAGATGGTATGAGTTTCTGGGGTGTGTTCTGCTTTTTCCTTTCAAATCCGTTTTCTCTGCTGTCGGTCTTTGTGCCAAAGGAAGAAATGATATATTTTGTCAATATCATGGTTATCCTGAAACTGACATTATGTTCCTTTACAGCGGCGATTTATTTCATGTGCTGTAAGAAAACCACAAACGGAGCGATTACTGTTTCACTCAGCCTGATGTATGCCTTGTGCGGATATGGTATGCTGTTCTATCAGAATATTATGTGGCTTGATGTTATGTATCTGTTTCCTATTCTTATGAGTGGACTGGAAAAGCTGACAAAGGAACGCAAAAGCATATTATTCATCATTTCGTTATCAGCAATAACGATTATGAATTTCTATCTTTGCTATATGGTTGTTGTTTTTATTCTGCTGTATATGACGGTCTATTTTGTCGGTGAACGACAGTCGGAATATCGCCGTGAGGTTTGTATTAAATTTCTGTTCTGTTCTGTTTTTGCTGCTATGATGACAGCTGTGATATGGCTGCCGAGTCTGATACAGGTCATGTCATCCGGCAGGCTCAGTTCTGTTTCTGACACAATAAACAGTTCAAATTTTTTGTCACACTACGAAACTGTATTACCTCTCTTGTTTTGCACAGGTTTCATTTTTGTTATGCTGATTATGCAGATTTTAAGCAGAGAAAAGAAAACAAAGGAGCATAGAAGAAACCTATTATTATTCCTGCTGACGCTGATACCATTTTTTATTGAGCCTATCAATATTATGTGGCACACGGGAAACTATATGTCCTTTCCGGCACGATACGGCTTTATCACTATATTTATTGGTCTGATATGCTGTGCGGATTTTTTGACAGATACAGGTGAAAATAATTCTGAAATAAAGTTAAAAATACAGTACATATTGATACCTCTGTCTTTTGCTCTGATCTATGGTTATTATTTCATTTGTCAGAAGATGATAGACAAAAACTTTGAAACGCTGACGAAATATACAGCTACCCTGTGGGGTGAGAAAAAATCTCTCGATGGATTGGCAAAGCTCTTTGTACTTAGTGTGCTTTGCTATCTGATTATTCTGCTGCTTTACCGAAAACGGCTTATTATGAAACAGGTTTTTGCAATAATGCTTGTAACTATGTGCTGTGTGGAGGGAATGAACAGTGTCCGGCTCTATATGGTTAGTCCTGCCGTGAATAATCCAACAAGGACAACTGATTTTGTTTCCCTCTCGGAAATGAGCGATAAGATACAGGATAATGATTTTTACAGAGTGAAAACCGATTGTAAAGCAGCTGATTATAATATGACAGGAGCATTAGGTTATCCTTCTGTCAGTCATTACACTTCACTTACCGACCACGATTTTATGGTCATGCAGCGTCTTTTTGGTTACAGTACAGTGTGGATGAAGTCCGGCAGTACCGGAGGAACTGAACTGACCAATGCCTTATACTGTATAAAATATAACATCACTGAGGGTAAAACAACAGATTATACATTTTACACAAACGGCAAATATTTTATCAATAGCATATCTCCATATCTTGGCTTGGGCATTCTGTGCAGTAATGATTTTTCGATACGTGCCGATATTCCTGATGATATGACAAGGGCAGAAATACAGCAGTATCTTTTTGAGAATATTTTTAATAAGGATAAAAAATTGATTACAGAATATGACTATGACAAGAAGAAAAGCACAGGCATTTCGTATTCAAATAACAAGTATCAGCTTTATAATGCGGCAAAAGTGAAATATGATATTTATATATCGGGCAGACAAAGCCTGTATGCTGACTGCTATGACAGGTTTTCAAATTCTCTGTCGGAGGATTATTTTGAGGGCTTATCCATCAAGATAAACGGCAGAACGATAAAAAGCAAATATCCCGAAGCAGATGCAAACGGTTTTTTGAAATTGGGAGAATACGAAAATGAAAAAATCACTGTAGAGATTACAGCTAACAAAAAGATAAGCTGTTACAGTTTTGGCATATTCGGACTTGATCTTGATTTGCTGTCAGAAGCTATTGACAATACAAGCTGTGCTGATCTCCGTTATAACGGCAGTAAAATCATAGGAAATGTTCGTACAGAATCCGTTAAAACCTGTCTGCTTTCAATACCATACAATGAAGGTTTTGTTGTAAAGGTAAACGGCAATAAAGTTCCGGTCAAAAGGGTATTGTCCGATCTTACAGCTTTTGAATTGCCTATCGGAAAAAGCAGTATAGAGATCTATTTGATACCGAAAGGCTTTATTTCCGGAATTATCATTACTGTTATCGGAATTGCGTTATTGGCTGTTTATATCAGATTCCGAAGAAAATTACATATTCCGAAAAAAGTATCGGCTGCTGTGGAAATCCTAACAGGCTTTGCCGTGATATGCGGTGCGATGATGGTTTATATATTTCCTGCTATAATAGATTTGCTGTAATATATACGGATTATTTATCGTATAGGAATTTCCAAATTTGATTTATATGTTTTTTATCTGACAATCAGCGTTTCATAGTTTATTCAAACTGCATAAGAA
>CADCDE010000104.1 GCA_902800065.1 uncultured Ruminococcus sp.
AAAATTTCTCTGTGTTCCATCGGAATTATAGAGATAAGATGCTTCAAGGGTATAAGTCCATGTCGAAAAAGTTGCAGAAGTCCTGTAAAACTCTGCATCTTCATAGTTATTCTTCAAAGGAGAAGATTGGTCAACAGCGGGCGATGCCGGTATAAGTACAACATCCTGATCGTTTTCGTCCTTGTAGCGTACACCGATATTTAATGCTTGTGTTTTCTGAGCACCGTTGTCCTGCCATAATTTTTTAAGTGTCTTATACTGAGGTTCGGGGAACTGTACGGTAAATTCCGATGTATCGTTATTTGAGTCAAGCTCAACAGACGGATTTGCAGTCAGAACTGAATCAGGCAGATTTTCTTCCCTATCCATAAACAGCAGTTCGGAACTGCCCGATCGGTGCGACAATTCCACCTTGACAGGTGTAGAGCTTTTCAGCCTTACTGTATAAGTTTGCTTTGTGTTGTCACTCGGAACGGCTACATCAAGAGAAGCATCATTTACTGTAGCTCCGGCTGGTACATAATCCTTTTCGTATGCCCACACATAAGTAAGTGATGTTTCCAATATAGGATCACCATTTTCATCCAATATAGGATCTCCATTTTCATCTTTTTCTTCAAGATAAATACCGGTACGTATTAAAGAAATTTCTTTCCAAGTATCACCGTCTTTTCTGATAACATTCCTTCTGTAAGAACCTGATAAACTTTCCTGACTGATAAAACCACAATATTCTTCAACGTAAGTATGTTCACCTGTCTTTATTTTCAACTTAGACGGACTGCCACTAATTGACATAGCTGTTCTGTAAGTTTTCACCGTATTATCCACAACTTCCCAAACGAGATTACCCTGAGCATCGACCACTTGAGTATTATTATACATCATGGGCTGACATTTTGCATACTCGTATTCGTCAAGCCAAGTATTAGAAAGAGTTTTCTGAACCTGCACGGGAATCCCATCTTCGTATATAAACTCATAGCTATAAACAGGTTTTTTGCGTTGTACGATATACACTACTTCACCGTTTGACTCAAAATTTACAGCATTGGTCGTAATGGTATAGGCATCTCCTGTGTACTGGCTGTCATTAGCCATTACGGACACCATCAACATATCGACAGCACTAAGAAGCACCATCACAGAAAGCAACAGTGCTAAACCTCTTTTCCATATTCTTTTGTTTCTTAACAAATTCATCATTTGCACGAAACCACCCTCGGATTAACCTCGAAATAATTTTCTATACTTCTAAATAAAAATATTTTACTTTATAAACAATTTCATATTGATATATTTGCATAAAATAAACAAACACTTGCCCATCATTCTATATATAGAAGATTATAGTATAAAATATATTTTTTCGCAACACACCTAAATATAAAACATTTATCCAATTTTTTGTATACTTCTTCCAAATCAGCGTGTTAAAAAGCGACTTTAATGAGTTTTCAGAATAATATACGATATAGTACAATGAATCGATACCTGAAAGAATTTTTGTGTTAATATCTGCAAAAATTTATAGTCCTGATTTTTTATAAAAAAGACTTGTATTTTCTGTACACTTAGGATATAATTATTTACAGTTGATTAAAAGTATTGTATTTTATTACAAGGAGGCAAACATTTTGAAACAGTATAACGCTAAAAACATCTTTAACATTGCCCTTGCAGGTCACAGCGGTTCGGGCAAAACTTCTCTTGCAGAAGCTATGATCTGGCTTACAGGAGGCTCGGAAAGACTTGGCAAGGTCAGCGACGGCAATACAGTCTGCGACTTCGATCCCGAAGAGATCAAGAGAAAAACTTCTGTACAGGCTTGTGTCGCTCCCATCGAGTGGAAAAACAAGAAAATAAATCTTCTTGACGCTCCCGGACTTTTCGATTTTGAAGGCGGTTTGTGTGAGGCTGCAAGGGCTGCCGATACCATGCTCATCACTGTCTCAGGCAAGAGCGGTGTCAGTGTCGGTACTGAAAAGGCTGTCAAGGCTGCCGATAAGAGAGGTCTTACTAAAGTCTTCTTTGTCAACGGTCTGTGTGATGAAAGTGCAAGATTCTACCGTGTATTCGAGAGTTTGAAATCTTCTTTCGGTCCGTCCGTATGCCCTGTTGTAGTACCCTACATCGTTGACGGTCAGGCTGACTGCTATGTCAATCTTCTCGAATACAAGGCTTATAAATATGACTCAAAGGGCAAGGCAACAGTTGTTCCCATTCCCGATATGGGCGACAGGCTTGAGGGCTTGAGAACTGCCATAAATGAAGCCGTTGCAGAAACAAGCGATGAAATGTTTGAAAAATATTTCTCAGGTGAGGAATTTACTCCCGAAGAAATTATCGTAGGTATCAGTCACGGTGTCAAGAACGGTACGATAAGCCCCGTATTCTGCGGAGATGCCCTTTCAACATACGGTATTGAACAGCTCCTCAACGGTCTTGTCTGGCTTGCACCGTCTGCTGAAGACAAGGCTGCTGAAGTTGCTATGGATACAGAAGGCAATCCCGTTGAACTCAATGTCAAAGATGATGCTATGCCTGCGGCTGTCGTATTCAAGACCATCGCCGATCCGTTTGTAGGTAAACTGTCATATTTCAAGGTCATCTCCGGCAAGGTATCTCCCGATACTCCCCTTGTCAACATGAGAACAGGCAATACAGAAAGAATTGCCAAAGTCATGACCATCAGAGGAAAGAAACTTGAAGATGCCGCTTATATCGGTGCAGGCGACATCGGTGCAGTTGCTAAACTCGCCGGTACCAATACAGGCGATACTCTTTCCGCTCCCGCAAGAAAAGTCGTTCTTGACGGCATTGAGTATCCGTCACCGTCACTGACAATGGCTATCGCTCCCAAAACAAAGGGTGATGAAGAAAAAGTTGCTCTCGGTGTCGGCAAGCTCTGCGAAGAAGATCCTACCATCAAGTTTGAGACCAATAATGAAACTCATCAGATGCTCCTCAGCGGCATGGGTGAACAGCACCTTGATGTAGTCGTTTCCAAACTCAAGTCAAAATACGGTGTAGACGTTGTTCTGTCCAAGCCGAAAGTAGCTTATCGTGAAACTATAAGAAAGCCCGTTAAAGTTCAGGGACGTTACAAGAAACAAACAGGCGGTCACGGTCAGTTCGGTGATGTATGGATAGAGTTCTCACCCTGCGAAAGTGACGATATGATATTTGAAGAAAGAGTTGTCGGCGGTGCAGTACCGAAAGGCTTCTTCCCTGCCGTTGAAAAAGGTCTGCGTGACAGCATTTCAAAAGGACCTCTTGCAGGCTTCCCTGTTGTAGGCTTGAAAGCAACTCTCTATGACGGTTCATATCACCCCGTTGACTCCTCCGAAATGTCCTTTAAGACAGCCGCTTCTCTTGCATATAAAGACGGTATGCCGAAAGCAAGCCCCGTTCTTCTTGAACCCGTAGGACTTCTTAAAGCCACTGTTCCCGATGCAAACATGGGTGACATCATGGGTGAAGTAACAAAACGTCGTGGACGTGTACTCGGCATGAACCCCTCAGAAGACCGTATGCAGACCATTGAAGCCGAAGTTCCACAGGCTGAAATGAGCGACTTCTCCACATTTGTCCGTCAGGCTACTCAGGGCAGAGGTTACTTTACATTTGAGTTTGTACGCTATGAAGAAGCTCCTGCTATGGTCGCTCAGAAAGTCATCGAAGAATCCAAAGAATAAGAGTTGAGAGTGGAGAGTGAAGTTATTCTTTTTTCCGCTCAACTCGTAAAATAACGATAAATCAACAGCCCGAACTGATTTTCTTGTCAGTTCGGGTTTTCTTCCTGCCACAAAATAAACGGAAATCCATCTTGCAAAATTGATTTCCGTACCGCTGTAAAAAATGTCTTGATTATTGGAGGATTTTGTTTTATAATATTGGTCTGTAAATTATTTTTATGGGGGCTTTTAACAGTTAAAAGGATTTTATAAAAAGTTATAAAGATATGTTGACTTTTATATGTTCGAGATAATATACTAAAATAAAAGACGGTGAAAAGTATGATAAGAACTGTAAAAGTCATGTTATGTCCGAACAACAGGCAAAGAACCAAACTGTTTGAATGTGCAGGAACGGCGAGATTTATTTGAGATTTATTTATAACTGGGTACTTGATCATGAACAGTTGAATTATGAATGTAATAATTCATTTGTAAGTGATCATGAATTGAGAAAAAGACTGACGGAGTTAAAAAAGACACATTCAAAACTTATGTGGCTGAATGATTACAGTAATAATATAGCAAAACAAGCCGTAAAAGATGCTTGCAATGCTTACTTGAACTTTTTTGACGGCATAACGGGATTTCCAAATTACAAAAGTCGCAGAAAATCAAAACCGAGTTTCTATGTTGATACCGATAAAATCCGATACCGATAAAATCAGCTTTACAGATACTCATGTCAAACTTGAAAAGCTGACTTTGAGTAAAAAAGCAAGCAAGCAAAAGTTTAATCATATCAGACTTGCGGAAAAAGGCAGAATACCCATTGGTGTGAAATATTCTAATCCGAGAGTTACTTTTGACGGGATAAATTGGTGGATCTCGGTAGGAATTGAAGTACCTGAAAATACTGTAAAACCTGTTAATGACGGTATCGGAATAGATATAGGGATAAAAACGCTTGCTGTATGTTCGGATAAAAAAGAGTATAAAAACATCAATAAGACTGCAAAAGTCAGAAAATTAAAAAAGAAAAAGCGTAGATTGCAACGCAAAATAAGCAGAAAATACTGCAAAAACAAGAAAGGAGTATGTTACAGGAAAACGTGCAATATT
>CADCDE010000105.1 GCA_902800065.1 uncultured Ruminococcus sp.
TGCATACATTTCACCTCATAGCTCCTATACTTGCATTTCTATATTAGCATATTACTGGGGATTTGTATACATTTTTTTAATTAAGTTAGTGCATATGGGGTAAACCCCTCTCAAAGTGGGTTTACCCCTTACCCAAAGAAAATTTAATAATAAAGCCTCAATTATCTCATAATAATAGAATTCTCTTTCAAAAGCTGACAAAAGACCGCTCGGCGGTCTTTTTTTATTCCCAAAATAAAAAGTTATTATTGAAATGTGGTACTGAATATGTTATTATATGGTAAATCACAAATCTCTTTGAAAGGAAGATATATTTATGAATGTTCTTATCTTTTCGGCAACGACTGGCGGCGGTCATATGAGAGCTGCCAATGCTCTCAAACAGTATATCTTGGACAAGGAGCCTGACTCTGTCATTAAAATAGAGGATACTATCGAATATGCCAGCCCTTTTCTCAATAAAGCCGTCACAGGCGGTTATGTATATATGGCTACCAAAACTCCAAATGTGTACGGAACATTTTATAATATCATTGACAAAGAATCTCCAATGAACAAGACCTTTGAAATTGCCGTCAATCAGTACAGCAAAAAATTTCCCCCGCTCATTGAAGAAGTCAAGCCCGATATTATCGTTACAACTCACCCGATAGGTACTGAAATGGCTTCGGCTATCAAACACCGAGGTTATGCCAATGTTCCGATAGTAAGTATACTGACCGATTTCGCCTCACATCAGACATATGTAAGTGAGGGCGTTGACGCTTATATCGTTTCGAGCAATGAGATGATAGGTCAGATGATGGCACGAGGCATTGACGGTGAAACAATTTTCCCTTACGGTATACCTGTCAAACAAAATTTCTTCTATCCGATAAACCGTGCTGAGGCATTTGAAACCGAGGGATTAAACCCCGATATACCTACAATACTCATAATGGCAGGCAGTTTTGGTGTTACTGATATTCTCAAAGTATACCACAAGATAGTAAAATCTCCCTGTGATTTTCAGGTAATAGTGATAACGGGTAAAAACGAGAAGCTGTACGAGACCTTTGTGAAATATCTGAGTAAGCTCACTCTCAATAATACCCTGTTTGAATTTGACCTCCAAAAGCCCGATAATTTCAAAACAAGTCTTAAGTTTTCACGCCACAAGAAGGCACTCAAACCCACAAAACTCTTATATTATACAGATGAAGTCGAGAAATATATGCATATGTCCGATATGATAGTAACAAAACCTGGCGGTCTGACCGTGAGTGAAGCCATTGCAGTAGGACTTCCAATGGGAATATTCAAAGCTATACCCGGTCAGGAGGAGCAGAATGCAGATTATCTTATAAGAAGCGGTATGGCTGTTAAAATCGAGAAAAATAACAAGTGTACCGAGACCATCACCGAACTGATGTCAGAACCTGAAAAGCTCGCTCAAATGCGTACAAATATACAAAATCACTCCTGCGGAAATTCCTCAGAGAAAATTTACTCTCTTATGAAAGACCTTATCAAAAAATATTCCGAAAAGTAAAAATAAAATCTGTCTGACAAATATCTGCCAGACAGATTTTTTTATAACAACGTCATTAACGTGAGTTCGATGTAACTTAAAAATATTCTAACAATGATGAAATTAAGTATGTCATTCCGAACGCAGTGAGGAATCTTGATAAGATTCTTCGTCCGAACTAACGTTCATTAAATCCTGTCATTCTGAGGAGCGACGGC
The DNA here is from genome assembly GCA_902800065.1 of uncultured Ruminococcus sp. Lineage (GTDB taxonomy): Bacteria > Bacillota > Clostridia > Oscillospirales > Acutalibacteraceae > UBA1213. The sequence continues at coordinate 1,729 of CADCDE010000105.1, forward strand.
GTTTTGTCACCCTGAACGAAGTGAAAAGTCTTTTGAAGATTCCTCGCTTTGCTCGGAATGACAAGGCTTTGCTCGGAATGACGAGTGTTTCAGAATTACATATCAGTCATCATATTTCATAGCCTTATCAAAGAGTTCTTCAACGTCCTTTGCAGGCTCTTTTGTAACAAGAGATACAACAACCGCTGCTATCATTCCTATCACAAATGCCGGTCCAAGCTCATATACTCCCGTTGAACCCGTGAGGAATATCATCCAGCATATATCAGCCGCTGTTCCTGCAACTATACCTGCGATTGCTCCGTATATATTGAAGCGTTTCCAGAACAGTGAAAGCAATATAGAAGGACCTATTGCCGCGCCGAATATGCCCCATGCATTCGATACAAGGCTCATTATCGAACCCGAATCAGGTGATGCTGCTATTACAAGGGCTATCAATGCAACTGCAAGCACTACGATTCTGCCAGCCCACTGCATTTCCTTATCACTTGCCTTATTTTTTCTTATAACAGGCTTATAAACGTCACTTGCAAATGATGATGAAGCCGACAAAAGCTGACTATCTGCGGTACTCATTGAAGCCGCAAGTACTGCTGAAAGAAGTATACCCGAAAGTATTGCGGGGAATATCTTTCTTACCATTGTGATGAATACGAGAGAATTCTTATCAATATTCTCATCATATCCGAGGAACATCAGACCGATAACACCTATTGCTGCCGCAAACAGTACTATAAACACTGTCCATGTAATGCCTATTGCCGCTGACTTTTTCATCTCTTTTTGTGAGCGTATCGACATATATCTTATAATAATATGAGGCATTCCGAAATATCCGAGTCCCCATGCCATACCTGATACTATATCCTGCCAGTTTGTTATCGGATTCCAGAAATTCGGATTTGTAACAGTCATCTGCTGTGCAATTTCCTGAGCCTTGCCCATATCCAATATAGAAACCGCTGTAACAGTCGCCGTCAGCATTCCAAGAAATATCAACATTCCCTGGAAAAAGTCAGTCCAGCATACTGCCGAAAATCCTCCCAAAAATGTATATCCGACAATGATAGCTGCCGCAATATACATTGCTACATTTGCGTCCCAGCCTATTACAGTATTGAAAAGAGTTCCGCACGCTTTCAAGCTTGATGCCGAATAGATAGTATACGCTACCAAAAATACAACTGCACACAATATCTGCAATATCTTTGACTTTGACAAAAATCTGTTTGTCAGATACTGCGGAATGGTAATAGAATCATTCGCAACTATCGAAAATTTACGAAGTCTCGGAGCTTCTATCAGCCAGCTTATGGTATAGCCTATCGCAAGTCCTACAGGTATCCATATCTGTCCCAGTCCCAACGCATAAATTGACGTAGGCAAGCCCATGAGTACCCATGCACTCATATCGGATGCACCTGCCGACAATGCCGTTACCCAAGGTCCCATCTGCCTTCCGCCGAGAAAATAACTTTTATCTCCTCCGCCCTTACTCTTGAAAAAGAAATATACACCTATTCCAAGCATAAAGAGAAGATACACAATGAAAACAAATACTTCCCAGTTCAAAATCTTTTGACCTCCTGTTTATTTTTTATATTTTCGAGTAATATTTTCACCCGAATGTTTTGAATGTGCCTTTTCATTATACCACATATAAAAATTTTTTCAAATATTTTTTATAAAAAAACCCCGAATCTATAAATAAAATTCGGGATTTTTATTATTATTTATTCTGATACCTTAAATATAGTCTCAAGCTGATTTATTATCTCACTGAAATACCTTTCATTCACATCTTCAAGTTTCAATGCACATTTTTCTTTTACATCATCATATATATCTTTATCGGCATTTTCAGGCTTATAGAATCTTATCTCTCCGACTTCGATATCCTCACCGACACCCGATACATACATTCCGCTGATATTGACCACAACTGCATTACCCTTCAACGTCACTGTACCATCGGGATTTTTGATACGCTCGGTTATATCTTCCCTATAAAACGTACTGAAACATCCTGCATCAAGCACTGTACCCTTTTGCCAGCCAAGTTTTGTGATTCTTCCCAAAAGCGTAAAGTCATTTATCTTTCTGTCTTTATAACGCATAAGTGTCTTTTGACCGACTTCATCAGCGTTTACCCTGTAAACCTGTCTTTCAAGCTGTTCTATCGGCTGTGTCACTTCATAATCCGAGAGCTGTTCTTTCCATGCCGTGAGAGTATCTTCATCAAGGTCTATGGGGTGTACAAGTCCTATCATGCAGTTATCAGTTAATTCATATTCATCTTCATCACAAGTATTGAAACTGCCGTCTTCCATGTATCTGAATGTCTGCACAAGCTCATTATTTTCATAAGCACTCCATATCAATCCTATTGCAAAGCTGTGCATTACGGGATTTTTTACAAACAAATCTCTCCATGCTTCGACAGTCCATCTTCTGTCTGCCAAAAGTGCTGTTTCCAATCTCGTTTTCTGTATCGTGATGACATTCTTCAACTGCTTTTTCATCTGCTTGAACTCTGTATTTGATTTTTTTGCAAGCACTTCATCATCTTTCTTACCGGGAGCCGGCATATTTTTTAATTTCTTGTCGTTTTCGTCAAATACTTCAACTTCAAGTGACGGTGTTAAATATACTTTGAACTTTCTTTCACCGTAATCGAATATTCTCTGCATATTCTCGTCAAATTCCAAGTCGGGTACAATTCTATCCCCTAATTCTTCCGTTGTAATGCCCAATGCCTCAGCCGCTTTCGACATTGCATCTATCGCTGCATTTTTGACTTGTCTCTGCTTGAACTTGTGAGCCATGTTGTCAACTGCCATCAATGCCGTTGAACTTCCGTTCATTGCCAATGCCCTGACAGCCTCTGCTGCAATAGCTCCCCTTGAATTTTCTGCCCACTCTTTGATATATTTCACAGCAAGCTCCTGTACATCATATCCGCCGTGTATCAGACTGAAATACAAAACCCATTTTTTCTTGGATTCAGCACCGAGTGACACCCATACATTGAACACTTCCAACGCAATTTTATTCAAATCATCCTGGTTAAGTCCCTTGGCAAGCAAATTGGCATTTTCATTGACTCCCAAATCTGCCATACTTGAATAACTCAGCATTATCGCCTGAATATATTTTTCATCTGCAACAGCACCGTCAGTGAAATGTACCTCCGTGAAATCAGATTTATCATACAGCCATGAAAGCTGTCTGCTTCTTCCGCCCTTGTGTATATCTGCAACTATCGTTGACACCGAAACAGGCTTATCACCGTCACTTGCGACACTTACCGACAAAAGCATTTGTATCTTTTCAATTAATTTCTTGCTCTTTTCTGTTTCGAGAACCTTCATCAAAACATCTCTGTAATTTTCCGCACCCCATGATGCCAATACATCAACGGCTGTTTCTCTGACGGCTAATTTTTTTGCCTGCAAGCAAGCTATTACTTTTTCTTCATATTCCTTATTCTTTGCCATGACATCAACAACTGCCCTTCTGACTTCCTTTGAACTGTCCTCGAATACCCAGAAAAGCATATCAGCCCTTTCAATCTCTCCAAGATAACGTACATATACCTTTCTTGTGAAAACTCCGCCGTTCATGCACACTCTGTCATAATCCTCATATTTAAACTCTGACATTTTCTTAACAACGAAATCCTCAAACTTCTTTTTCTTTTCATACCAGAGATTATTGTCTATCTCATCATAGGACTTGAATCTGTATTCGGCAGGAACTTTTTCATCTATAAACTCGCCTATTACCAATTCATCATTATCATTATAAAAATGATAAACCGTTGACGGAACAAGGCTCGGACACTGTATTGCCTTTAATGCAAGGTAACGTCTTTTAAAACCGCCTATACTTTTTTTGGCACAAGCAGCTATATTTCGGCTGATATTCGTGTAACGGCTGTAATAATTATTACCTGACTGGAAATT
>CADCDE010000106.1 GCA_902800065.1 uncultured Ruminococcus sp.
AATGACATTCTTGCGGAATACAGAGATGATATAGCCAAACACGCCAAAGGCAAGGAAAAACAGCTTGTCCGTATGTGTTATGATGCCGTTCCGAAACAGCTTGCAAAAGAGCTTAAAAAATTTCAGTATTCCACCGTTGAAAAAGGCAAGACAAGAAGAAAATACGGTGGCAGTGTACAGTGGCTGAAAGATTCCGAGATAGTCAATGCCTGCTATAATATACATGAGCCGTATCTTCCATTGATGGCAAATGCCAATGAAGATCAGTTCAAGCTGTATGTCAACGATACAGGGCTTTTGTGCTGTATGTATGGTTTTGAAACAAAGCTTGCCATTCTCAATGACACCATCAAGGGAAACGCAAGGGGCGGTATTTATGAGAATATCATTTCGGAATGTCTTATCAAGCAGGGATACACGCTTTACTACTTTAAGCCCGATAACGACCATGAAATAGAATTTCTGATAGAGAAAAACGGGGAAGTCATACCGATAGAAGTGAAAGCAGGAAATAACCCGACGGTATCACTCAATAATTTTATCAGCGACTTCAAGCCGTCCGTTGCATACAAACTGATTGGCGGCAGAAACGGTCAGTCGGGTGTCAAATCAACTCTCCCTCATTACTTTGTCATGTTGCGGCTATGTCACTACCCAATATTCACAATAGAGGTAATTATGCTAAATAATCATAATATAATCATTCTCATTACGAATTTTTGTGTCTTGACACACTTTTTCGTAATGGGTATATAAAAGTATCAAAATAAATATATTGAAAACAGTATTAAAATCCGTCCGAAATTTTTATATTTCAGACGGATTGCTTTGTATTTAATTAGACGGTCATTTATTATGATACTTTTTCAGTGATTGTTATTCGACTTTCTACTGTTCAATATATTCAAAATATTATCCATATTGTCTTCATTCAATACTTTCGGATAGTCATCTTCAAACTTTACCAACATTTCTTTTGTTTCGAGTTCTTTCTCTTTTATGGTAGAATACAATAAATCATAGTTACCATGTATCAAAGTATCTTTTATAAAAGATATTGATTCACTTGAAATGTTTTCCCATGAATCATATAAATCTATAACCGCCTTATCAATGCGTTCATAAGTGATATTATCGCCTGATTTTTGATGTTCGGCAAGTATTCCGACTATGTCCGATAGGTCATTTTTATATTTTCTGCCCGAACACAATTTCATTGCAATCAAATATTCGGCACTGATAGTTCGTATTGTCAACACCTGATTGAATGTTTTATAAAATTTCGAGTATCTTGCCAATTTTCTGCTATATGAAGCTGTCTTTGTAAAATCCGAGTTGAACCAACCAACAGGCAAATCAAACATATCGCCTACTTTGTTGATAGCCTCATCCATGATTGATGCTGCTTGTATTACCGCATCAATATCACTTGTCATTTCTCTGAAACCATAATTTTCTATAATGGCAGCACCGCCTACAAGAATAATCTCCGAAGGCATTTTCTTGCCACCCAATTTTTTATATGCCTTTGATAACTCATAAAAATAATGGTCAAGATTGTTTTTGTTGAATATTTTATCAGATGACATTTCGCACTTCACTTTCCACAATATTAAACCGTAAAAATTCAGGAATGGCAGACAGTTCCGCTTTATTTTTCATTTTATCATTATTGGAAACCATATCCGCCAATTCCACACCGACAGGATATATTTTCTTTTTGAGTTTTAACAGCCTGATTTGATTGTAATTTGTACAAAGCGGTATATCATTCAGTCTGCTGATATAATCGACCATCGCAAGCAAATACAAACACTCCGGATACCAACATCTCTTATAATACATATTTATTTCATCATTTTTTATCGTTTCAATCAAAAACTGAATATCTCCCAATTCTTTCAACAAATGGCAGACATTGCTTTTAAATAGTTCAAAGTCAGGGCGAGACACCATAAACGGCTCTAATAATTCTTCCATAGAAACATTTAAGGCTTTGGAAAGTTTATAAACCGTTTCACTATTACATTTGGCAAGACTTACTTTACTGTTGCATATATCGTTTACAGTCATATAAGGAATACCGCTTTTTTTAGATAAACGATATGCTGTAATGCAATTCTTCTTCATAAGTTCTTTGATTATCACAATAGATCACTTCCTTTTTTAATCATTATAACGGAATAGCGTTATAATGTCAATATGTTTGAGCGGTATAATGATTGAAAACTTACACCAATAGTAGCAATACTTTTCAATGGGGGTGATTTTTATGAAATTAAAAGAGATAAATATTTACAGCAACTGATAGATTATATGTGAAAGGCTTCTTGTTATGAATGTCATTTTTTGTACATTGCAAAAAAATATTGACAAATTGATGTTATTAGCGTATACTGACAGTAGAAGCCGTAAAGGCTTATAATTTAACAAGTTAATTGTTATTTATTGCACATGACATTGGAGGTGATGAAGTGAAATTAGCCGAAGTATCTTCTGTGCGAAGTGGTCTGGTATTATCCAGAAAACTTGCTCGTGAAGGAACTCAAAAGAGCTATAAATTGCTTACTCTGCGTTCGATAAACCATGATGGACATATCGACTTTAATCAAATAGATGTATTTGATTCAAAAGAAGAACTGTCAAATGAGTATTTGACACAGACTGGAGATATTGTAGTTCGTCTCAGTACTCCGTATACAGCTGTATATATTGATGAGACTTCTGAGGGAATTGTAGTTTCTTCTAACTTTGTTATTATCAGAACTGATAGGAAAGTCTTGCTTCCTGAGTACCTGTACTGGTTGCTTAATACAGCAAAGTTAAAACATGAAATGTTTGAGAGTTCAAGCAGTAATATGCTGAGTGCGGTAAAAGCTGTTTTTTTCGCCGAATATGACATTGATTTGATACCGATTTCCCAACAGCAAAAAATAGCCGCAGTAAACAGTCTTGCAAAAAAAGAAAGCAAACTGCTTATGGACTTGGCAAAAGAAAAGGAGAGTTATTACAGTCTATTATTACAAAAAAAGTTCAATGAAGTGAGAGGAGAAAATGTGAATGACAACAAGAAATGACATTGAGCGTGTACTGTGGAGGGCTTGTGACAGTTTTAGAGGAAAAATTGACAGTTCACGATACAAAGACTATATTCTTTCTATTCTGTTCGTTAAGTATCTCAGTGACGTTACGAAAGAGAAAAAAGCAAAGTATATGGAACAGTATAATGGTGATCTTCGTCGTGTTGAGCGTGCAATGAGCCGTGAAAGATTTGTTATCAGCGATGAATCAGCATTTGATTATCTTTATGAAAACCGCAGCAATAATGAAATCGGGCAGAAAATCAATGTGGCATTGTCAAAAATTGAAAGCGAAAACAGCGGAAAATTACAAAATGTATTTCGTGCGATAGATTTCAATTCACAAGTGGATTTTGGCAATGTTAAGGACAAAAATGCAACTCTGCGTAATCTTCTGGAAGACTTTGCCGAACTTGATTTAAGACCAAGTCAGCTTGATTCTTCGGACATTATCGGAGATGCTTACGAATATATGATAGCAAATTTTGCTTCGGATTCCGGAAAGAAAGGCGGAGAGTTCTTCACTCCAAGCCAAGTTTCAGAGTTGGTTGCCACACTTGTTAAGCCGAAAGAAAATGACAGAATATATGATCCGACTTGCGGAAGTGGCGGTTTGCTCCTTAAAGCATACAAAAAAGTTCCAAGCGGAAAAGTTGCCGTTTACGGTCAGGAACTGAATGCTCAGACATGGGCACTTTGTACTATGAATATGTTTTTACATGGTGTTGACGATGCCCGTATATGGCAGGGAGATACTCTCGCTAATCCGCAGAATATTGAAGATGACAATATGATGACTTTTCAAGTTGTTGTTGCCAATCCCCCTTTCAGCCTTGATAAGTGGGACAGCGGCTTTTTATCAAATGTTTCGGCTGATAAAAAAGGGAAAAAAGAAAAAATGTCAGCCTCTCTTGATGTTTGGAAACGCTTTGAATTAGGTGTGCCGCCGTCATCAAAAGGCGACTATGCCTTTGTTCTCCATATGTTGCACTGCCTTGATTCGAGAGCCGGTCGCATGGCGGTTGTTCTTCCACATGGTGTACTTTTCAGAGGAGCAAGCGAAGGAAAAATCCGTCAGAAACTTGTTGAACTTAATCTTCTTGATGCAGTTATCGGTTTGCCGGCTAATCTTTTTTACGGCACAGGCATTCCGGCTTGCATATTGGTTTTCAAAAAAAGTCGTACAAGAACGGATGTTCTATTTATTGATGCTTCCGGTGAGGACAATTATCAAAAAGGCAAAAATCAGAATATTCTGCGTGATGAAGATATAAAGCGTATTGCCGATACATACGAAACCCGTGAAAATGTCGATAAATACAGTTACCGTGCATCTCGTGAAGAAATCGAAAATAACAACTATAATCTGAACATTCCCCGTTATGT
>CADCDE010000107.1 GCA_902800065.1 uncultured Ruminococcus sp.
CATCTTCAGCTTCAATGCGTTCCTGCATATCTTTTGCGTACATGATACGGGTACGCTGTTCCGACATGGAACTATTGATATTCTGCTTGACCTTTTGCGAATCTTTTGTTTCGATATCAACGGTCACAACCACATTGTCGATATTGATGATTTTCGTAAGCCAGAATTTATCTATGTATTTCGGATAGCGGTAAACGTGCAGGATAATTTCATAGCCGTCACCTGTCGTTATCAGCTTTTCGCCATTGAAAGCGATACCGCCTTGTGGCTGTATTTTCGCAATAAGGCTTTTATCCTGCTGTAACGGTTGTTCTGTTCCATGAAAAATTTTCTTTTTTAGAAAAATTTTAACACCCTCTTTCTTTAAAAATTTATAGATTTTTCCAGCAATATATGCTATAATCAGATTGTCGTTAATGCGATAAATTAGAATTTATATTATTAATGGAGGTAGATTCATGAAAGAAAAAATACTCTTAGGCGTATAACCGACAAAGTCTATGGCGGACTTAATATGAGTTGGTGCACAGTGATACTGTTTGCACTCGGTACGGCGGTATTAACTTCGATTTTTCTGATTGTGCCCATCTTTCAAAATACATCGTTTGAACTGATGGGCGTAGATTTTGAGGCATGGTTTTTCTTCGCCATCATTATCATGGCAAATTGTAAAAAGCCGCTCGAATCGGCACTAAAGACATTTGTGTTTTTCTTGATTAGTCAGCCGCTTATTTATCTAATACAGGTGCCGTTTTCATCCATGGGATGGGGGCTATTTGGATATTACAGGTACTGGTTTTTATGGACGCTGCTTACGTTCCCAATGGCATTTGTCGGCTGGTTTATCACGAAGAGAAACTGGCTGAGTGTAATCATCCTTGCTCCGGTTTTGACGTTTATGGGGAGTGCTGTTTATAAAAGCGGTCTCCATTGTATACACCATTTTCCATATCGGCTTGTCACTTCACTGTTTTGCCTATTGCAGATTGTCATATATGTCATTAAGTTTTTCCCGGATATGAAGAAAAAGCTGATTGGGACTCTGATTCCGCTCATCACCGTTGTTATATTTACGGTGGCAACACCACAGTTCGACATAAACGGTACGGCTTTCCTGCCGAATGCTCCGATTCTTTCGGATTCTGCGGTTGTTGTAATAGAAGATAATTCTGTTGCAACCGTTACCATTGAGAGCACTGGAGAAGATAGTATGATTAGAGTTTATGCAAGTCAATTCGGTGCGACAGATTTCATAATCCGGGACGGTGAAGCCGAATATCTATATACGTTGGAAGTATTTGAAGACGATACCGGACACTCGCAAATCCGAATAACCGAGCGGGAAAATTCTGATTTATCTTACTCCCAATAAATGCTCGTGGATTTATTGCACAGCTTTGCTAGAATACTGATTTTTTTATCAATGCTGATTTCTTCTGCCAAATCAGCATTTTTTAATGTCACTGTAATAATACTTTTGGCTTCAAGGTACTTTTCATAGGATTCACTGAAAATCATAAGATAATATTCTCTGTCGGTACAGTACAAATTGACATCAACCAATTCTTCATATTTCGTCTGCAAAAATCTCCTAAAAAAAGGATTATCGGTACTGTCGATTTTACGCTGATAATACTGTTGCTGACGCTTCGTATCAGTCGGAAAGTTGATTCCGATAATCTTGCAATCAACCGCATACATCTTGTAAAATTTCTCAAATTGCAGCATATCAAGTTCAATTTCGGATTCCGATGCGGAGATAAGGTCTTTTGTGACGAGCCTGAAAATATCCATATAGCTGTTGTCACGCATAAGAAACAATTTGGAGTATAAAGCAGAATTTCAGTACTAATTCAAACGTGGCATTCTCAACTGCTCAAGTCGCAAATTACCAAGTTTGCATAAAAGTAAAAGATGAAAACGGAACAATAGTAAGTAAATACATCAGCCTTAAATCAATCTGATTTTTTAATAAAATGGCACTATAACAAAAAATTCTTCCTCACAGGAATTCAAAAAGTTTCTGTGGGGAATTTTTTCTGTATTTTTCTTGATAGTCCTTTCCGTTTTTTCGAAAAGCGACAGCAATAATTATCAAAGAAATCAGCATAATTACCGCCAAAATCGAAATGTAAGCCATAGAATTATCACTTGTGGTGATATATCCCGGAGTTTTTTTGACAGGCTTGTTTGTCATTTCAGCCTTGATAATTTCGCCGTTCTCCTTGATTTCAAACACAAACTGTCTTTCATCAAGAATATAACCATTCGGTGCATTGAATTCTCTGTAAAAATACTTTCCATAGGGAAGTTTCTCGAACTCAACAACACCGTTTTTATCGGTCTTGCCTCTGAAAAGAACCTGTTTATTCTCGTCAAGAATTTCAATTTCACAATCAGAAATAACTTTTCCGTTGGAAATGTCTTTCTTGGTGATAATAATTGTGCCTGTACCGATATTCTGCATTTCAGCCTTGACAATTTCGTTATTCTCTTTGATTTCAAAGTGATATTCGCTTTCATCAATGATATACCGTTAGGTGCGTCAAATTCCTGATAGGTATATTTTCCGTAAGGAAGTTTCTCAAAGAGTGCAATACCGTTGCTGTTTATCGGTGCATTGGCAAAGCCAATTCTCGGCATGATTTCAACTGTCACAACTTCACCATTTGTACGGATTTTGCACGAAATCCATCTGAAAATCATAGCAAAGAATCCTGCCACAAATATCATTATTCAGCAATCCTTTTTTGAACTTCATCAAACGAACAATGTCCAAATGACACCCATTCAAAACAGGATTTCCGTATTTGTCAAAACCGTCATTCACCGTCTTGAAACCATTATCGCCATAACCAAATCCATCAATAAAAGTATCTTCAATCATTTCCGAAAGTTCCTGATGGCAAAGGACTTTCAACTGCACATCACCGTCTGCATTTTCAGGCACAATATAAATATGCCTGAAAACCTTATTCAGAATGACCGTACATGAAGAAACATCTTTGTCCTTATTTCCGAAAATCAAATCGGCTGCAATATCGAAATCCGATACAAGAAATATCGCATTTGAAGTGTTTTTTATATTCACAAAAGTACCGTTGTCAATCATACAGCTTACTCTCAATTCTGTTCCGTAACTTAACGGATAACGGTTTTCATCAATATTGTACAGCACCAAACATTTACTATCCGTCAATATCAGTCCTGTTATAACACTGTTTCTTATCTGCTGAACGAAATCTTCCAATTCATACTTTATGTCCATCGAAATGTTTGAAGAATTATGACAACAATTTTTTTACATCTTCTAAATCGTTCTGTATCATTTCAATTTTTTTAAGAACATCGCTTTTATGTACGAAATTGTTATTACTTCTGCCAATAAAATAATCGATAGTTACATCAAAAAAATCCGCCAATTTTACAAGGGCATAACTATCAGGATTCGTTTTACCTGTTTCATAATTTGAAAGTGTTTTTTGGTCAATACCCGTTGCTTTTGCTACATCTATTTGTCGTAAGTCTCTATCCTCACGAAGACTTCTTATTCTATTCATAGTAATATTCCTCCTTTATAAAAGAATTTTACTATATTTTTTCTAAAATCTCTTTACATACCAAAAATATACTATATAATTATAATCAAAGGAAAATATTACTATAAATTCAAGAGGTATGTGTAATGATTGTAATAGGTATTATTCTGATTTTAACAGGCGGTGGCTGTTGGATATATGGAGATAGTCTGAACAACGATTATGAAGAACAAATTCGCAGTGTTTGGAATGTAGGAAAAACAAATCCAGGTTCAATATTTGTGATAATTGGCATTATTGCTGTTATTATAGGTGCTATACTTATTTTAACGTGAGTTCGATATAACTGAAAAATATTCTTACAATGATGAAAAGAAGTATGTCATTCCGAACACAGTGAGGAATCTTCAAAAGATTCTTCGTCGCTGTCGCTCCTCAGAATGACAGTATAATAATTTTT
>CADCDE010000108.1 GCA_902800065.1 uncultured Ruminococcus sp.
GCTTGTTCTGAAATACAACCCTCACTGGAAAGGCGGTGGATTTAAGCAGTATCAATATTCATTTCCCGAATGGGCGGAAAACCGTTTTGACATAGCAACAATTCATTCCTACAACACGGTTTTGACGTTCACAAAGGAACAATGGCTTGGCAGAATCAAAAGCTGTCGTGGAGTGGGTGCAAGCCTGTCACCCGAAATGATACAGGCATTTGAAAATGAATACAAAAATATTCTTGCAAAATATGATGAGCCTTTGAAATTGCTTCATCAAATTCACATAGAAATTTACTTTGCAAGACAGAAAAACGGGTGATGAAATATGGATAAAGTTCTGATACTGCTCGGCACTTGGGTTGCTGTAATCTTATATATTTTGCTGACACATATCCCCTTTGATGTGTGTTTATCAGATGACATTGAGTTCAACAGCGGTAAAAAAACATTGCGTAACAGGCGGAAGAAAAATAAAACAAACTTTTTCGTCAAATTCACTTTCTGGGATTTCAGAAATGAAGTTGTAAAATGGCATTATATCGTTTTCTGGATAAATCTTATTTCAAATATAATCATATTTTTGCTGACATCTTTGCAAGTGGTTTTTCAGTCGGAACTATTGCCGTTTTTTATAAGCTGTTCGGTAGCTGTAAGTATCGGTTCATTTATCATTATATTGCCTGTAAGATTTAGGCTTTACAAGTACAACAGAGTAAGAAAAAGAAAATAATTTTTAAGGAGTGTTTAAAACAATGGAAGAAGAAATAATAACTTGTGCGGACTGCTTTCACATGGGTAAGGCAGTTTATTGTATGCAGTGCATAAGGCTTGGCAACGGGCGTAAAGATATGTTCGTGGCAGACAAAATTTCCCCTGATGTCGTGGCTTATTACAAAAAAAAATATCAGAATATCGAAATTCCCAATCAGCCGAAAAGATAAACAGTTTAAGGAGTTGAATATAGTATGAATGATACAGAAAAAACGTATTTTGAGGCATTGCAGAAAGACAGAACTGCAATAGCCGACATGATGGAAAAATTTGCTGTCAAGAATTTGCAGGAAATTGCTGTTAATCAATCTGCCGAAAAAGCACAGTTTATTTATGACCTGATAAAAAACGCAGACGATATGTTTGCGGAAAATGCAAAGTTTATTCTCGAAAAAGACAGGCTCATTTTTAAACATAACGGACTGAAAAGCTTTTCGGTGACTGCTCCCGAAAACGAAGAAAAAGACTTTGAAGATAAAATAATCGGCAAAGTAAACGCACTGACTGCCATTACAAAACTTTATCCGAATTTTCAGTCGGTATTCAACTACACGACAGCACCGTGTATCTATTCCCCCAACATTCTGTTTAAAATAGAACGTCTTATCGTTCCCATTTTATTGGACAGTGATTCAAGTGAACGCCGTAATGATGAAACATGGTTTGTCATTCCGTTTGATAAAGACTCTGCAAAAGCGTATGAGGAAACCAGCGAGGCATTCAAAAAATTCAGTTATCAGTCTGCTTTAAGCAAATTGAAAAATATTGAATTTGAGTATGAAAACAACAGCGTATCCTATGAAGTGGGCGACACAATAAAGCGTACAGGCTATCCCGACAGCCGTTTGATTCCTGCCGAACTCAGAAAAGATTCTATTGCGGTTGAAATCATCGGTACAAGACCGGGAAAATATTTCTTAGTGCCGTATGAGGGCAAATTGAAGAACTTCACGGATAAAAGACCTATTCCCATGAGCATACCGCAAATTCGTGGTTCAAAAGAAAAAATGGTGCCTGTTTCGGCATTTCCCGATGATTATATTCTTTACATCACAATGGAAAATTTCAAGCGTTATGAAGACGGCTTGCTTGATGCGGAAGTGCTTGAATTGAGAGAAAATGCCGGTGCAGTGGAAATGTTTGCAAGAAATAAGGGAGGTGTCTGAAATGTCGGATTTTAACGAACAGGAAATTATAGACCTTTTTGCCCGTCGTTTTGCTATGGAACAAAATGACGAACCGACTGCATATGATTATATAGAGATGGCACAGTCGGCAAAAAGTAAGAAAAAAGCTATCGAATATGCTTCAAAGGCATTGGAACTTGAACCCGAAAATCTCGATGCCGAAAAATTGATAGTGAAATTACAGACAAAATCCAGTTATGAGTTATTGGAAAAATATAAGGAACTTCTGGAAAAAGCCAATACTCGCATGAAAGAACAAGGCTATTTTGATGAAGAAAACATCGGTAGTTTCTGGGGCATTTTTGAAACCCGTCCGTATATGAGGCTGATGATGGATTACGCATTCAAGCTGATTGAATGTAACAGAATCAAATCTGCCGGTGAAATATACCGTGAAATGCTGCGTTTGTGTGAGGGCGATAATCTCGGTGTCAGATACAATCTCATGCACATATATCTTTATTTTGAAGATGAAGAATCCGCCCTGAATCTGGCAAAGCAGTTTGAAGATGAAGCGGAATATGCAACGCAGTTTTTACTTCCCTTGTCCATGCTGTACTACAAAAAAGGCGATACGGAAAAAGCAGCAGAATATTTAAAGGCACTGAATGATAACAACAAGGATACATACAAATTCTTTGATGGAGTTCTGAAAAGAAAACTTGAAGAATATGCGGCAAATATGGATTCATTCGGTTACAGACCGGATACAATGGAAGAATTTTTGATGGAATTCCAGTATAACTCGTTTGTTTTTGCTTTGGCTGAAGTTTATTTTGAATGGGGTTTGGCAGAACTTAAAAACATGAAGAAAAAGAAAAAATCATAACATATCAAAAACCACTTGTCAACTAAATGGCAAGTGGTTTTTCGGTATGTTGATTTACAATTTCACACTATTTTGTATTCCTCTATGATACACCTATGCTTTTTATTTTTTTCAATATCTTTCTCGTAACTGATACCGACCAAAAGTATTTTTTCAAAACTTTTCAGCTTGTCCGGATAATTTCTGTCCTTTATCTGCTTAATCGCCGTTTGGACAGTATCATCCCATTTCAATTCAACTACCATAGGCGGATATTTTTCCGTATCAACATTATATTTCGGAATGAAAACGATGTCTGCAAAGCCTTTTCCTGACGGCATTTCCTGAATGATCTCATACTGCTCTTTTGCGTAATAGTAAGCTATCAAAATAATAAATCTTAAAGACTGCTCATTGTTGTAATTGAGAATGCTTGAATTGCTGTCATGCACTTTTTCAATAGCCTGTGCAACAATATCGGCATTTCCCTGCAAAGTATCGGCAAGTAACTGCCTTGACTGCAAAACAGTTTCTATTGTTTCTTTCCATAAGCCTGTTGCTTCCATGCTGACAACAAATTCATCGGCTATCTCTTTATTAGGAATATAAACAGTCTTATCAAGCGAATGATACCCCAAATAGCCGAGATGTATAAGAAGTGTCAGAATATCATTTTTACTTGTGAATGTGACCATATCGTTGGTAAAGGTTCTTGTAACTACCGGTTGTGGTTGATTGGCAAGAAGTTTTTCAATCGTATCATGCAATCCGTCAAAATTCATAGCGATATATTTTGCCAATGCCTCATAAGTTTCTGTTTCTGTCCAGTAACCTCTGAATTTTTTAGAAGATATTGATTTTACAACAGAACGAGGACAATATAACTCTGTTCCTTCCAAATTATATCCGTCATACCACGATTTCATCTGCTCAAAGTCAATTCCATACTTTTGGCAAAGTCCCAAAACTTCGTCATCGGTAAATCCTATATACTTTTCAAGCCCGTCGGATTCAAGCATGGAATATTCATCAAACATATTCAAAGCAGAATGCGTACCGTATTTCTTTATCGGCAATATTCCTGTCATATATGTCAGGACAATATAACTTTTATCTTTCAGCCAATTACGAAGAAAATCAAGATATGTTTTCAATGCCTCCTTATCATTTTTATGCTCACGCATAACACAGTCCCATTCATCAATC
>CADCDE010000109.1 GCA_902800065.1 uncultured Ruminococcus sp.
GAATCCGCAAGTACGAAAATTTATGACCATACGCAACCGGTGTTTATTGCGGTCTTACAAAATTCAATAAAAAACTTACACATTTTACTTGACAAACCCCATTAAAATCCCCACCAAAAACTAATGAGTTATTTCGTTTTAGAATTAGAACAATTAATTTACCGCCAAAAGCTAATAAATTGCTTTGTTATGGAATTACAACAATTAATAAGATCGGAGAGATAATTATGTTTGACTATATATCAAAATGGCACAGGGAACTTGCAATATTTTGCAAAATAAAGCCCCTTATACTTTTGGAGGGGAATGTTCTGGATTCTTATCAATATCCCGTGGAAGGCAGTACCCCGAAAAATTCTATCTTGCGTCTGACTGAATATTTGCACTATTTTTTCAAAGATACAGGGTATCAGAACATCATATTTTATGACAGTATACAGGGATTTTATAATAACTACGAGAAAGGTTACCTTGAAAATTTCGCCAAACTGAGTGGCACATCATCAGAGAATGGTTATATCCGTGCTGATTTCAGAAGTACCAGAGATAATTCTGTAGCAGCACTTACAAGGCGTATTTTGTCGCAGAATAAAGAGGCAAGTGTGATTGTGATGGATTTTGTTTCAAGATATATCATCAGTCCCGATAATATGACACAAGCAGAAGTTGACAGCTTTACATCACTGATTCAGGCATCACTTGAAGCAAAAAATGTCAGAACAAACGAACATGGTACATTGAAAAATCTTTTGATATTGATTACCAACAAGTCAAATGATATTCCTGTATGGTTTTATTTGCAGAATCCAAATGTGAAAATCGTTAATATTTCTGCTCCCTCTAAAGAAGAACGTGAGATATTGATAAAAGGTATCAATTTTAGGACTTTTTTTGTTAATGACATATACTGTGAGGATATGGAGTATTACAATGAACACAATGATGAATTAAAAAAAATACAGGACAGATTTGTAGCTTTGACAGACGGCTTTAGCTTTACAGAATTAAATGGGTTGAGAATGCTTTGTAAAAACGAAAAAATTCGTATCAAGAATTTATGTGATGTTGTTGATTTATATAAATATGGTGTGAAAGAAAATCCATGGAAAGCTCTCCATACAAAACTGAAAGATGCAAAAGCTCATTTTGAACTGCGTGTAAAAGGACAGGACTATGCAGTAGAAAAAACTCTTGATGTCATTAAAAGAGCAATTATAGGTCTGTCTGGTTTGCAAGGTTCTTCACATACCAGACCAAAAGGTGTATTATTTTTTGCAGGTCCGACGGGTACAGGCAAAACCGAAACCGCAAAAACACTTGCAGAGATTTTATTCGGTGATGAAAGCTGCTGTATTCGTTTTGATATGAGCGAATATGGTCAAAGTCACAGTGACCAAAAGCTGCTTGGAGCACCTCCGGGATATGTAGGCTATGAAGCTGGTGGTCAACTGACAAATGCTGTCAAAAAAAATCCGTTTTGTATTCTGTTATTTGACGAAATAGAAAAAGCACATCCGTCTGTTTTGGATAAGTTTCTTCAAATCTTAGAAGATGGCAGAATGACAGACGGACAGGGTAACACAGTATATTTTTCAGAATCCATCATTATATTTACCAGTAATCTCGGTATCTATACATTGGACGAATATGGAAATAGGCACAGCAATGTAACAAATGATATGTCATATGAAGAAGTAAGGGAAAAAGTGAGAAATGCTGTCGAAGATTATTTTAAACTCCAGTTAGGCAGACCGGAAATTCTTAATCGTATCGGTGAAAATATTGTTGTATTTGATTTTATTCACCCTGATATTGCCCGAATGATATTGAAAGCACAGATTGATAAAATTATAAAAAATTTGGCAATAGAGAAACATATTACGCTTTCACTTGCAGATAGTGTTATCAATACACTGGTAGAAGCATCAAATAATAATCTTGTTAATGGTGGACGTGGTATAGGGAATGTAGTTGAAGACCTTTTGATAAATCCATTGTCAAGATATTTATTTGACAATGAAATATTTGAAAACGCTACAGTAACTATTCAAGAAATCAACACATCTGGTAATCTTCCAGAATTGATTTGCGAAAGGAGCTTTATATGAAATTTTACGCATGTTCTCAAATGGGAATCAGCAAGAAAGAAAATGAAGATCGAATGATACTTGGAAAATCTGTGATAGCTGAGGGATCCTTTATTACAAACATTGATACTGGCACTATAGCCATTGCTGACGGTGTAGGTGGAAACAATGCCGGAGCAGTTGCATCACATTTTGTAGCTACCAGATTGACCGTTACCGATAATATTAGCCTGGAACAGTTATCGAAAATCAATACGGATTTAATCGAACTTTCTAATACAGAACCCCAATATAGCAAGATGGCAACTACATTATCAGGTATTCATTTTGATAAAGACAGAATCTTTATTTTTCATGTCGGCAATACACGCATATATACTTTACAGGGCGGTAAATATCTTAAACAGTTAACCTTTGATGATACCACCATTAACTATCTTATTGCCAGTGGAAGGCTATCTTCTGACGAAGCAGAAAATTTTGATAGAAAGAATGAAATTATTGCATGTTTCGGTGGCGGCATACCAACATTATTCAAAGTAACATTGTCTACTGTTTCTATTACATCACCAATCCTGCTGACATCTGACGGCATACATGATTACCTTAGTACTGATAGTTTAGAGGATATTGTAGATGAATATGGTATTTCACTACAGACTTGTGAAAAATTGATTGATGTTGCTCGCCAACAAGGTTCTGTTGATGATGCAAGTGTTATTATAGGGGGGTATATATAACATCTGAATCCGTGAAATTCAAAATGTAAGATAAAGCTTAAAGACTGATAAACACTTGATTTTATGTGGGTTTCCAGCAATCTCCAACAATCGAGTTTCAAGTATTCAGGAACTATATAAACAAAGACAGTTCTCGGCTAAATGTCGGGAGCTGCCTTTTTTGCTATTCAGCTTTTTGTTGTCTTATCTCTCAGGGATTTGTATAATTCGTTTGCCATAGCATCCTGAACTTTTTTGTAGAAATCGAGATCGTTGAACAGCTTCTCAAAGGATTCGCTGCTTTCAAGGAAACAACGGGTAACAATATCCTTGAACTTGTCAGGGAACAGCGACTGCACAAACATTTCTACGCTGTTATCCTGTGCGTATTTTTTGAACTTCTTTACATCGTCATCGTCCATAAACATTCTGTAAATACCCTCAACGATAACTCTGTCCGATTCGGTAAACTGTCCGTCAAAACGCTCGTTTACCTTGTCGATGATACTTTGCAGGGTATCTTTCTTTTTGTTCGGTGTTTTCGGAACTGTGCTTCCGGCAGGAACAATCACAGGCGGTTTTTCGTCAAGAAGAATAGCTCCTGTATGTGTTTCTTTCAGAGAAGCGTATTCCAATTTTATTTTCTCGTCTATGTCGATCATATCAATCTTGTTTCCCGGCAAAAGTCTGACAAGATGAGAGGTAAAAAGGAACTCGTTGAACAAGTCCTTGTCGTGCAGGCGAATGAGCTGCGTGACATAAGAATAAGTACGGTTGAATTTCCAAATGAAATCACGGACGGTAAAACGGTCATCTTCGCTCAGATCTATATACCTTATGATAACCGGACGGAACATTGACGAGAGTTTTCCGAGAGCCGTTGCTTCCTGTCCTTTGCCAGACTGCTTTGCCATAAAGTCAACGAAAGCCTGAACTTCGTCAAAGCTGTACAGCATAAAGTCAGCTATCTTGCTGCGTAGATCATATACACGGTTAATATCCGTTTCGCCCTCAAGGATAGTAGAGCGTGTTCACATAAAAAGAGCATCAAAAATCATAGCCAACATGATAACAGAAAGAAAAATTGAATCGAGCTTATCGTAGCGTGTAAAAACTTTTC
>CADCDE010000110.1 GCA_902800065.1 uncultured Ruminococcus sp.
TGATAAGCAATTCCAGTGCCTTTTGGATTCCTCATATCTTGATACAATCGTTATGAATTGGCTTTGTTCATAAATTGTTTACTCATTCAAAAACCCTGTCAAATTCGTACTACAAATATGATTTTATAGCAAAAATCATCTGTCTGTTTTTTAGTACAATGGATTTGGTATAATATATTTCGCAAAAGAAATTGAACAATATTGACTGGAACAAAACTATCTGCCGTAAAATGAAAGTGAGGATGTTCAAATGAAAAATTTATCTGCAAAAGAGCAAAAACAGCTGAGAGAAAAAGCCAAAAAAGAGTTGGTTCGACTTGAAAGCATAGATACTGATACTATTCAGTTGTTGGACAAATTCAAAAATAAATTCAATTATTGCGAAACGATATATAAGATGGTACTTAAAGAACATCAAAGGAGTAAAGGAAAAGATCCACAAGACGAAAGTTTGAAACTCAATATGAACCAAGTACCATCGGCTTTGAAATTCGCTGGATATACTTTTGACAAGGATTTATTGACTGAAATATTTGGTTCCACACGACCTAATTCGTCCAAAGGCAAGACTATTAAAAAATTAAGAGATAAAGTAACGCATGGCATTAATAGAAACGCTATTGAAGAAATAACGAACAGACAAATCGAATTATTTGGTTACATGGATACTTTTCTGGACATAATCAGAACATTTGATGATATTGCAGCATAAATAATATCCCTCACAAAAATCTAAAACTGCTGTCTGGCTTAGCATCCAACAGCAGTTTTTATATTTAGCATTATTCGTTTGTAGAACTCTGTTGTCTAAGAATAGGCTGACCACTCGATTTCTTATTTCTGTAATATGCAATAAGCTGTTTGATAGGCTCAATATCTTCTTCTTCAACAGGTCTGCCAAGTACACTTTCGACAATAGCCCCTGTTTCAATCAAACGTTTTGTACGAGCTTTTCTCTCCAATGCTTTCTTCTCTTGCAACAGCTTTCTCTCTTTGGCTTTAAGCTCAGCAAGTTCTTTCTCTTTTTGCTCTTTCTTGGCATTCAACTCTGCAATTCTCTCATCATACGATTTCAATGCAATCACTCCTATACTAATGTGTATCTATCGGTGCGTAAGCACCGATTTTGTTTTGCTCAACATACAACTACTACCTTGATCATACACCAAATCTTGACAAAATGCAAGAAAAATTATAAAATGTATGTGTTGAGCAAAACAACCGAAAGGCTCACATATGCGGACACACCCAAATGGGTATATCCACATATGTGAGTTGGGGACACCCCAAACCCCGTTAAAATTTTGCCGTAGGCAAAATTTTTGTTAGCCATTAGAAAGAAAAAAATTGAAAGGAGGATTTTGTGAATTGGCGATTTTTCATTGTCAAATAAAAATAATAAGTCGTGGCAAAGGTAAAACAGCAACGGCAGCTGCTGCATATCGTTCTGGGACAAAAATTGTTGATGATGAATTCGGAGAAACTCATGATTATACACGTAAAGGGGGAGTAGTTTTTTCGGAAATCCTTTTGTGTGTAAATGCACCATCTAAATATTCAGATCGACAAACTCTTTGGAACGAAGTACAGAAAATTGAAAAACAAAAAAATGCTCAACTGTGCAGAGAGGTTGAAGTTGCTTTGCCGATAGAATTTCCTCGTGATGAACAAATAGAAGTTGTCAGAGAATATATCAAAAAAAATTTTACCGATAAGGGAATGATTGCTGATTGGTCTTTGCATGACAAGTCAGACGGTAACCCTCATGCTCATATTCTTTTGACTATGCGACCTCTGAAACAAAATGGAGAATGGGGAGCAAAACGAAAAGACAGCTACGCACTTGATGACAACGGAAATAGAATTCCTGTTATCGATCCAAAAACAGGAAAACAAAAAATCGGTGCAAGGGGCAGAAAGATGTGGGAAAGGATTTCTATTCAGTCAACAGATTGGAATGACCAAACGAAAGCAGAAGAATGGAGAAAATCTTGGGCGGACATTTGTAATGAACATCTGAAAGGACAGGCTCATATAGACCACCGAAGTTATGCCAGACAGGGAAAAGAACAACTTCCGATGTTGCATGAAAGCTATGCTGCACGAAAAATTGTCAAACGTGGAGGATATTCTTATATCATAGAGTATAACGAACAAGTCCGAAAATTTAATCGGGAACGAGAACTGATAGACAAAGGCATTGCAGAAGTTCAAAACGAACTCAAACAGCTTGAACAAGAAAAAGACGATATTCAGAAAGGACAGAAGAAAAATGAATTCAACAGAAGAATTGCCGACCTACTCGAGCGAAGAAGTAGAACCGTTAATCAATCTGGTGAACGAGTTACAAACGGAGAACGAACAGTTCAGGCAGATAAACAGCAGACAGGGACAACAGATACAGACGCTCTCATCAGACAAACAAAAGCTGTCAATGACAGTGCAAGAGCAGAACTCGCTAATACAAGACTTGACAGCGAGCAATCAAAATCTGAAAGAACAAATATCGCAGATAAAAGCGGAAAACAAACAAATGAAGAAAAACGCAGAAGAAACCGTCACTAATTGCAAAAAAATGATTGCTGAAAATAGGTTGACAGTACAAGATCGTGTTAATGCTCAAATAGAAAAAATCCGTGAAGAAGTGTATATAGAGATCTATAACATATTTGATAAAAAACTGAAACGCACCCAAAAATTTACTGGTTCATCCATGTCAATCATCGTAATAGTTTGTATGTGTATAACAGGGGCATGGCTGAGTGACCATACAGGAGTGTTTGTGGGTAAAACAGGTGTGGCTAATTTCTTTATTTCTCTTTGGGAAGGTTTTATATCAATATGCAACGGAACATGGAACTTCCTGAACAGCTTTGTAGAACTCCTGCAAGGCTGTACAAGCCTTGATGTTGCACAGTCAATAGTATATGGCATATCTCTTCTTCTGGTGTTTGGATTGATAGTTTTAAGCATTCTGGAAGGCATTCCGAGCATGAGAAAGAAGTTTAAAAGCATTATCCGCACATACAAGAATAGCGAGGAATTTGGCTATAAGAAAGCCATGACAATCGCACTTTGTATAATTGCCTTGTTCTTTGCTATTCTGATTGCAGAATATGCTATGTTGAACGTCATAGCAATGTGGTTGCTTTTGTCTTTGAGTTTTAATCTTCTGTATCACCTGATAACATACCCAAGATATTGAGTAAAATAACATGGAGCAGGACAATTTTCTATTATTGTCCTGCTTACTTTTTTCATACGATTATGTCTTTTATAGTCCTTTTCTTGTGTGAATTTGTTGTAAGCAAACATAGGAAATAGGGGAAAATGTTGTAAGCAAAAGCCAAAATGTTGTAAGCAAAAGCCAAAATGTTGTAAGCAAAAGCCAAAATGTTGTAAGCAAAAAAAATAAAAAAAGCCTATTTTATGGGATTTTTAAAAAATGTTGTAAGTAAAAACATCTATTTTTGAAAACTGTTTTTAGTAGAATTTCTATTTTTAATAAAATAGAAAAATTAATAGTGTGATATACTCCATAGAAACGAGCTTACAACACTTACAACACTTACAACATCAGCATATCCGAAAGTGCAAAAAAGCCCATGAAATAGGGAAAAAATAAGTGTTGTAAGTAAAAATTTACTTACAACACTACCTACAACACTATCAACAAAGAGGCGTTTTGCTTACAACATTTTTAATTTATAGATTATATTTGCTGTTTCAAAAATATGTTTTTTTAGGGATTAAACGCACATAAAGCACTTTATTGTTTACTCTATGTCCTATTTTTCCATATCCTAATTTTGTAAGAACTTTTCCGATCTGTTCAGCGGTATATTTGGATAATTCGGA
>CADCDE010000111.1 GCA_902800065.1 uncultured Ruminococcus sp.
TCGTTTAGACTTACATAAAAAGAGGTGTTTTTATGATTTATGGTTATGCAAGAATCAGCCGACCTACCCAGAATATTGACAGACAAATCAGAAATATATCGGAATATGCCCCGACTGCAAAAATAATTGCAGAGGCTTATACGGGAACGACTCAGGAACGACCTGAATGGTGCAAACTTCTGAAAAGGCTCAAACCGAATGACACTATCGTTTTCGACAGCGTTTCCAGAATGAGCCGTAATGCCGAAGAAGGCATAGAAGAATATGAAAAGCTTTACAATCAAGAAATCAATCTTGTATTTTTGAAAGAACATCAGATTGATACGGAAACATACAGAAGTGCAATATCACAACAGATTGAAATGACTGGCAATGAAATAGCCGACGAATTTATCAAGGCTATCAATAACGTACTGATGATACTTGCCAAAAAACAGATTTATCTCTCATTCGAGCAGGCTCAGAAAGAAGTTGATGATTTGCATAAGAGAACTTCCGAGGGCATTAAAACTGCCAAGCTCAGAGGAAAACAAGTCGGCAGACCTGTCGGTGCAGAAATCGTTTCCAAAAATAGCGTTTCAGCCAAACAAATTATTTTACAGCACAGCAAAGATTTTGGCGGAACATTGAATGATGCAGATGTACTTAAACTTATCGGCAACATTTCAAGGAATACATACTATAAATACAAAAGAGAATTGAAAAACTGAATAAATAAAAATTCTTCGTTAAATTTCATATTGGTATCAGCGAAAGTACTGTAAACACAATGGCAAGCAAACTAAAACAAATATCTAACAAACATACATTAAAATAGCTTCAAAAAACAAATTTTATTCTTTTCTAACAACGAAGTGTAACTTAATTTGTGCAATTTGACATTATATTAAAAATATATTTGACATTTTTTAGACATAAGTTTATAATTAAACTGAGAAGATTTTTTAGAAGGAAGTGAAAATATGAGAATTATTTGTATTGATGACGAAAAACTCATTTTGGAGCTGACAGTTTCGATGTGCCGTGAACTTCCGCAAAAACCTGAAGCAGAGGGATTTAATAACGCAAAAGATGCTCTTGAATATCTCCGCTGTCATAAAGTTGATATTGCCATTATGGACATCAATATGCCTGATATGACCGGAATCATTCTGGCAGCAAAAATGAAAGAAATCAATAAAAATATTGCCATTATCTTTTTGACAGGCTATTCGGAATATGCACTTGACGCAATTTCAATGCACGCTTCAGGCTATCTCATGAAACCTGTCAGCAATGAACGACTCAAAGAAGAAATTGACTATGCCATAGAAAATATGGAGCTTCACAAATATAAGCCCAAAAATACCGATATCTTTGTGAGAACCTTTGGAAGATTTGATGTATTGTTAGACGGAGAACCTATCTCATTTCAGCGTGCCAGGTCAAAGGAACTTCTTGCCTATCTCGTGGACAGACACGGCAGTTTTATATCGAGAGCAGCCGCTTTTTCAATTATTTGGGAAAACAGAACGTATGACAGACCAATGCAGAAACAGTTTGATGTGATATTGAGAAGTCTGCGTGCAACATTGGATAAATATGGTATCGGCGATATCATCGAAATGAAAAAGGGATATATACGAGCCGTTCCGGAACAGTTTGACTGCGACCTGTACAGATTTTTTGACGGCAATATTGACACAATCAATTCCTTTCACGGTGAATATATGAGTGAATACTCATGGGCAAGCATTACCGAAGCAAATATATCATAAAAAATCTCCCCTGCTGTTTGACAGTGGGGAAGATTTTCATTTATACTTGAATGTAAAAACATTGAGCAAACGGAAATCCATTTTTTAAATAATGCAAATTTGGTACAATCAACCATTAAAAACACAAAATGGATTTGCGTGCATTGAGTAGGCTTGGATTTTATAACAGCCTGATAAACCTCAGATATAAAGGAATTTCCATTCGCTCAATGTTTTAGGTCATGGGTATAAGTTCATCTTTATGATTATTTCACCGCTATTACAAGCTTGGGCTTATTCGGCAGATACTTTATCGTCAGTGGATCACCGACTTTAATCTTGCGTGACGGATTGCCAAGTTTCGCTTCAACATTCTGACCGTCCTGTGTTGTGAAAGTCACATAGTAGATATATGTTGTATCGATATTTCCCTCACTGTCTGTATTTTCCTGTTCTTTGATACGGGATACAACAGCATCTGCCTCAATACCGTTCTTTTTAATGGCATTGGTACGCATTATCATGAAAACAATTCCGATAACGACAGCAATAACAACCACTCCGATAATCACATAAGTCAAGATATCCATAATAATTTTCCTTTCTTTTTATATACTGTTGAACAACATTCTGCGGCTACCGCCCTTGTCATTGCTTGCACCGCTGCGGACAAAGGCAAGTATTATGTTTTTTCGCTGACTATATCATAATATAAATCTTCGTCAAAAACAATTTGCAATATCGTTCCGAAATGTAAAGTAACTTACAGTTTCCATGCAAAACGTAAATTAACTTACACTGCAATCAAAAATTCTAAGATTTTGCTTTTGGGTTCGGGATATGAAGTGTAATTTTTGTTCCGACATTTTTTCGATACCTTATCAAGAAGCGACTGAAAACAGTTTCAGCCGCTTCTTATTATTGATACATATTTTATTCTGCCGGATTCACTTTAAGGTCAAAGTATTTTTTGGAAATCCAGCCGTTTTTGTCCTTGATTTTTACACATATCTGATAGTCACCCGTATTGGCAGGCTTTATCTCTACCGAATTGTTTGTATCAAAATCCTGCTTTACTGTCCATTTCTTCTGGGTGGATTTCTTGTAATAGAAAGCATATGTATATTCTTTCACACTTTCCTGGGGAACACCTGTAACGGTTACGGTTTCACCTTTTGTGATAGTATCGGCGGAAATGTACGATTCATTAACAAAGGCTTCTTCCACTTCCATTTCCGAATATGTCTTGTAAATTTCACCGCTCGCATCCTTTACTTTTACACAGAATTCATAAACTCCGACATATCCCGGAGTAAATTCTACGGCATTATTTTCCGAAAAACTCTGCTTGACAAGCCATTTGTTTTCTCCCGGTCTTTTGTAGTAGAAAGCATAGAGATAGTCACCCTCACCGCCTCTGCCGGTGCCTTTAATAACAAATTTTGAACCCAGTGCCAATGACATGAAAAAGTCGCCTTCAAATTCAAAATCAATCTCTACTTCAAGCGGAGCAGTATATCTGATACCGTTTTCCTCGGCGTATTGTGCGATATAATCCCCTGCACCGGCACATTCGATCACAAAATCCTCCGAAACACCATCAAAGGCATTTTTGCCTACTTCACGCAAAGATGATGTAGCATAGAATCTTTTCATGTTCTCACAGCCTGCAAAAGCACCCTCACCCAATGTTTCCGCATCGGGCAATTCGATTCCTTCAAGGTTTTTACATTCTGCAAAAGCGTATGCACCTACAGAGGTCAGTATTTCAAATTCCGACTCGGGTTCAGCCATATTAATCGTCTGAATCTGTGAACCGTAGAAAGCATAGTCACCGATTGCAGCGGTATATTTCGGAAGATCGTATTCTGTCCTTGCACTCGGGAAAAGAACAAGCTTTTTACCCATTTTGTCGAAAACAACACCGTTTATATCCATAAAAGATGGGTTGCTGCTATAAACATAGAAACTCTCAACAGCACTGAAAGCACTCATTGCCTTTACATCGATGGAAGTAATCGTTTGGGGAAT
>CADCDE010000112.1 GCA_902800065.1 uncultured Ruminococcus sp.
TTTTTACTTCCGAATCTTGACTTCAATTGAGGACAGAGAAAACCTGTCCATCCTGCTGTTTCTCCTACTGCCAAGAACATACTGAATATCGGGAAATATCCAAAAACACAAACAACTTCCTATGGCTACAAATATGTAAGGTAAAATCCATGCAGCAAAAATTGCTCCTCCTGCAATATGCGGTTTCCAGCCAATACTTTTTATATCATATCCCGAAAGAACTACCCCTGCCAATGGCATAAACATTGCAACTGTCAGCAATAATTGAAATGACATATTTCTCGGTGATATTTCATTATACATATGTATAAGAACTGCCTGCACAAGCCACCCAAGCACAAATGTCCATATAAGATATTTTATCACCTGCTTTTTATTGAACTCCGTCTTTTCCATAAAATCCACCTCCTGTTTATGTCTGTTCTTTTGAGTATCTCACAAACAGTATCACAGCAAATGCAATAATAGGTAAGCCTGCCAATAATCCGTTTGGTGCTGAACCAAGCAATCTCATTGAACCTGTATTTGCTATTGTAATACACAGAGGAATAGTTGCCGCTGCATTGAATGCCCCATGAAATATTGACGGCAGCCATATACATTGACTTTTCTCATACAGCCAGTCACATATAATGCCCACTACAACCGTTATAACACAAAATGCAAGCATACCGACTATCGGAAAACCTATATAATCTGTACCGTATTCATATCCGATAAGCCATATCAACGGACTATGCCACAATCCCCATATAATACCGCCTATTACCCAGCCAAGTCTTTTACCGAATCGTGCCTTTAATTGAGGATATAAAAATCCTCTCCAGCCTGATTCTTCACCTACTGCAAAAAGCATATTCATCAACGGTGCATATGTAATGCAGCTTACGCATGAAAGCAGAACAAGCATAGGATATGACAAGCCCTGTTCTTCCATTTGTTTGAGTATATCTTCTCCTGCTATTTCCATCATATAACTTCCGCTTAAATCAAAGTGTGATGGGAACAATGCAAAATACAGTCCTGCACCTATCGCTGTTAATATCATCGGAGAAAACCACGCTATCAGAATTGTTTTCCAATTTTGTTTGATATTCGGTTTCCAGCCCATGCCTTTCAGCTTATATCCCGAAAGTACCGTACCAAGCATAGGAATAAACATCATTACAGCCATCACACATTGACCTACCATTGTATATCCGTTACTGTACAGCAACCAAACAACTATCTGAATTGCATAGGCTACTCCGAATGTAACTATCAAATATTTAATGACTTGTGCTTTATTGAACTCCACTTTCTCCATTGTATTTCCCTCCGTCAATTCAGATATTTTCCCATATTTTCAGAGCAATAAAAAATTTATCCAAAGAATGATTTGCCTCTATCAAACCGTCAGGTATGTATTTTTCTCCGTCAAGCACATCTCCCGTTACAAGAAAGCTGTACAGCTCTATGTCATGGAAGTCACACACTGCCTGTATGCCTGCAAGCTCCATTTCAACTGCTATACAGCCGTCATTTTTTCTTTTTGCGAAAGCTGTTTTTGTTTCCCTGTACGGTGCATCGGTCGTCCAGATACGCCCCTGCACATACGGAAGTTTCAGTTTTTCAAATATCACTGCAAGCCTGTCACTGTTCTTTATATCAATGTAATCGGACGGATATGCGTAATGGTAGGACATACCTTCATCACGATATGCCTGATTAGGTATGATGTATTTTCCGTCAGTAGCCTGACTGTCCAATGCACCGCATGAGCCGAATATGATAAGATTTTTTATACCCGTCTGCCACTGCATTTCAATAATATCGTTTCCCGCAAGGCAGGCTCCGATAGATGACATATAAAATATAACTTTCTTTCCGTTCACGTCAAGCTGATATATCGGTCTGTGACCGTTTGCCGAGACTGTGTGTGCGACCTCTTTATGAGGATATTTTTTAGTTACAGCATTGAATATCTCACATGAAAAGGTCGCTATCGCCGTATCACAGATATATTTTTTTTCTCCCAAAAACGCCTCGGGCGAAAATATGGATTCCTTTTCCTTGTGATATGAGTTTACTATCATACAAAATACCTCCCGAAATAATCATCTCTTTCAAGCGACAATTCCAAGATTCTCCACTTTTCACCGAATAATTCGCATATTTCAGGGCTATCCTCCAAAACATCTTTGAAACCTGCTGATTTATAACAGTAATAAGCAGACTTATTATTCTCAAAAACTCCTATTGTAATTTGTTTTGCCCCTGCAATACGAAAAGCATAGTCAACTGCAAGCTGTATCATTTTTTTACCGTAGCCCATGCCACGCTTTTTACTGTCCACAATAACAAACCCTATGCGAAGTATATTTTTATCACCGTTTATGTATCTGAGGATAAAATGTCCGACTATGCCGTTTTCATCACAGGCGGTCATCGGATAAAAATTATCTTCCTCCGTACAGTCACCGTTACACTCAAAATATTTATGATTCATATCATTTTCGGTGATGGGATAATTTTCATATCTGTCCGAAGTCCATTTTCTGAAAACCGTCTCATTTTCACAAAATGAAATTATCGTTTTGGCATCAGCTTTCTTATATGGTCTTAAATACATATTCATTCTCCTACAATTTATTTATCTCGTTCTGCAAATTTTCAAGAAATTGTCCTGCATGGATACCGTCCATTTGCGTATGGTGAAACTGAAATGAAACAGGCAAATAGTATTTGAAAAACTTTTTCCTATAACGTCCCCATATAATGAACGGATTGTTAAAGATACCGCTGTATATTCCGACAGCCCCGTCAAGTTCAGTATTGGTTATTGCAGATGTACCGATTACCATTCTTTCACTCGATAAATCAATATCTTTGCAATTTTCTGCACACTCGAAGGTATATTTCAAATAATCACGGTTAAATTCATTAATGTCACTTGAAAAAGGAATATCACATGAATTTATGTCACTGTTTTTATTTTTCACTATTGTATTGACCGCAAGGGTATCATACTGTATCAGCTTATCGCCGACAGGGAGAATATAAAATTCCTTTATATTCTCCGCTGCCTTGCCGATACAGTAATCCATAAGCATATTGAATTTGAAATGTTTTCTTTTGGTTATTTTGACAAGATTGGTTACATTCAGTGTTTTGATGAAAGTGACCATTGGATTTGGTGCTTTCATCCAGAGTTTATACGCTGTAAATCTTGAAGTATTTTCGGGTTTAATTTCCTTTGACATACATAATTTATAATACTATTTGCTTTTCAAGCTGTTCATCAATTCCGTAAAACTGTCCGATATTTTCTCAACTCCCGAACCAAGTTGCTCATGATCTATGAAAACTATTCCATTATTTCTCTTATCATAGCCGATAAGATTGCCAAAAGCATCGCCGGCAAATACAACATAATTCTCTATTTCGCCATTAGAATATTTAACCCAATCACTGAATCTTTCACGCCAATTATTATAATTCCAAATAGAAGTTATGTCATCTTTGTTGAAGGAAAAAAGGTAATTAAAAACTCTTTTACGCTTACACTTTCCCTTCCAAGAGTAAAAAAATTTATTTTCAGGATAGCCATAATTATTTTGCTTTATGCACTCCTTGAAATCCTCCGGAAACTTATATCCAATCTTTTCCTCGTATTCGGTTAGTGACATACTCCCCCGCCTACGCTTCGCTTAGAGGCGGGGGCTTCTCGCTCAAGTACAGCAACCTGTACAGTATCAACGAGCTATCCCCGTGTGTCCC
>CADCDE010000113.1 GCA_902800065.1 uncultured Ruminococcus sp.
GCTGTTTCTGCGGTCATAATATAATTCACCACGATATAGAGTATCTGGAAAAGCAATCGGAACGAAAAATATTACAGCCTGCTGTTGATACATTGTATTTATCGCCGTTATTATTTCCCGAACGTCCTTATCATGCCCTTTTGAAAGATGATAAACTGCAGTCTGATGAACTGAATAACCCTGTCAGTGACAGTCAAAAAGCAAGAATTCTGTTTTATGATGAAGTGAATGCGTATCGTGCTTTGCCTGATGATATAAGAGTGATATATTATAATTTGCTGTATAATATCAAGGAATTCAAGGATTTTTTTGAATATACGGGAATGACGGAGAAATTTGTGGATTTACCGTCTGCCATAAAAAGTGTATATCATAATAAAATTTGTAGGAATGCTGATTTGCAGCCGTTTATTCAGAATTATTCGTCAGAACTTGCCTATGCTCTTGCACTGATCAACACGAAAGACCATTACAGTATTACTCCACCGTGGCTTACATATAATTTTCCGCAAATTGAGAATATCATTAAGTGCCTTAGAAATGTTCCTTGTCATGATTGTGAATACTGTAAAAACAGGTTGGATATACACAGAGGATTGCGGTAAATCTTTGCTGGCGGTATTTCCGACAGGCGGCGGCAAATCCATTACATTTCAGTTACCTGCTTTGATATCGGGAAAAGTTGTACACGGGCTTACCGTTGTAATTTCACCTCTGCAGTCGCTGATGAAAGACCAGGTGGATAATCTTCATCAGACAGGTGTAGATGAAGCCGTCACTATCAACGGCTTGCTTGATCCGATTGAGAGAGCAAGTTCTATTGAAAGACTGAGGGACGGCTCGGCAAATTTATTATATATCTCTCCCGAACAGCTTCGTTCAAGGACGATTGAAAAGATACTGACTACAAGAAATGTTGTCCGCTTTGTCATAGACGAGGCACATTGTTTTTCATCATGGGGACAGGATTTCAGAGTAGATTATCTGTATATAGGCGATTTTATAAGAAAACTTCAGAAGCTGAAAGGAAATAATATTTCCATTCCTGTATCATGTTTTACGGCAACCGCAAAACAAAAAGTTATCAGCGACATCTGCCAGTATTTCAAGGATAAATTGGGACTTGAATTGGAACTTTTTACATCAAAGGCTTCAAGGAGCAATCTGCATTATACGGTTTTGTATCAGGAAAATGATGAGGCAAAGTATAATACTTTAAGAAATCTGATTTCGGAGAAAGAATGTCCGACAATCATATATGTTTCCCGTACAAAAACGACAGTTATGCTTGCGGATAAACTGACACAGGACGGATTTCCGTCAAGGGCATTTCACGGGCAGATGGAATCAACAGAGAAAATTCAGAATCAGGAGGATTTTATTCAAAATAAAGTCAGGATAATGGTGGCGACATCTGCTTTCGGAATGGGCGTGGATAAAAAAGATGTACAGCTTGTCATACATTATAATATATCGGATTCGCTTGAAAACTATGTTCAGGAGGCAGGACGTGCAGGGCGTGATCCGAATACTCAGGCTGAATGTTATATTTTATTCAATAACAGCGACCTTGAACAGCATTTTTCGCTTTTACATCAGACAAAACTGAGTATCAATGAGATACAGCAGGTATGGAAATCAGTCAAAAGTCTGACAAAACATCGTTCTGCTGTAAAGTGTTCTGCACTTGAAATTGCAAGGCGTGCAGGCTGGGACGATTCTGTAAGGGACATAGAAACGAAAGTCAAAACGGCAATATCGGCTCTGGAAAATTCGGGATATGTTCAGCGTGGAAATAACATTCCCCATATATATGCCACAAGTATTCTTGCCAAAAATATGCAGGAGGCTTCCTCACGCATAGACAATTCAACACTTTTTTCGGATAATGAAAAATTACAGGCAAAACAAATCATAAAATATCTTATTTCAAGCAGGAGTATTGCGAAAGCCGGCAATGATGAAGCGGAATCAAGAATAGATTATCTTGCGGATACTCTCGGAATTACAAAGCAGGAAGTTATCCGTTCCATCAATCTTATGCGTCAGGAAGGGTTATTGGCTGATACGCAGGACTTGTCTGCATACATATACACTTCTGATAACGAAAACAAGTCTTTGCAGTTACTGAAAAGATTTGCGGAAATCGAAAAATATATCCTGCAATATTTTGATGAGAATGGCTGTAATAATACGTTAAAAGAAATCAATGACTCTGCAATGAAAAACGGTCTGACTTTTTCGAGCGTGAAGAAAATAAGGACATTGCTGTATTATCTTCTTATCAAGAAATATATCGTCAAGGAAGAGGATAATACACATCATTTTCCCGAAAAGACGGATATTGATTTTCTGCTGAAAAAGCATGACAACAGGATAAGTATATGTAATTTCATTTTGAAGTATCTTTATGAGAATGCGAAAAATTCTCAAATGGACAAGGAAGAAAAGCTGATACAGTTTTCCGTAGTGGAGATTTTGAATAAGTATAAAGAAAAGTATGAATATCAGCCGATACTTGCAGAGATTGAAGATGCCTTGCTGTATTTGTCAAAGATAGAGGCAATAAAAATAGAAGGCGGTTTTCTTGTTATTTACAACAGCATGGAGATAAACCGTATCATTATGGATAATAAGATAAGATATAAAGTTGACGATTACCGTGCGATGGAGGAATTTTATGAACAGAGAAAGTATCAGATACACATTGTAGGCGAATATGCAAATATGATGATAAAAGACCATGATGCAGCGTTGCAGTTTGTGCAGGATTATTTTCAGATGGATTTCAAGAAATTCCTGACAAAATATTTTAAAGGAGAGCGTGCAAAAGAGATCGGTTTGAATATCACACCGCAAAGGTATCATAAAATTTTTGGTGAATTGTCGGATACACAGTCGAAGATCATACAGAATTCCGATTCAAAATATATTGTTGTTGCAGCAGGTCCCGGAAGCGGCAAAACCCGTGTTCTGGTGCATAAATTGGCATCGCTGCTGTCGCTGGAGGACGTGAAAAGCCAGCAGCTTCTCATGCTGACATTTTCAAGGGCGGCTGCTACGGAATTCAAGCAAAGGCTGATAGACCTTATCGGCAATGCAGCCTATTTTGTGGAGATAAAGACATTTCATTCCTACTGTTTTGATTTATTGGGGAAAATAGGAAGTCTTGAAGGTTCGGAGAATGTTGTCAGAGAAGCGGCACAAATGATAGAAAACGGAGAAGTGGAGCAGGAAAAAATAACGAAAAGCGTTTTAGTCATTGATGAAGCTCAGGATATGGATAAAGATGAATTTGATTTGGTAAAGGCTCTTATAAAGCAGAATGATGATATGCGGATCATTGCCGTAGGTGATGATGACCAGAATATTTATGAATTCAGAAATTCAAGTTCGGAGTATATGCGTTCATTGATAGAGAATTATGGAGCAGTGAAATATGAGATGGTCGAAAATTACCGCAGTACAAAGGAAATCGTTGATTTTGCCAATCAATTTGTCGGACTTATCCAGAATCGAATGAAAGTTGACACGATACATTCTGTATCACAGGAAAAAGGCATGGTTACAGTAACAAGTCATCAATGCAGTTCTATGTGTCAGGCTGTTGCCGAACAGGTTGAACAGCATATCAAAGAAAATGCCGTTTCAGGCACGACCTGTATTCTGACGCTGACAAACGAGGAAGCCATGCAGATACAAAGTCTTTTGATTAGCAAAGGTATTCATGCAAAATTGATACAATCTGTTAATGAAGTGAAATTCGGTGATATAATGGAGGTACGGCATATTTTGACACTTATCAAAAGCAGGATAAAATCTCCTGTAATAAGTAATGATATTTGGAATTATGTCCGTGGATTTATCGAAAATAAGTACAGAACTTCAGCCTGTCTTGAAAACGTCATGAATATGATGGACACCTTTCAGTCGGTATGTTCGGAAAAGTATTTTTCGGATTTCAAGGAGTTTATTGCAGAATCAAAGTTTGAGGATTTTTATAAAAACGACAACAACACGATATACATTTCCACGATACATAAATCAAAAGGCAGAGAATTTGATAACGTATATATGATGTTGAGTGACAGCAAGATGATAGCGGACAATGCAGGCAAAAGGCTTGTTTATGTAGGAATGACGAGAGCAAA
>CADCDE010000114.1 GCA_902800065.1 uncultured Ruminococcus sp.
CTTGAAGACGCTGTAAAGGCTGTTCAGACGGAGATAGATTCGCTTGTACTGCCGTTGCTTGACAGTATGGGAAATCAAACTTCAGCGACAGCAACCGTGAATGGCATGAAATACGATATTTCTTACAAGCCCGTACCACGCACGACCATCAACAAGGACAATCTTGAAAGGCTGAAAAACAGCTATCCCGACATTTACGACCAGTTTGTAACGACAACAACAAACAGAAGACTGACTTTCAAATCGAGTGCAGTCTGAAATCAAAAACAGCTTGCCGTACATAGCAGAGCTTTGTGCGACAAGCTGTTTTTATATTTTACAATTTTTACATTCTTTAATTATTTGATTAGCAATATCATAAATTTTTTTGTCAGTTGATTTTTGATTTAAATGTGATAATCCGCTATTACTTAAGTGTTCTGATTTTATTATTGTGATATTTGATGGCAAATTTATCTTTGATACAGCATTTTGAGCCATTTTTCCCATACAAATAACAATTTTTCTTCGCTCTAATTCCGATTTAAGTCTATACAAATTCTCTGGTAATGAGATTTCGCTTTTTAGAGGTTCACTCCTGCCTGTTAATTTTTTATAGTGAACTCTATTGGAAGCATTAGTAATATAATATTTTTTTCTGTCAGAAAAGGGAAAAATTGCTGGCTCTGTACTATTCAAAGCTTGCAATAACAATTCAAAATTTTTACCTGTTGTACCACTGCATAAAGAATTTTTTTCAAGTTCTATTCTTCCCGGACAAGAAAACACAAATGCTATTTCACTATTGTTTTCTACCGCCTCAACTTTTGGTGCAGACAAATAATTTTCAAGCATACTTTTTTTTACATTCCATCTTCCTAAATAGGGATTATATAAACAGTTTGTGCCTCTTGTATTTAAACTATCTGCCAACGGTCTGCAGTCAAAACATACATATCTGTATTCGCAGTCTTTGCAAACATTTATTTTGTCTTTTGAAAGTTTCCAATATCGTGGTATTATATTATTATCCAAAATATATTCCAAAGTATTTGAACGTACAGACATATCGCAAGAATTTTGGCAATGCATAATGCAAGGTAAAATATATCCATCAAAAGTTATATTAATCTTATGTTGCCAACAAGAATTTCCGATTATACATTTAAGATAAGATTGCTTTGTGATTAAAGTCAATTTTTTTGTAGAGTCAATAAAATGTGCATTGTGTATGGAAGTAGTTTTCGGTTCCAAATATTTCAAACTAGAATCTGTACATCGAATAACATCTGACTTTGTTCTGTTGCCTGTAATTTTAAAAATGAAATTTTCTGTATTTTGTATTAATTCTTCATTTAAATTCATTACAACCATATTAGCTGTTACAGAAATACCATTATCTTTTAACTGCTTGATACTGCTCACGGTTTTTTCAAAACTGCCGTTTTTTCGAGTGATTTTATCATGAATTTCGGCATTATCAGCATACAATGAAGTGACTACTTTCACATTATTTTCTTTTAATACTTGTATCATATAATCTTTCAACAATGTAAGATTGCTGTAAAGGACTAAATTGGTATTCTCAAGCTCTTTACGAGTAAATATTATCAAATCACAAATATCTTTGAATAGTAACGGTTCTCCGCCAATAAAAACTATCGTTTTAGGTTTATATGGCACAAGTTGGGTAATAATATTTTTCCACTCGTCAAAAGAAAGCGGAAACTTTTTATTTTCGGCACAAGGGTTTGATGAATTATAACAATGAATACATTCTAAATTACAAGCTTTTCTAAGCTCTAACCAAACAATATTCAATTTATTGAAATCGTATTTCATATTTTCTTTAGTAACAGGAATTTCTGTTATAAGTCCGCATTTATCCAAATTGTGTATCAATTGGTCGTTAGGATCAAGATCTTTGCCGTTGTAAAGCCAGTCTTTCAATTTTTCCTTATCTTGAAAATTAAGTCTATAAAGTTGATGTGCGGTACAGTCCAAAATCGTTCCGTATCGCACACCATTAGTAAAGTAGACATTAGGTTTTAAATAAATATGTCTCTTAATATTCATGTTCTTCCTCATCAGGACCACAAGTGTCACCATACCAGTCGGGACTGCAATATTCAGGATGTCCTTCATCGTCGGGAGTGCAATGTACAGAAGGATCGCAATCTACTATGATATAACTTTTGCCATCTTCCGTATGCTTGAAAATTCTTCTAACATATCCTGTTTTTACTTTTGTCAACATAAAATAAACCTCCAAATATAAATATTATTAGTAAAAAATGTATCTCCATACTTAAACACGAAAAAATAAGTTTTATTGAGATTAACTACTATTATATATATATATATATATAATCAAGATGTATTTTTAATAAAAATAAAAAAGTTTTTTAGTGATAATAACTAATTTTATCATGTTAAAAAGAAATTTGCTGTACACAGCCGTAACCCGAGCCAAAAGCAAAGTGATAATAGTCGGTCAAAAGCAGGCAATTTTCATTGCCGTGAACAAGACCGAAACCGACAAGTCTTTACTTAATTTTGCATAGAATGAATGCACTGAAATCACATTTACAGTGTGAGCAGAAATACAGAAATATGCCAAGAGATGCGGCGGAAATGCTGCGTATATTTGCAAATTTCGGATTTGAATACAAAGATGGAGAGGAGAATGTTGATATGTGTAAAGCACTTGAAGATTGGGCAAAAGAAAGCAGAAACGAAGGCATAAGTGAAGGTATAGAAGAAAACAAAATTGATACTACTGTTGGTTTGTTGTCACTTGGAAAGTTATCTTTGGAGGAAATCTCAAAAGTAACCAAATTTTCTATTGAAAGAATAAAGGAAATCGCTGTTTCAAAAGGTTTGCCTTATCCTGTAAGCTGATGCCGTTACAATTCAAAAAGATGATACATCTTCCAAAAAAATATTACGAGTTTAAGAAGATGAATAATATGAACAGAGAGAAAGCAAAATTGCTTTGCTCTCTGTTTTTGTTTATGGTGGAAAAGAGAACGACATAAAATACGCTCTACTTTATTTTAATCTAAAATTTTCATAAAGAGTACTTTTATTTTTCATAAATATGTAGTATAATTTACATATACTACAAAATCAGGAGAGATTTCATTGGATAATACAGGACAATTTAAACTCAATTCAAAATTTCTTCCAAGAAATGATGTTATTTTTTCAATCATGTTTGCCGATAAAGAACTGTTTTCTCAGCTTCTTACATCCGTTATCGGAGAACCGGTTGATCCGATAGAAGTTATTTCGCAAGCGAATATTACAAAAGAAAATACAGAGCATAATAATATCAGATTGGATACATATGCTGTCGAAGCCTCCGGACGTTCGTTAAGTGCCGATATGCAGAATACATATTCTCAGCAGTATATTGAAAACCGTACAGTATATTATGCCTGCCGGCTGATTGCAAAACAAAAGGTAGAAAATTTGCAATATGAAAACTTAAAACAGGTCGCAGTTTCTTTTATTCTGACTTCCAAAAAAAACAAACAAGCACCTATAGAAATCGTCCGTATGTATCGTGAGAACGATAAAGAACACATATATTCGGGACTAATCACTATTTACAATGTTTTTATACCAAGTGTTGTTCGGGCAGAAGATAATACTGTTTCCGAATCCCTAAAGATATTTGCTCATTTTTTCTCGATCAATACGCAGGACGATTTAAATAACTTTGTACAAACGTACAAAAATTACCCTTTAGCATCATTATTGATGTTAAGATATAGTGAAGCTGTTAATCGTATGGATTTAGACCAAATTATAGGAAAGGAGTATTTTACCATGAAAAGTGCTGAAGCTTTAAAAATGGAATATCTTGAGAAAAACAAGCAGGCCGATGCGAGACTTGCACAGCTGGACAAGGACATTGCACAGTTAGATAAAGACATCGCAGAGAGGCTTGAACAAGCTGATACAAGACTTGCACAGGCGGATGAAAAACTTGTACAGGCAGATAAAAAACTTGTACAGGCGGATGAAAAACTTGCACAGGCTAATGCTGAAAAAAACAAATTACAGGAAAGTATCAAGGCTTTTTCTGATAAAATTGTATTGATAGTTAAAAAACTGTATGTCAACTCTTGTCCTGTTGATGAAATTTCGGAAACTGTCGGTATCTCTGAATCAGATGTACGCAATATTCTTGGGCTTGCGAATTAACCAAAACGATAAATTTCAGCAAACGTCAATAAAAACAGAGAGCCTATGTGTTTCATTACACATACGCTCTTTCTTTTTGCCGTAAAGCAATTATTATATGCAATACAATTTTGTGGGAAGTGTATCACTGTTGTCATTCGGATTGGTATAATCCACTTGTATCAATTTTTTGCCGTTCTCGGAAATGGAAGCCGAAACGATATAATATCTTTCGTCATCAGTCTTTAAAACAGATTTTTCAAGAGTGTTGTTTTTCCATTCAAAAATTGTCCTCTCACCGTATATGTAATAAAAAAATGGTTTTCCGCTTCCGAATGACGCAAGGGACATTCCGTTGATTTCGTTGAAAAGCTGTTTATTTTCGGTATTGCCGAAAAATCGGGTGGCACTGAAATTTTCATAGTAAATATATTTCCCGTCAAGCATAATGAACCTGCTTGCCATCTGTTTCATTTCATTCAAAACATCTTCCGAAACAAGTTCTTTTTCCACACTTTCTTTCAGCATAGATGAAATGTCATTTTCATACTGCTTTTTGAAGTTGAAGTCATAGGTATCGACAAACATATTGACATGGCTTTCATCTTCAAAATGCAGTCTTAAAATATATATGTTTTTTTCATCGGAATACATCTGGCGTATGGTATCGCCTTTGTTATCAGTCAGTTCAAACTGCAGTACCTGCGATACTTCTTTTGTATCGGTGTCAAACATATAAACCTTGTCATAAAGCTGTTGTGTCTGGTCGTGATTGAGAATGAGCAGATTGCCGTTTGCGACAGTCATGGCAGTGTACGGAAAACCGTTATCGGAAATTTTATATTGTTTCATGGAATGTTCCGTCAGGTCAAATTCAAGCAAAATCAGCGGATCGGGAATATTGTCAAGTGCATTTCCCGTTGTAACAAGCGTGTACAATTTGTCATTCATCTCTGTACGGACATACCCTGCTTCATAATCCTGTTCTGGCATATTTCCGAAATCATATGTTTGATTCGTTTCGATATCATAAATATGATAGTACACATCTGCTTTTCCGTTTGCACCGACAGTAACGGTGTCTGACGGCGGAGCGTTTTTTACAGTCGTATAGAAAATGCCTTTATTCGTCATGGTGCAGCTGCCGTTTATTTTGATTTCTCCTATATGCCTTCCGTCTTTGTCAACTATCTCATTCAGGAAATTATTGTCATCTGCTTCCTCGTCAGACGGTTCGTTATTTTCCGATATTTCGCTGTTCAAAGCAGAAGTGTTTTTTGTATCGGAAATCTGATTTTGAATTTCTGTTTCATTTTGGCAGCCTGTCATTCCCATACACAACAATGCCGCAAGTAAAATTCCTGTAAATTTTTTCATATTCAGCCCTCCGTAAGTATCAGGTTATAATCATCTATCCGCATTTCAACCGTATCAAGCATGGTTTTTTTAAGAGTTTCAAGCAAAAGGTTTCTGTCACATACGGAATAATAATTCTCAATATCTTTTGTTATCGTCAAATTGTAAACATAGTGCCTGCCTATATGATATGTTGCAACACCCTGACCGTCAACTTCGGATTCCGTCACACTTGCATCACTCTCAATTTTAACGGATATAAACTGCACATCATCACCAATGAAATTCATATTTTTCCATAGATAAAAAAGGTCTTGCGGA
Source organism: uncultured Ruminococcus sp. (assembly GCA_902800065.1). Classification (GTDB taxonomy): domain Bacteria; phylum Bacillota; class Clostridia; order Oscillospirales; family Acutalibacteraceae; genus UBA1213. The sequence continues at coordinate 5,848 of CADCDE010000114.1, forward strand.
GTTGCCTTGTGTTCGATACTTTTGAATTCTGTTTTGCCGTCACGGATAAAGTAAATGTCGGATATAATATTTTCGGGTGCAGGCTCAACGGATTCTTCCATATGCGGTTTTTCGGAAACCGCCCCGCCTGTAATAACAGATGATATATCAGTACCTTTTTCCGCATAACCGTTGTAAATTTCAGGCTTGCGATTCATAAAAACAAAAATACCTGCTCCTGCAATCGTGATACACGCTGCCATACTGCCAATGACAAGCAGTATCATAAAAGTTCCTCCTCTGCCAGTTTTTGTTTTAATTTTGTCCTTGTTCTCATCAGCATGGATTTCACCTTGCTTTCGGAAAATCCGAATTGTTTTGCTACAGACTTCACAGAATCTGCATACCAGTAACGGCATATAAAAACATTTCTCTCTGTATCGGGCAGTTTTTTCAAAAATTCATTGATGGTGCTGACAACCAGTTTACCCTCCACGATTTTTTCAACATTGGTATTGTCGGAAATGCACTCCGAAAGTTCATCAAGCGTGACTTCAAATTCACCGTCTCCACGCTTGACAGCCGTATTTTTTCTCCATCTGCCGATAGCAAGCCTTCGGGTTATTTTGCCGATAAATGCGGATAAAAAAGTCGGTCTGTCAGGCGGTATGGTATTCCATAACTCAAAATATGTATCATTGACGGTTTCCTTTGAATCCTCCATGCTGTTCAGTACACTAAAAGCAACCGTATAACAGTAATTGCCGTATTTACGGGCGGTTTCGGTCAATGCTTTTTCATCTCTGAAAAAATACAGTTCAATTATCTCCAAGTCATCCATAAGTCTTTCACCCCCTATGAGCCTTTATATATATAGTCGCAAACCATTTTGATTGGTTGCAGATAACCCAAAAATATTTTTAAGAAAAAATACCGACTTTCTTTTCACGGAAAGTCGATACTTTTTTGTGTAACACAATTTTTGGGATAGTTCAATCTGAAAAGCGGAACCGGTTCCTATTTTCGTAAATCAAAATTTACCACTATATAAATAAAGTACAGGCAAGAGTGAATGAACTGATGAAAGAACAGTAATTGAGCTAATCCGCATATAACGACCGCAGGTACTTATTTCGATAAATTTCGCAGCAAGTATCTGCGGAAATTATATTTTTATTCGCTTGATATAGTGTTTA
>CADCDE010000115.1 GCA_902800065.1 uncultured Ruminococcus sp.
TCATTTGAAAATATTTCAAAAAATGCTTTTTTTAGCTTGCTTATTATACTTGTTTGGGTGTATAATGATTTCATGTGAATTACTCCCTTTCAGGTGACCGATGGTCTGTGTGGTTACTTACCATTCTATACCTTTTGGGGCGTAATTCACTTTTTATTTTTTTTAACTTGGAAACGGCTGTATAACAAGAGAAAGCCAACAGACTTTTAAAACTGCAAACTATGTTGTAATATTTATTTTGTGAAATCGAAGAATGTTCATATAATTTTGCCATCGGAAATTTCTATTTTTCTCTGACACGCTTGTGCAATTCCCATATCATGTGTGATGATAATAATAGTTTTTCCATTTTCATTCAAGTTCTTGAAAAGTTCCATTATCTCGGCAGAAGTCTTTGTATCCAATGCTCCTGTCGGCTCATCGGCAAGTATGAATGATGGATCATTGACAATAGCCCTTGCAATAGCTACACGCTGTTTCTGACCGCCTGAGAGTTGATTGGCTTTTTTATTTGCTTGTTCTGCAATGCCTACTCTTCGCAGCATTTCCATTGCAATTTTTTTCATGCTGGAAAAGTTATATTTATTATTAAAATAAAGCGGTAGCATGACATTCATTAAAACCGTTTTTTGTTCAAGCAAAGAAAAATCTTGCATGACAAATCCGATTTTTTCATTACGAAGCTTTGCCAGCTTGCTGTCCCCCAACATTGACACTTCAATACCGTCAATTTTTAAACTGCCACTATCATATTTGTCCAAAAGACCTATCATATTCATCAATGTTGACTTGCCTGCACCCGATTTCCCCATAATCGCCAACATTTCACCATTCTGAATATTAAGAGTAATATCTTTTAATGCGTGCATTTTATCATTGCCGATTTTATAGTATTTGTTCAGTTTTGAAATTTCAATCATTGTGATTCCTCCTGTAAATTTCGATAGGTGTATTTCTTCTGTAAACGAGGAAAGGCAGTATAATCGTGACGGCAACAGTAAAAATGCAGTAAACAACGGACAATAAAATATTATTATAGTCAATAATGCTTTGATTGTAGCCCATTTGACCGCTTTTTAATAAACCTATCACATACGAAACATAGACTATATTTATTAAAGTCGCAATAAGTGTGATAATACTTATCTCACAAAACAAGTATCCAAAGCTATTTTTTCTGCTACATCCGCACAGATAGTATATCGTATGCTCTCTTAATTTTTTGTAGGTGTTGAGTGTTGCAATACTGATAAGCAGTATAGTTGATACAATCAAGAGGAATATGGGGGTTATCATTTGTTTTACGATGTTTTCTCTTATTTCTTTTTCGGTATTGTACAAAATTTTGTCATAGTCTGCATAAGAGCCTACAGTGTCCATATAATCTCTTACTTCTTCCCTTTGTGATTGAGTACAATCGCTTTTATATATTACAAAATATGAGAATGAGAGAGAAGACATATTTATATACTTATTTAGCAATTCTTGAGTTTGTTTATTATCATCAAAAATGACAAAGTTAGCTTGTACAAGGAAATTTTGTGTTGAAACGTTTTGGGAAATGGTATTGTAATCAGCCGAGAAGTACGGATACGCAATTTTTCCGATAACATGAACTTTTTGTTCAACAATATTTTTATTGCCATTCAATTTTATGATAATATCGCTGTTTATTGGAATATCATCAAAGATTGCTCCACATATTACGACATTCGGCATATTATCCGTAAAACTTTGTGATGTAAACCACTTTCCCTCCGAAAGCTGTTTTTTAAAGGCTTTTTTCATACTTTCATTGTACATACTCAAGTTGATATTAACAGAACGATATTCCACTGTACTATTTTTGGTATAAGCAACACCATCTACCCCATTGAAAGCAGAAATATTTTCTCTTATACTGTTGGAATATTCAAGTTGTTTATCATATTCAGGTGGTAAAGACAACATATCAAGCATAAAATAATCACTGTTTTTGAGATAATCATTTTCTATAATATACTTGGAAAAGTTGATATAACGATACTGTCCAATTACGTTCTGCACAGCTATCAAAGCAACGGACATTATCACTACAAGCATAAACGATGAAAATAAATTTTGAGAAAATGACGAAAAAAACAAATGCAATTTTTTCATTTGTCAGCCCTCCTTTATTTTTCTGATATTACTTGACCAATAAACGAATATGAACGGTATCTGTATCAGAAAAGAAAGACCTATTGACATAAGAGAGATAATCATATAATCCTCAAAATTATAGATAATATTTTCATACATATTGACCTTTGAAAAAATACTCTGATAAAGCGATATATGAAGAATAATTGCTAACGCAGTGCAAAAAGTAGTGATAACAATATTTTCAAGGGCATTCATGAGTAAAATATGTTTTTTTGAAGCCCCAACCATCATAAAAACAGAATTTTCATATCTTGCCGAATCCATAATATATTTCAGCAAAAACATGAATGAAATCATTGATACCACAAACACTGCCATTATTAAAGTAAAATCTTTCATAATATCAGAATCTTCAATTCCGTAAAAATTAGCAGGTGTTTTTACTTCAATATCGCTTTCAGGGTACATTTCACGGAATACTCGGTTCAGAAAATCGCCGTATCGGAACATCATATTTTTAGAAAATTTTTGAGATAAACAAATTCTGATACGACAAGTCCTCAATCCCAATGAAAAATATTTCTCGGCAGATATACAGTAACTATCCGAATTTTTCACAGCTTGCAGTTTATTTCCTTTTACGGTTATATCTTCACTTCTTCCTTTTGTATCTTCATTGAGAGATGTTTCAATTATCATTGTTTTTTGGCTGTCGGAAAAGTTAAGATAAAATGCAGGGTGCGTTTCTGTAAAGTCCATATCATCTTCACCATCGGCACTTATTACGGAAATTAAGCTAATATCTTGTATTCCATATTCCTGTTCAAAATCATGAAGTTTATCGAGTGACGATTTCGTCATATTGACAGGAACAGTGAAGTCGGCTCTGTAAATTCGAAAAGATATATCATCATCTGTTGAGCCGTTCTTGTAACTCAATATATTTCCGTAATAATAGATCATCATGAAAATACAAACAATACTGCCGAGTGTGTATAGAATGAAAATCAGCTTGTTTTCGGAAAAATAAGTAAAAATTCTTCCAAACACTAATCGTATAGTTTTCATTTCTTCTCCTTTCATGTCATGACAAGAGAAGAATATCAAAAATCAAGATGAGATACAAGTCTTTATGAAAAAATGATTGAAAAAATGAAAAAACGATAGGATTTTTCCTACCGTCTTTTGAGCATGGCAACTGTTCGGAAAATGTGATTTTCTTCAAGATACTCAAAATGCAAGTCCCCATGATATTTTTCGACAATATCTTTTACACTCACCATACCAATGCCATGAGTTTTTTGGTCTTTTTTGTATGTGACAAGTTTATTTTCCTCCGTTATCGGTTTATTATCACAACTATTCGATATTTCAATAAAATAAAGCTGATTTGTCCTGTTTGTATAACACTTACAGTCGATATTTTTTTCGCTTGAACGGTTTGAAGCCTCAACAGCATTATCAAGAAGATTAGAAAAAATACAGCAAATATCTGTTTCTTCCATGAAAGAAAAATCTGTATGATTATGTTCAAAATTGAAAACAATGTTTTTCTTTTGACATTCTTCAAACTTTTGATTGATGATAATATC
>CADCDE010000116.1 GCA_902800065.1 uncultured Ruminococcus sp.
CATTCCTGTCTTAAAAAAATATGGCAGGAGCAGATATATTATTGGTGCTTCCAATAAAAAAGAATTTTGGAATAAAATCAAAGATTATATGAGAAATCCTTTGATATACAGTTATTCGTTTAATGACGACATAAAAGTAGATTTGCCGTTAAGTGGTCTATCGGCTTTGTCGAAGTATTCTATGCTGGAGGATAATTCTTACCATACTTATGCAGTAACAAAAGATCGGTTAAAAGAACTGCAAATAAATCAAATGCAGCCGACACCAAAAGGGGAAACACCGGTCTGTATCGTACATGAAGTGGGATATATGGTAAATTATCATGACGACAATGCAGTTGATCCTATAACCGTATCTTTGATGATGACAACCGAGGAAAAAAGTGATCCAAGAATTGAAATAGCAATAGAAGAAATGTTGGAGGAATATGTATGGTAGGAATAGAAAAATTCAAAGAATTTTTTGCTGATTACACTGATCAGTATGTTTTAATAGGCGGTGCTGCGTGTGATATATTATTCAGCAATAATTTTGTAGATTTTCGTGTGACCAAAGACCTTGATATAGTCTTGATTGTAGAAGCCTTGACAAGGGATTTTGCAGAAAAATTTTGGGAATTTATACGAACAGGCAATTATATAAATCGTGCCAAGAGTAATGGTAATCCTCAATTTTATCGTTTTGAAAAGCCACAATCGGAGGGGTATCCCTCCATGTTGGAATTATTTTCAAGAACAGAATGGAATTTGAATACCGATTCTGTTTTAACACCTATTCACATTGATGACAGTATTTCAAGTCTTTCTGCTATTCTTCTTGATGAATCATATTATGAGGCATTACTTGAGGGGCGTGATGTAATAAATGGGATTTCGATATTAAAGCCTGAGTGGATTATCCCGTTCAAGGTCAAAGCATGGCTTGACTTACAAAACAAGAAAGAACAAAATATACCAATAGATTCAAAAAATATCCGAAAACATCGAAATGATGTTTTACGTATTGCTTCTGAATTGGCATTATCACCAGTTAAACTTCCAAATAAAGTAAAAGAAGATATGAAAATTTTTATAGAGCAATTTTCCGTAACTGATACAGAGTTAAAAAACCTGAAATTATCCAACATACATAGTTCTGAAATTATACAGCTATTAAAAAATATTTATGGAATATAATTTCAAGTTTGGTGGAAATCTATCGTATCATTTCTTGAATACTCGACAGGTAAAGAGTAATATACAGTCCGATTCTGCGTTTTTCGCAGCAGAATAAATATCGACTGAAAATTGCGTTTCTGCGGATTGGCAAATGACGGTGCCGTTAAAAAACAGCCCGTCAGAAAGTTGAATATGAAAAATACCACTTGCAACTTTGAAAAGACCATTTCCTGAAACAATGCCCCTAATCCCGTAAATCCTGCAAGTATGAATAAATCAAGGGCATATATGAACTTATTTATCTTGAAAGGCGTGTCAAGTTCTTTCAGCATGATATACATGACATCACCTACTCGTATTTTCAAATAATTTTGCGGCTGTAACGTCGCTTGATGCGGATATTTTCATAAAGCTCATACAGGTCATTACCGAAAATATTCCAATGAAAAATCCTACTCCAAACAATAACATATACATTTCACTTCTTTCTTAAAAATGGGGGTGCATATCTGCGTCAGTGCAATATGCACCCGTTTTTTATTATTTCTTTTTTCGTCTGCCAAATTCATAACCCTGTTTTGCAGCATTTATAATGGACTGCTTTGGCTTATTATGATTTTGCTTTTCATTGCCGAGATTTCTGTTCAAATTCGCATTGCCGTTGATATTTCTGCTTCTTTCCTCACGCTGTTCAGAACCACTTTTCGATTTTTCGTGATTGTTGGAAGCAGTTATCGTTTCGGCAATATCCGTTGCGTACTGATTATCAAAACCATATGCCATATCATAGTCACTTTCATTGGCCACAACATGGGCAATCGCCTGTTCATTGGAAATATTTTTACCTGCCTGCTTTTGCTCTTGGATATATTCTTGTGCATGAGAAACGATTTCATCTTTATGCTCCAATGCGGCAGACATATTTCCCTGATAAGCGTCAACTTTTTCAATCGAGGACGGTACAAACGGATCGTATTTTCTGCCATGCGATTTGGCAGCCTCGGCAGTATGTGCCTGCACTTCCGACATATCCTGATAATTGCCACTGTTTTTCTGCGATCTGGCATTTTTGCCGATTTTAGCGTAATTTTCAAGCCTTGCAGATTCTATTGTATTGCCCTGCTGTTCCTGCGACTGTTTCAGACTGTCAACCTTATTTTTCGAGCTTTGTGTTGCATTCTGATATGTGCCGTCAGATGTAACAGATTTCGGATCACTATGTTTACCTGCAAATGCTGATGTCAAAGCGTCCTTTTCCGTCATATCCTTACCGTTGGCAGCAGCTTCATCCTGAATATTCGCCGCATCACTGACAAGCTGTTCACCATGCGTATGCAGATAAGCATCTTCAGCCATATCCGTCAACTGTTGGTCATTCATGCCCTTATTTTCGGGAATCTTTCCGGCTGCTTTCTTATATGTATCAATACTGTCTGAGGTATAGCTCGGATTTGACTTCATATTCTTCGGTGCATCATTAGCAACCTGTCTGCCTATCGCATCATTCATATTCTGCTTTTTGGTTTCGGACTTTTTATTGGATTGTTCCTGCTTTTTATCGGATTTTTGCTGTGCTTTTTCAGCTTTTCTCTGATCTTTCGGTTTATTGTGTTCGGATTTCGCAGACTTCAAAGAATCAACCGCTTTTACACCTGTACCTACCGCAAATCCACCTATCATGGCACCTTTCATTGCAGTATCCTTTCCGAATTCAGCGAGATGTTTTCCGCCTTTTGCACCCAATTTTCCGGCACCGACCGCACCTTTGCCAACCATATACATTGCACCGACAGTTGCCGCCGCAGAACGTATGCCTGCATCGACACCTATCAATTTTTGGCACAAATTCGGTCCGTCAATTACAGCAATCGCAACCGATACCAACATAACGGACTTTGAAAAGCCATCTATATTTTGGTTGGAGAGCCAGCCTGAAAATATCGTAAAGAATTTCAGCAGAACCGTATTTACAACTATCACCACAAATGCTCCTGCAAACGCTTTGATAATCTCCTTGATTTTTTCACCGTTATGCAAATCTGAAAGCGAAAAGAACATTGCAAGCACTCTGTAAATTGCCAGTTCCCATAAAATCCTTGCAATTTTTATAGCCGAAAATATGATGGCTACCGACATAGCTCCGAGGGTGATCAGACAAGTCACATAATCCATGTCATAACGGTAATAGTATGAATCACTGAAAAACTCCCACCATTGAGGCTCATCTATATGCTCGCACTGATATGTACCGTCACTTTTCATCGTCACGATTGTACATAATGCACACACTTTATTTTTATCGTCCCATTTGCTGCAATTCGGTCTGTCGGGATTTCCGGCGTTGTCATAGCGTATCGTTTCATTGATGTCGATATAGTTGACTCTGCGATAATCTCCGCTTGCCGTATATGTATTTCTGACCGTTTCATCTGCCACGACAAATTTCTGTTCATTCCAATCATACAGATATTCATAATCCGTCAGGCACTCAGGCACGATGCAATGATTTGTGCGGACCGATTTTGTCCACGGCTGTTAAAATCTGCATTGACAAAAGTTTGTGTCATGGAAACCGTTGTCGAAAGCAAGGCAGGCAATCCCGTTATCAAAATCGTTATAATCAAGCCGTTTTGCAGAATTTTATTTCCGTCAGGTCGGTTCTGACTGTTGAATATCAGAATAAATCCCAGTGTCAGAAGTGAAATCAAACACGGTATCCATAAAAATCCAAGCAGATTATTGATATAACTGTTGACATTTGTACTGTCGTAAAACGAAAACATCCTGTAAACATTGTCCAGAACCGCATTTGAACCGTCCAAAAACACTCTGAAAAGCTGTACGATATTGAACGACATGGAACGCATAGCATTATTGAAAATATTACTGCGGCTGAGGGACTGAAATGTCTTGTCGGTCATCAAATTGACCGCAACATCATTTGAACTGTTGATTACCCATGTCCCAGCAAGCCCTGCACAAAGAGGTTCTATCGTGTGAATGATTACCCCCATCAAACGCTGTATTTTCAATATCTGGCTTTGTTTTTCATCTCTTTTAGCAATCTCATGCTTTCGTACCCTGTCCTGAAAAATCAGGTCTGACATCATTTTTTCACCCTTTCTGCAAGGTCAATCCCTCGCCACAATTTTTTTACTTGAAGTTAGCCGTCAAAGTGCCTGTCCACCAATTCGCAATAGTCGTTGCACCGGCTATGAGAATACAACCGACAACGATTGCCGTAATGTGCGACTTCACTTTTTCTTTCGCCTTGTCGCCGCCCCAGAGCAGTACACAGCCTATTATGACAATAACCAGAATCACCACCGACCATGCTACAGGTGTGATGACGTTCACAATGTCCTTGATTGAACTCGTTACAGAGTTTGTGACACCTTTCAAATCTCCTGCGGCATTGACTTTTATGCCCGTTGTCAAGGCGGAATACCCTGCAACAAGGGCAGTTATCAAATTTGTTTTTATCTTGTCCGTAAGTTTCAAAAAATTCACCCCCTTAAAACGCCCTAAAAATTTACTTAAAACATTGGAATCACCTTCTTTGAGAATAAAGCTTTCAAAATCCCTAATTTTTCTTTTTTCTGACGATAACAACAAGCACTGCTGCGAACACAACCGCCATTATCAAAATTCCTATTCCAACAAAAACACCGGTATAGTCTTTCGGAACAAGATAATAATTTGCCGTTGCTTCAATTTCATAAGTGACAATGCCTGTC
>CADCDE010000117.1 GCA_902800065.1 uncultured Ruminococcus sp.
ATTCTGGAAAGATATTGTTGAGCTTGCAGATAAAAAAATAAAAGATAATATTTTGGAAAAAGTTTTTGAAATGGCAGATGAATTTCACGACAGGAATGTCGGTTATCATGTTGAAGAATTTATGTATTCGACTTTCAAGGAACAGCCTTATTTGCAGAAAATACTTGATTATATACAATATCAGGTCGATAAGCTGAAAAGAAATAATAGCAGCTATTCCGATTATAAATTGACGGAACTGATTATCAAAAAATTGCGTATGATGTATGACGACGGAGAAAATTTCACGGATATAGAAAATTACTGCAAGGAAAATTGGCAGTATATAGAAATAAGAAAGTGGCTTGCAGAACAGTATGTTTTATCAAAGGAATATGATTTGGCGATAGATATATATGAAAAAAGCATGAATGATGTAAAATCGTCTGTATGGACAGAACATGATTTTAAGGAAAAGCTGAAAGGACTTTATAAAATTACAGGAAAGCATGAAAAATATCATAAACAGCTTTGGGAGTTGGTGATAAAGGATTTTAATATTAGCGAGTACAGAGAGTTGAAGAAACTGTATTCCGAAAATGAATGGTTTTCTGAGAGGGAAAAGATTTTCAAAGAAATCTATGAACGACATCTGCCTGAAATTTACTATGAAGAAAAGATGTATGATAAGCTTTTGAAAATAGTATTGAAATCTTCTGTATATTTGTTGATGAAGTATGATAATGTGTTGGGAAATCTTTATCCTGAAGAAGTGGTTGGAATGTATGAAAAATATCTCAATCAAACCGCTGTTCAGACTGCCGACAGAAAAACATATCAGGAATGGGTAAGCATATTGAAGCGTATGAAGAAATTTACAGGCGGTGAAAGTGCGGTTGAGAAAATCAAAGCCGACTGGCAGGTAAAATATAAAAACAGACGTGCCCTTATGGATGAGTTAAAGAAAGCATAAATGATGTGGTTCTGTTGTATAGACCGGTTCTGATTTGGTTCTAAAAAGTTCTGAAACGATATGGATAGGGTAAAAAAATGTACATAGTCATTTCTTTAAAAGATATAAAAGTACTGATTTCAAGCTGATATACGCTGACAGCTATTGAGTGGGAATAATGCAAACGCTTGCTGAAACGGCGTAATACCGTGCTTTTCGTGGCATAGTTAAGCCGAATGGCAACGATTTGGCAACATTTCTCGATTATCGGCAACAGTATAAAAATAAGAGCTATCTGATTCGTATTTGAATCGGATAGCTCTTTTTGCTAGTATTTGTAAAATAGGAGATCGTTATCTTTTAAACACTTTGGTACAATATAAGCATAGTCTCTGCCAATGGAAGTTGGTTCAAGACTATGCTTGTTTTTGTTATAATGAGATGGTAATGGTCTGATGGTTAAACACTTGAACTTAGCGTTCGCAAAGTAAAGTATCAGCCACCATCTTGTTATAAGATTCGATTAAGCAGGTTGTTTCAGCTTGAAAATATGAGCTGCATTCGTGTCACTAACCAAAATGAATTTTAACAAGCTCTTGTGTGGAACATTACAAAAAATCATAATTGAAAGAAGGAATTGTAATGATAAGTGTTGGAATTGATGTATCTAAGGGTGAAAGTACGGTTTGCATTATGAAGCCGGGCGGAGAAATATTGAAAGCTCCGTTCAAAATGCTTCATACGGTTGAAAGTGTACTTTCACTTGTTCATACGCTCGAAGCCTACAAAGAAGAAACCCGTGCCATTTTGGAAGATACCGGACATTATCACTTGCCTGTGGTAACTCTGCTTGTTGAAAATGGTATCTTTGTCTGTACTGTGAACGCTTTAAGAATGAAAAAGTATTGTTCTCAAAGCCTTCGCAGGGCTAAAACCGATAAGATAGATGAGCGACAGCAAAAGCAATCATAAGCTGACAGACTTCGTATCACGTTATTGGCATTACGGACGTATTCTTTCTATGGGAGAGAAAAGATTTACGGCTGATTACTGTAAATGGGCAAAGAAACAGGGATACCGTGTGTACGAACGTTTGGCAAAGGAAATCCTTGTCGCAGCTCAAAACGGTATCCCTGTGCTTCCAAACTCCCAATCCACCAAAATCGTAGTTCAAGAAGCGGTACGGGTAGTTCATCAGATTGAAATATCCCGTGACACCATTTTAACACAAATGCAACAGCTTGCCAAGTCCCTGCCTGAATATTCTGTTGTTCGTGATATGCCCTGCATCGGTGATACGCTGGCTCCCAGAGTTATTGCCGAGATAGGTGATGTTCGCCGTTTCAGAAATAAGCATTCTCTTATTGCCTATGCTGGAATTGATGCTCCGCCTTATCAATCAGGTTCATTCTTTGCGACTGAAAGGCATATTTCCAAAAGAGGAAATTCATATCTGCGTAAAACAGGCTACGAAATAATGCAATGTCTTATTCAGCATCAGCCGGACGATGATCCTGTATATTCTTTTATTCAGAAAAAGCGTTCAGAAGGAAAATCAGCTAAAGAAGCAATGATTGCCGGTCTTAACAAATTCCTGAGAATCTATTATGGCAGAGTTACCGAACTTTACAATCAGATAGATATTGAGCTTACTATCTGATTTTTGATTTCTTTTTCTTCTGATTTTTAGGGCATTAAAAAAATTGTTTTTTTGATGCTCCGGTTTCTTGTACTCTTTTTTAGCCTTCAAAAATTTCAAATTTCTTTGATTTACCTATTGACTTTATTTAGCGGGTTTACTTGACAAACACGTAGCCTACAATATCCGGAAGTTTGTCAGCAAGATCACTATTCCATTGATCGAGCAGAAGAATTTCATCATCGTTCAAAGAATGAAGATCATCAGGTGTATTTGTATGGATACAATGCTTTTTGAAGGTTTCCTGTATTGAATCAGAATTATCTGTTTTTTGTTCTTTTGCAGGAGCAGTCAATAGATCAATATCGAAAAAGATTATTTTTTGTTTATTTCCTGTGACATTATCATCACTATCCTTTTCATTTTATATGTGAATTATATCATATTTTTGATTATGATACAATAAAAAAATATCAGCTATATTCTTTTTGCAAAAACCACAATCGTGCAAATTAATGTAAAAATCTCAGATAATACCCTTGATATTTACACGAATATTTATTATAATATTAAAAAGAATACTGTGAAAGAGGGTATGGAAATGTACAGAAAGGTAATGGAGTATCTGAAAAGCTGGAAGGACAGCAAATACCGTAAGCCGCTTATCCTGCAAGGTGCAAGACAGGTGGGGAAGACCTATACTCTGCTTGAATTCGGGAGAGTATGTTATGAAAATGTTGCCTACTTTAATTTTGAAACTGATCCTAAACTGAGCACTACCTTTGAGGATAACATAAGCCCTGATTATCTGATACCTGTTTTGTCGCATATTTCCGGACAGACGATAATACGCGAAAAAACCCTTGTTATTTTTGATGAGGTCCAGCTTTGCGAGAGAGCACTGACATCTCTGAAATACTTCTGCGAGGAAGCTCCGGATTATCATATCGTTGTTGCCGGAAGTCTTCTTGGAGTTGCTGTGAATCGGGCAAGGTTTTCTTTTCCTGTTGGTAAGGTGGACATCAGGACAATGTACCCGATGGATATGGAGGAATTTCTGCTTGCGATGGGTGAGGAATATCTTGTCGGTCAGATAAAAGACTGCTTTGTATCAGATTCTCCGATGCCGTCTGCTCTTCACGATGCCGCAATGAAGCTGTACCGTCAGTATCTTGTTGTCGGAGGTATGCCGGAATGCGTGAAGCAGTTTGCTGAAACAAAGGATCATATCCTTGTCCGTCACACTCAGGATACGATCCTCCAGAGCTATCTGAATGACATGAGCAAGTACAATAATCTGAATGAGATAAAGAAAACAAGGCTGGTCTATGATAATATCACTGTTCAGCTTTCAAAGAAGAATACAAGGTTCCAGTATAAGCTTGTGAAAAAGGGCGGCAGGGCATCGGAATTTGAAAATGCAATAGAGTGGCTTTGCTTGTCAGGAATTGTTTCACAGGTATATAAGGCGGAGCAGATAAAGAAGCCGCTTGAAAACTATCGTGATATTGATGCGTTCAAAATATATGTGTCAGATACAGGACTGCTTTGCGCTAAAAAGGATCTGTCCGCAGACGACATTTTATATATGAGTGAGGAACTTGATGATTTCAAGGGCGGTATGGCTGAAAACTATGTCAATGTACAGCTTTTGATAAACGGTTATACGACGTATTACTGGGAATCAGAGCGTGGTGCAGAGGTGGATTTTGTCATTCAGCGGGAAGGGAAGCTCATTCCTGTTGAGGTGAAGTCTGCTGATAATACCAAAGCAAAAAGCCTGAAAGTCTATATCGACACCTACAAGCCGGAATATGCAATAAAGCTTTCATCAAGGAACTTCGGCTTTGAGGACGGTAAAAAGACGGTTCCGCTCTATGCGGCATTTTGTATTTGATCATCAGAAAACGGAGAGCAAATAAGATCATGGTTTAACCTAAATGGGCAAGAAGTCCCCCGCCTCTAAGGCGGTGGGATGAATTGCCCATTTAGGTTAAAATGAATGCAGTCATAAAAAGAGTGAGAAGTTTACAGCTTCTCACTCTTGACTTTTTCCCCGATTTTGATAGTGCGGAACATTCTTAAAGCGGAATTGTAATAAAGTGTTTCGGCATTAGTCATAGCTTCATTCAGTGACATGGGGCGGTC
>CADCDE010000118.1 GCA_902800065.1 uncultured Ruminococcus sp.
AGAGTATGTGCAGAGGGATATAAAAACGGATAATCCGAGTTATGATGAACTCAAGGAATGGACTGAAAAAAGTGGTCTGCCGATAAAGAGATTTTTCAATACAAGCGGTTTAATTTATAAGTCAATGGGATTGAAAGATAAATTGGCTGAAATGAGTGACGAGGAAAAATTAAAACTCCTTGCAACAAACGGAATGTTAGTAAAAAGACCGTTACTTGTTGGAGAAAATTTTGTATTAGTTGGATTTAAACAGCCTGAATGGGAGAGGATTCTGAATGAATGATTTTTTGCCGATATCAAGAGACGATATGATAAAACGAGGGTGGGAATATGTTGATTTCACGTTTGTGATAGGTGACGCATATGTTGACCACCCGTCATTCGGTCCTGCAATAGTAAGCAGAGTTCTTGAAAGTGCAGGCTACAGAGTTGGGATAATTGCCCAGCCTGATTGGAAAAATCCCGAAAGTATAAATGTATTCGGTGAACCGAGACTGGCATTTTTGATTTCGGCAGGAAATATGGATTCAATGGTAAATCACTATTCCGTGTCAAAGAAAAGACGTTCAAAGGATTTTTTTACACCTGGCGGTGTAATGGGAAAAAGACCTGACCATGCAACGGTTGTTTATGGAAATCTTATCCGACAGACTTACAAAAATAAACCGATAATTGTCGGAGGAATAGAAGCAAGTTTGCGGAGAATGGCTCACTATGATTATTGGGATAACTGTCTGAAACGGTCTGTATTGCTTGATTCACAGGCGGATATAGTATCATTCGGAATGGGAGAACATTCTATTGTTGAAATTGCAGACGCTTTAAATAATAACATTCCTGTTGAAGATATAACTTTTATCAATGGAACGGTGTATAAAACCAAAAGTCTTGATAATATATATGATTATATCGAACTGCCGTCATATAAGGATTTGAAAGCGGATAAACTGAATTATGCGAGGAGCTTCTATATTCAGTATACGAATACCGATCCGTTTTCGGGGAAGATATTGGTTGAGCCGTATGATAATGTATATGTTGTGCAGAATCCCATGTCAAAGCCCCTGACACAGGAGGAAATGGACAAGGTATATGCCTTGCCGTATATGAGGACTTATCACCCGATTTATGAAAAAGACGGTGGGATTGATGCTATCAAGGAAGTTAAGTTCAGTATGATAAGCAACAGGGGTTGTTTCGGAGGATGCAGTTTTTGTGCATTGACGTTTCATCAGGGAAGAATAATTCAAACAAGAAGTCATCAGTCTATCATAGATGAAGCGAAGATAATTATAAAAGATCCCGAATTCAAGGGATATATACATGACGTTGGAGGACCGACAGCTAATTTCAGACATACATCATGCCAAAAACAGCTTACAAAGGGAGTTTGTCCCAATAAGCAATGCTTATTTCCTAAACCGTGTAAAAATCTTACAGTTGACCACACGGATTATTTGGAATTATTAAGAAAACTTCGTTCCCTTGACGGAGTGAAAAAAGTCTTTATCCGTTCAGGAATAAGATTTGATTATATCATGGCAGACCCCGACGATACATTTTTCAAAGAGATGTGTCAGTATCACATTAGTGGACAGCTTAAAGTTGCCCCCGAACATATTTCCGATACTGTATTGCAGAAATTGGGAAAGCCCGAAAACAGTGTTTACAGAAGTTTTTGTAAAAAGTATGCAGAGATAAATAAGAAATTAGGCAAGCCACAGTATTTAGTGCCTTACCTGATGTCATCACACCCCGGTTCTACGCTGAAAGAGGCTATTGCATTGGCGGAATATTTGCGTGATTTGGGATATATGCCCGAACAGGTTCAGGACTTTTATCCGACACCCTCGACTATATCAACGTGTATGTATTATACAGGAGTTGATCCGAGGACTATGGAAAAAGTTTATGTAGCGAATGATCCGCATGAAAAGGCTATGCAGAGAGCTTTGATACAGTACAAGGATCCGAAAAATTATGATTTGGTGCATGAGGCACTTGTGAAAGCACACAGAACGGATTTAATAGGCTTTGACAAAAAATGCCTTATCCATCCGAGAAATACAAAAGATGTCAATTCGAGAAAAAAATCATCAAAGCCCTTGACGGAGGAAGAAAAGAAATACGGTATTTCATTTGAAAAATATGACATGATACAAAATGCCAATAAAAATAACAGCAGGTCTAAAAACAAGAAACGGAGATGAATCCCATGAATAAAAAATTATTTGCGAATGGCATTTTAAAATTTTTATCGGGAATAGTGCTTGTTGGATTGCCTTTGTTTTTGTCGGCAGGAAGTTTTGTATATTGGAACGCATGGCTTTTCATGGGAATATTGTTTATTCCAATGTTCATAGCAGGATTGATTTTGATGAAGAAAAATCCGTATCTCTTGGAAAGACGGCTTGACGTGAAAGAGAAGCAGTCCGAACAGAAAACAGTCATTGCATTGAGTGGTATAATGTTTTTGTCGGGATTCATTGTTGCAGGACTTGATTACAGATTTCAGTGGATAAAATTACCGAATTGGCTTGTGATAGTCGGTGCAGTGATATTTCTGATAGCATACGGCTTGTATGCGGAGGTACTGAGAGAAAATACATATTTGTCGAGGACTATCGAGGTACAGGAAAATCAAAAGGTCATAGATACAGGCTTGTATGGAATAGTCAGACACCCGATGTATGCAGTTACACTGATATTGTTTTTGTCAATGCCGATAGTATTAGGCTCGGTGATAGCTTTCATAATATTCCTGACATATCCGTTTATCATAGCAGGCAGAATAAAGAATGAAGAAAAGGTGCTTGAAGAAGGGCTTGCAGGCTATAAAGAGTACAAGCAGAAAGTAAAATACAGACTGATACCGTTTATATGGTAAGGAGGTCGTTTTTATGAAAAATGCAAAAAGGTTTTTTCGGATATATATTTGGATTTTTAGAGTGCTGGCATCTTCTTTCATGTTTTTTTGGGGGAGTATTGCAGCCATTGGAACGATTTTTGAAGGCAGGTATATCGTAGCATTTTTATCGGTTATAGGTGCGATTTTGTGCATAGTTTTAATTTGGGTATTGACACACTTTTTGTTTGCAAGAAATGTTTTCGACATGGAGATATTCGATGAATATGTGGAATTTACTTTGCTGAATGAAAAGAAAATCCGTATAAATAAAACCGAATGAAACACAGAGAATACTGTTCGCTAAAACATTTGGCTGTGTCAGATTTATCTATAATAAAATGCTTGAGGATAAAATAGAGTACTATAATCAAACAAAAGAAAAACTGAATAATACTCCTGCACAGTACAAAACCGAATTTGAGTGGCTGAAAGAAGTAGACAGTCTTGCACTTGCCAACGCACAGATGAATTTGCAAAAGGCATATAATAATTTTTTCAGTAATCCTAAAAAATATGGTTTTCCAAAATTCAAATCCAAACACAGAAGTCAAAAATCATATACAACCAATAATCAAAAAGGTTCTGTGAAGATTGAGAACGGGTACATACAGTTGCCGAAAACAGGGCTTGTAAAGATAAAACAACATAGAAATATTCCTGATTATTACAAAATCAAGTCCGTTACAATAAGCCAAAACGCA
>CADCDE010000119.1 GCA_902800065.1 uncultured Ruminococcus sp.
GATAACATTGAAAAAATGGCAAAAATACAGCTTTGCTATGTTGGATTTAGCCAAAAGAATGGGATGGAAATAGTACATATCGACGGAGGAAAATTGAAATATACTGAGTATCCGCAAGGGGTATAAAACAGGTTCGGTGCATTTCAATATGAACGCAAAGCAGAACGAAAAAATTATTACATCGTTTTGACCTGTAAAGCTACAACAGGCTCGGCGCATTTTGCACCGAGCCTGTTTTTTAGCTTCCGAAATATCTGCGGTCAATTTCTTGTCTTGTTTTTATCGTATCCCGCAAATCCTCACTGAATTCTTTTAAATCATCTACCGTAATTGCTCCTTCATACATCAAGTCAATAATATGCTGAAACATATGTGAACGGCTTATGTCTCTCGCAATCACGCCGGTACACTTCTTATCGTCCTTGATTCTTTTATCAAGTGCCCAAAACTTGTCCGATGCCTGCATGTCGCTGCTGAGCAATTCAATATATTCCTTTGTCAGCCGCTCCATATATGCTTCCTGCCATTCGGGCAGCATTTTGCGGAACTGTTTCCAATCCTTTTCTTTTACCTGATACATAAAATCCTCCTGACTACCATTCTATCTCGTCCGGATACTGTATATCGGTTAATTCGATTTCATAATATGGTACACCGCATACTCTTGCAAATTCATAGACACCATCTTCCAATGCATCATAATCTGAGTTGTCAAACAGAATTTTCTCCGATATGGTAGCAAGATAGGTTTTTCTTTTCTCAGGCGCACGTTTAAGATACTTTACATTTTGAATATCTACCCACTGCGTACAAAAGTTGTTGTAATAACGCTTCATAAGCGTGTAGCTGTATCTGTCTTCCAATGCTCTGTGTATCTTCTTAAACCGCTTTTCGTCTATCGTGCGCTGCAAAGCGTTGATGATTAAGTTCCGGAAATAGCATACAAAAGCAATATCATCCGGCAAACGATCCAAGAGCTCGTCCTTTGTTTCGGGATTATAGAATAACCGTTCAGCGCCTTCCTGACGCAGGTAGCATAGGCTCCCTGAGGACAATCTTACAAATTCATCCAATACGCCATAGATAAACACCATCTCAGGCCACAGATATTCAAACGAAAACACTTCATCTCCGTACTCAATTTTACCTCTGTTTCTGTCTCCCTGATAAGCATGACGGATATCATAGCATAAACCCAATACACGAATCCTGCACGCTTCAAATTCCGGATAGCTCTCTTCTTCACCGATAACATTTGTCAGCGCGTCATATAACGCGTTCAAATCCCAATAGGTTCCGCTGACCGTCACGCCTGCCAAATTTTCTGTTGTCTTTACCGATAGCATTATTTCATCTCCTATTCCGAACAAATAGCTACATTCTTACCACTGAACGCTGCGCCATACCTAAAGATCGTTGTTATGCCGTGCGTTTTCATTTCCGTATCATATTGCCTTTCATTGATTTGATTCAGCGCCTCCTGTGCCAAAGTATCCAATTGTTCTTTCGACAGATCTTTTTTCGATTTCAACTCAATCAAAACACCCGGTCTGCTGTTATTCTTCGGCATCAGTTGAATATCAAATCTTCCCTCTCCCGATTCCCTGTTAGATGTCACGTAGTATTGATCGTCAAATATTGCGCATATACCGAGAAACAGACCGTGAAAGAATAGTTCTCCGACGGTGTCAAAGCTGCTTGCAGACTGTAAAAGCAGCTTTCTTAATTGCTGCTGCAAGCGTTTTGAATCATTTGTATAAATTGCTTCCTGAATTTCAACTGCTGAAGACTGAGGAACAATAGCGTTAAGTTTTTGAAGTATTTCTTTATTATATACTGCTTTGATTTCTTTATTAGGCAGAGAAATATCGCATAGGAAATCACCGCTTGAAGAAATCTCCGCATTTTCCGCCTTCAAATAACCGGCTACTAACAAAAAACTGTAAATCGATGAAGGATTGATCTTTATTTGAGGATAAATGACGCCTGTATCAATTAATGCTCTAAATTTGTCGCCCTGCAACAGTTTTTCCAATCGTTCATAAATGCTTTCATCCGCACAGGCTATTACTTCCGAAATGATTTCATTACTTCCTGTCGACTGCCAGAACGCGCGCGGCTTACACCCGTTCTTAAAATAATTGATAACCGACCACGGATTAAAAATCTCTGTATCACCGAAGCGATACCCGTCATACCATTCGCATAACTCCGTCATTTTATCTTTTGCAGAGTAATACAATGCCATCTGCTCAATATCAGATTTTGTAAAACCAAAATACTGACTGTAGCTTTCATCAAGAATAGAATTGACAACTAAATTATTAAGTCCGCTGAAAATACTCTCCTTTGCCACACGAAGAATACCAGTTAAAAAACCAAAAGCTAACGCGGGATTATCTTTTAATCCACCCGAAAATAGGTTTCGCATAAAATCAACGACTTCATCATAAAAGCCTTTGGAATGTCCCTGCTGGATTGGAATGTCATATTCGTCAATAATAATAATCGCTTTTTGCCCGTAATGCCGATACAGCATTCTCGACAGAACATCAAATGCGCCGGAGAGCGATACAATATCTGCCTCTCGCTCGGCAATTTTCCGATATTGCTTTTTATCCATTTCACTGCATTTATCTGAATTTGCCAATTCAAAATGACGTTCAAATTCTGTGCCGATCACTGTTTTTAGCATTTCAAAAGTCAGATCCCACGAATCAAATTTGATATCCTTAAAGGAAACAAAAATCACAGGATACTTGCCCTGATAGCTCCGATAGCGTTCTCCGCAATTCCATATAGCTTTATCTTGAAAATAAACAGAAGTATCTTCATCACTATGCTCAAAAAATGTTTTTAGCATATCCATGTTCAATGTCTTACCGAAACGCCTCGGACGCGTGAATAACGATACCATAGGACGTTCATCCAAAAAGTCCTTGATCATCATAGTTTTATCGATATAATAGTATTGTGTCGACGCCACGCGATATTCGGAAACACCAACCGGCAAAGGGAGCTTTTCTTGCTTTAGCTTGTTTGGCTGTTTTTTATATCTGTTGTCCGCAGGCTTTGGCGTGTCAACAGGAATCAGCCACGATTTACCATCCTTAACCGCACCGGGGATTTTCCCTTCGCGACAGAGCTTTGTGATTCGGCTGTCAAAAATATTCCATCGCTCCGATGCTTGTTTTACTGTCATCATTTCAGCCATACAATTACTCCTTAGTTTAGATTAAGATTATTATACCCTATCATTCAGAATAATACAAGCGCTTTTCGGAATAATATAAAATATTTTCAGAACAATATAGTTAATATTCAGAACAATATAGTTAATATTCAGAACAATAAACCTAATATCAGATTAATAGATTCTATTGTTCAACATAAATCAGCTCTATTGGTTTACTTTGAATTTCCATATATATCCATAATTCTGACCCGTCACAGATAACATTGAAAAACTGGCAAAAATTCTGCTTCGCCATGTTGGACTTGCACAACAGAATGGGCTGGAGATAGTACATATTGACGAAGGCAGTTTTTATCAGTGTGTATTCGAGAGGGGAAATTATTATTAATATTGACAGGC
>CADCDE010000120.1 GCA_902800065.1 uncultured Ruminococcus sp.
CTCACTGCGTTCGGAATGACAAAGATTCCTCACTGCGTTCGGAATGACAAAGATTCCTCACTGCGTTCGGAATGACAAAGATTCCTCGCTATGCTCGGAATGACAGGTTGTTTGTGCATTTTTCAGCTTTGCTCATTTGGAAATTGTCACAGAAATATAGCATAAAAATTGTTCATAATAACACGATAGCAGTATAGCTGAAATATGTATAAAATATGAACACGTTGTAAATTTATTGTAAATGACGATAAATTTGTTCATAATCTGTTCTTTTTTATAAAAACCTACAAAGTTTGAAAAATCGTAAAAAAACCGTTGACATTGCGGGTTTCGGGGTATATAATGAGCTTGTAAACAAGTTCAGGAAAAATTAAAAATATGAACAATAAATTAACAAAAAATTAATAGATGAAAGAGGTAATTTAAAATGAAAAAGTCAGGTATCGTTAGAAAGATTGCAGCTCTCCTTCTTACAGCAACAGTAGCAGCAGGTGCTTCTGCTATGTCAGCAAATGCAACAACAAAAAATATGGACGTTTATCAATTTCAGCCTACAAGCGGTTGGTTCGGCTGGAAAACAACTTATTATTCAGCAAGTGATATGAACTGGCTCCAGAATCTTTATGACGGCAACTACAACGGTCATGCTGCAAGAGGCGGCACACACTACAATGCAGGCAGCATGAAAGGTCGCTGCCAGTGTACAGTAAAATACCTCAATTCAAGAGGCAAGATAGCTTCAAAAGCAAGCGGTTACACAGGTCAGAAAACAGGCTGGTCTGAAACACCATGGGTAACAGTAACACCTTCCGATACTATAGTTAAAATCGTAGGCGTAGGTCAGAAGTTCTCCAGCAGATCCGCATACACACCTTTCGTACAGGATACCTTGAATACATATGCCAGAGGCTATGCAAACAAATAATTGACAAATACCTCATTCTATAATATAATATAAAATATACTATAAACATACAGAAATTCCCTTTCTGTATGTTTATATTCATATTGGGGGGATTTTTCTTTGAAAAATATAAAGCTCTTTTCCTGGTTCTTTTCGGGAAATATTATCAAAACCATTTGTCTTACAGCTATACTTGCATTGAGCCTTATTATGATGTCTGACCATCTGGCTTTTTTCAGATACAACATAATGTCTGCAAGCTACATAAACAGTGATTATTTCAAAAACTCCATATATGTACAGGTCTATAATGCCTTTCTCATCAACTATCAGCTTGAAAATCAGGAGCTTGCCCAAAAAAATATAGACGAATACAACAGAGTTTATCTGGAGAAAATGCTGAAAATGGTCGATGTCAATTTCTTTGAAAAATCAAAGACATATTCGGCAGTCGAGGATGTATACGGATATTCTTACCTCGGCGGTACATACGATGTTTATACGAATGATACCCTGAAAATATGCTTCGGCAGTGAAAATACATACAAAGCCTTCAGATATCCTCTTTCTTCGGGTACATGGTTTGACGGTACTGCACAGAAAAGCGAATATCCGAATGCAGTAGTGTGCGGATATAATTACAGCAGTGTCCGTGTCGGTGACGATATAGAGATACAGATGTATGATATCAACGACCAGCCCGACTATAAAATCAAGGTCCATGTCATAGGAAAAGTTGCAGCTCCCTACTACAATTTTCAGCTCAGCGGTGCAGCGAGTGATGTCGAGGACTTTACACAGAATGAGGCTCTTTTTACTTCAAATTCTGTTTTTCTCCTTGACAATGAACTGTCAAAAAAGCAATTCACGGATTTCTATCTGGAGCATATGTTCGTTGATGACAATTTCATTGTCAGATTCAGGGACAACGCTTCTCAGGACGAAATAAAAGAATATCTCGACTTTATCGGACAGTACTCTGAGGGTTCACTTGTCCCTGCATATTTCAATGTGGATGATGTGGTAAAATATACCAATGAAGCTGTATGGAATGCCATATCGGAAAAAATGCCCTCAACGGTCATGTACATTGCATTTTCAACGCTGTCTATGCTTATAATGGTCATTCTCATGGTCAGAAAAAATATGAATGAACACTATATATATTACCTGTGCGGATGCAGCAGGAAAAAGAGCTTTGGAATAATGATATCAGGAATCCTCTCAATAGGTCTCATATCTGCACTCATAGCATCAGGTTATATTCTTTACAGGCAGTATAATATAGCAAACGAAATTGAAATATACTCACAGGCGTATTTTGACAGCCTTTCTGTCATTGCAGTTTTCGGATATGTTATTCTTATAACGATAATCGGCTCAATTATCCCGTTCCTGCTTATGCTCAAAAATACACCTATCGAAATGTACAGAAAAAGGACTCATTAATTATGAAACTGATATTACTGACTGCTTCAAGAATAAAAAATGATTTTACGAATCATCTTCTTACTGTTTTATTATATCTTGCAGGCTCGACTGTCTGCATATTTGTATTTATAATTTTCTTCAAGAATATAACGGGACTCTCATCAATGCTCAGCCAATACGATATACAGAACAGGCAATTTCGGATATTTATTCCGTCATCTATAGCTGTAAAAGAAGAAGACTTTGATTTTTTGGATAAGTATAATATAGAAAATATTTCATGCAGTATTTCTGTATTTGAAAATGACAGCCAATATGACATAGAAACATATTCTGACGAAAATTATATATATTCACTGTGTCCATCAGAAGATGTACGGAAGCAGGTCGAAAATTTTTTCAGTGAGCATAAAAGCAATGAAATCCTTGCACCGCTTGAGTATCCGTCAGAAATAACTGTTGAAAATGCGGAACTTGAAAGCCGTCATGTAATGCTTGATACCGCATATATGGATTTTCGTGAATTCTGCCGATACGAATTCAAAACATCAGATATAACTCTTACATTGAAACGCTCCATGTCTGCATCTGAAAATGAACAGCTTAAAAAATTGCTTGTGACCGAGCTTTCAAAGTGGGGAGAGGTAAATATATATTCCCCGAATGAAAATACTCAGAATATGCTCAGTCTTTCGGAACTGGTATTTGATATTACCAGCCTGATACTCATTTTTCTGATAAGCTTTGTAGCCTGTGCAATGCTGTTCAGATATGTATTTTCGCTCAACAGCTATGAAAATGTCATGTACTGCATAGTAGGGGCTTCAAAAAGAACTGTTGTTTTAATAGCTCTTTCGGAAGCGTTGATTTTTGTTCTGACAAGCAATATACTTGCAATAACCGCACATCTGCTTTTACATGAGCAGATAACGTTAAATACAGGTCTTATGGACACAAGCTACAGTGCAGGTGATTATCTTACTGTTGTGCTTGTGACGACAGTTCTGTCCATGATAACGATTATTCCCTTTTTTATATCTTATATAAGAAAGCCTATCATAAGCAATAAAAACAAATATTCTTAAACAACGTGAGTTCGATGAAAACGAAAAATTATTATACTGTCATTCTGAGGAGCGACAGCGACGAAGAATCTTTTGAAGATTCCTCACTGCGTTCGGAAT
>CADCDE010000121.1 GCA_902800065.1 uncultured Ruminococcus sp.
ATTTTTATGTCCTTATTTGTTTTAGACAACAAAAATATTTCAAAAGCCATCCATCTCTTACATCCGAATGAAGAACTTTTTGAAATTCGTTTGATCAACGGCAGCTACAATGCAAGTGGTTACTTCACAAGTGCTGATACAGCAATTAAAGCCTTGCAGGACTTCCGCCCTGAATGGAATTCCCGTACACCAAAAGCCAAAGCCGCAAACATCTTCATCACTCTCAATCCGATTGATATGTCCTGCTATGCTCGTCAGCAGCATGACTGTTTCATGGAGAATGTTCAGCCGACTACAAAGGACAATGAGATAACAAATCTTCATTGGCTCTTGATTGATTTAGATCCAAAGAGAATGTCAGGTGTCAGCAGTTCGGACAAAGAGTTGCAGCTTGCAAAGGACAAAGCGAAAGTTATACACAGCTTTATGTCTAAACGTGGCTTTCAAGAACCGATTCGTGCCATGAGTGGCAACGGCATTCATTTGGTTTACCGCTTTGACGTTCCGAACACATCAGAGAATGTGTCTGTCTTTGAGAATGCCTTGAAAGTCTTGTCCGAAAAATTCAGCGATGATGAAGTTGAAGTAGACACAACTGTATTCAATCCTGCACGTATCTGCAAACTCTGGGGAACGATTGCACACAAAGGAGCAAATACTCCCGAAAGACTTCACAGGAAAGCGTATATCGAGCCGTCTGTGCCATCTTCCATTGACGTTAATGATTTTACATTACTGCAAGCATTAGCGGCTGAATTTGAGGAAAATAAATCGTCTGAACCTGTACAAACTTCTGCACCGACAGGAAGAAAAGAAAAATTTGATTTACAGCAATTCATTTCAAAATACAATATCCCTGTCAAAAGCATTGACCATACTCCTAACGGAACTGTCAAGTATATTCTTGAACATTGTCTGTTTGATGAAAGCCACAAGGGAAAAGACGCTGCTATTTTCCAAAAGCCTGACGGCACTTGCGGTTACAAGTGCTTTCATAACTCTTGTTCTAACAAGCATTGGAAAGATGTTCGCTTGCTGTTTGAGCCTGACGCATACAATAAAAAGACCGACTCCAAGACAAAAAGAGAAAAAAGGCTGTCTGTTTATGATATTGACGGAACAGGATTGCTCACCATAGAGAACCTAAAGAACTACATGAGAATGAAAGGCTATAAGGTGCAGTACAATTTAATCAAGCATTCTTTGGAGTATTCGGGATTCAAGGGACATTCCGCTACATATCTGCCAGAAACGGCACCGACAATCATCTACAACGAGTTGCAGACAGAATTTGAAAAGTGCAACACCAACAAAATAGCGGATATGCTTTTGGTTATTGCCACTAATAACAGAGTCAATCCCATTCTTGACATGATAAAGTCTGCAAAATGGGACGGCAAAGACCGTATTGAAGAAATTTACAATATCTTTGGCATCAGCAAAGATGACAAGCTGAGCAGAGAAATCATTAAGAAATGGCTTATGCAGGCTGTCTGTGGCTTGTTTAACGATGATGAACACCCATTCTCACTTGATCTGATATTGGTATTCAAGGGTAAACAGGGTATTGGCAAGACGAGATTTTTTGAACACTTGGCAATGATACCGAAATATTTCGGTGAAGGTGTCTGCATTGATCCACGCAACAAGGACAGCGTTATTCAGGCAACAAGTAATTGGATATGCGAATTGGGCGAAATCGGCAGCACTTTGAAAAAAGATATGGACAGTGTTAAAGCCATGCTGACAAAGGCAAATGACGAGTACAGACTTCCATACGGCAGATCAACACTTAAATTTCCTCGCATGACCTCATTTGTTGGCACTGTCAACGATGATAAGTTCCTGATAGATCAGACAGGTAACCGCAGATTTGCTACTGTACCCATAGCAGATGATATACATATCGACTACAATACACAAATCAGAACTTTCGATTCTTTACAGTTGTGGGCACAGGTATATCGTATTGTACAGGAAGAAATCGCCAAAGGTGCAACAATGGCAAGTTGCTTCAGACTTGATCCCGAAATGAAAGAAGAATTGGACAGCAGAAATGAAGAATACACTAAACCAATGAAAGCAGAAGATGAGGTTATAGACATTCTTTCAAGATTAAACATGGACAAGCAAGATCCGGCAAAAAGCTATAAAATTCAAGAGGAATATATGACTGTAACCGAATTCATGAAACATCATTCTGAATTGTCAAAATATACAGCAAATCAAATCTCAATAGTGTTAAATAAATTGGGGTATGGAACAGTCAAGAAAAAAATAAATGGTAAAGTCATCCGCATGAAATTATTACTAAAAGAAGAATTTGATTAATTTTTTTAATTTTGTGATTTGTTCACTTTTTTTGTGATAAGGTTGACGCAGAAAGGCTTTTTGGGGCAAAGGTTGACGCAGGTTGACGCACCTTTCATAGGTGCGTCAACCTCATTTTTTGCAGTTATAATCAGTGTTTCCGGGAATAGGTTGACGCAGGTTGACGCAGGTTGACGCAGGTTTGTATATATTTATTAAAAATACCTATTTTTTTTCCTATTTTATTAAAATAGAAATTTTTTATATTTTAGGGTTTTCAAAAATAAGGCATTGGTGCGTCAACCTTTTTTTAAAAATCCCTATTTTAAGCCATTTTTTTAATTTTTATCGAACATTAGTGCGTCAACCTTTACCCCTACCTGCGTCAACCTTTACCCCTACCTGCGTCAACCTTTACCCCTACCTGCGTCAACCTTTTTACCTTTTTTTCTCTACCTGCGTCAACCTTTTATCTAACAAGATACTGTCAAGAATTGTCACACAAGATAGATATATAACATTAGTAAAATTGGTAATTTTGGAAATATATGGCAGAAAAAGTATTAAAAAAGTGAGCAAGGCAGAATAGTAAAATTGCCCTGCTCGATATGTTTTCAGTTATTATTTTTGTTGTTCTGATTGCTGAAAAGCATAGCCAACTGTTCAGCCTGTTTTGTCTGCATATCATCAATTTTAATCTGCATTTCGTCAATTTTGCGTTGATATTTGCCTGCTGTATCGGCTATGGCATATTTTACGGCAGTTTCCTTTTCTCTTTCGGCAGCGGCTAATTCTTTTGTCCTGCTTGCCTGTACGTCAGCCAGTGTTCTTTGTACTTCCGAATAGGCAGATTTCAGTTTCATCAACTCATCAGACAACTTGGAAAATGTTGTTTCAGCCTGTTCAGCTCTGTTGCTCAGTTCAGCGTTTTGTGCTTTAAGCTGTGCCGACTGTCCCTGTAATTCTTTAATCTGCCCTGAAAGCATAGCCAATATAGTTTCAACTTGTTCTCTTGCCTTTTGTTCTGTATCGGCTCTTTCTTTCTCATTCTGCAAGGCTTGGCTGTTCTCTGACACCTTTTCCTGCATAGTTTTTAACTGCTTGTCAGTATCCTGTACAACTTTGTCATATGATGTTTTATACTGCTCTA
The DNA here is from genome assembly GCA_902800065.1 of uncultured Ruminococcus sp. Lineage (GTDB taxonomy): Bacteria > Bacillota > Clostridia > Oscillospirales > Acutalibacteraceae > UBA1213. The sequence goes on from CADCDE010000121.1 coordinate 3,461, forward strand.
CCTGTTCCAGTGCCTTTGCTTTCTC